>VXOF01000005.1 GCA_009840285.1 Nitrospira sp. SB0662_bin_26
GGCGCACGGACTGCAAGACGCTGCAGGCATAGTTGACACTATGTCGAAGTGGGTTGCGGGAGTACGCCCCGGCACAGCGAGTGGATCGGCGCCCGCAGCAGGAGGTTGGTGGGAATTCCGAGCTAAGGCATGACGTCGAGTTCCGCCAGGACTTCCTCCAGGTGGCCGTCCACTTTGACCTTCTGGAAGATATCATCGAGTTTGCCTTGTTCATCGATAATGAACGTCGTGCGCTCGATGCCCATAAATTTCCGGCCGTACAGTGATTTCTCCTTCCACGCACCGTAAGCCTGCACTACGGTTTTCTTTTCGTCACTGAGCAACGGGAAATTCAGGTTGTACTTTTTCACAAATTTCTTGTGCGAGTCCACGGAATCTGCGCTGACCCCCAACACGACGGCACCGCTGGCATGAATTTCTTCCAAGCCGTCTCGAAAGGCGCAGGACTCTTTGGTACAACCCGGCGTGTCGTCTTTCGGGTAAAAATACAGTACGACTTTCTTGCCCTTGAAGTCGGAGAGCCGCACGATTTTTCCGTCCTGATTCGGTAAGGAGAAGGCCGGAGCCTTTTGTCCGATTTTCACCTGTTTGGTCGAAGGTCCCGGGGGGGACTGTACGGCTTTCTTCGTTTTCGCTTTGGCCGGTGTGGTCGTTTTCTTGGTGACGGGCTTTTTCGTTCCTCCGGATGCCGTTGGTTTTTTCGTTGCCTTGGTTCTCTGGGCCATTCCTTCTCCTCTCCCTCGTCGCGTCAGGTATTCGGAATAATCATTCAGGCAGACGAGGTTTTCACCAGCGTCCCTTCTTCCCCGAGCACTCGTAAAATTTTATGATATACCAGTGCCAAAAGAAAAGAGAAAATCCTATCCGGAGTGAGGGACACGTGCAATTCGTCGTCGATGAAAATATTCCGTTTGCCCGGGAAGCGTTTTCGCATCTCGGGTCCGTGACCCTGCTCCCGGGACGAGACATCACCCGCAAGGCGATTCGGAAAGCCCACGCGCTGATCGTCCGGTCCGTCACCAAAGTCGACGCCGCGCTGTTGGCCAGCACGAACGTGCAATTCGTGGGAACGGCGACCACGGGTGTCGAGCATATCGACCGGGAGTATCTGGCCGCTCACAACATCGGGTTTGCCGCGGCCCTCGGGTGCAATGCAAACGCCGTGGCAGAATACGTGCTGACAGCCCTGTTGGTGACGGCTCATACCAAGGAGCTGAGCCTCAACGGAAAAACCCTCGGGATCATCGGCGCCGGCCGGATCGGCAGCATTTTGGCTGTCAAGGCACCCGCACTGGGCATGCAGACGCTGCTGAACGATCCCCCTTTGGCGCGAGCAACCGGCGACCAACGATACCTGTCACTGGCTGAAACCCTGCAAGCCGACTTCATTACCTTGCACGTCCCGTTGACATACGACGGACCCGACGCCACGTTTCATTTGATCGGAGCCGATGAACTGGCCCGCATGACGCCCTCTGCCATTCTGATCAATACCTCACGCGGGGAAGTCGTGGATAACACAGCCCTGCTCGGGGCAGTGACCAAGGGAACGATAGGCGGCGCGGTTCTGGACGTCTGGGAACGGGAGCCTGCCATCAACTGGGATCTTCTGGACCGGGGCACCCTCGGCACGCCCCACATTGCCGGCTACTCTTCAGACGGAAAAATCAATGGAACGGTGATGGTGTATCACGCCTGCTGCCGCTTTTGGGGAATCGAACCGGCTTGGGTTCATCCTGATCCACCGGCTGCACCGGCACCCGGCGCTTTGCCCCATCTTGCGTTCGATGCCACCGGCAAAGATTTCCAGACCCTGGCCCATGACATTCTCACGACCCTGTACGACCTACCCGCGGACCACGCGCGAATGTGTGACATATTCGCCGTTCCCGAGCCCTTGCGGCCCCAGGCATTCGACGGGCTCCGAAGAGATTATCCGCATCGCCGGGAATTCGCCGGCACACCAATCACCGTCACGGGCGGCGACCGAAACCTCTTGGCCCGATTACAAGCATTGGGCATCCGCACCGGCGGACATTGAGACACTACCTCCACTTCTGGATATTTCTTTAGAGATGCAGTATGTGTTTCTCTCATATCATCGTACGCATCTCGCGCATAAGACAGACGAATCGTCCGGTTACGATACAACCGTTATGAAGAAATGCCTGTTTTCCTTTCTGTTTCTCTCATGCTGTCTGGCGACGGCCATTCCGGCAGCCGAGCTTGAGACCCTCAAGAACGCCACGCTGATCGAGGCCGGCCTGAACGACGGGGACAGTTTCAAGGTCAAGGCTGCAGGCAAGGAACTGCATTTGCGGCTCTACTACGTGGATTGCCTGGAGACCTCCGCGGGCACCGATGCCGAATTGGAAAGAATCCGAGAGCAGCAATACCATTTCGGCCTCGAAGACCCTGCGGCTGTCGTGCACTTCGGCAAACAGGCCGCCGAGTACGTCAAACAGGTCCTGTCCCGGCCGTTCACCGTTCGTACCAGTTACGCTTTTGCTCCGGGACGCTCGGCCACGGGCCGCTACTACGCTTTTATCGAAACCCACGACGGCCGCGACCTCGGGCACCTGCTCGTGGAGCAGGGCTTGGCGAGAATTCACGGGAAAACACGTCCGGCACCGGACGGTACCCCGAGCCAGACCGTACTCAAGGAACTCCAGGACATGCGTTCGGTCGCCATGTTGAACCGTGCCGGGATCTGGGGGGAAACCGACCCGCGCCTCCTCTCCGACATGCACAAACGCCAGCGCGAAAAAGACCGGGAACGCAAGGCACTCAGAGCGAAGCTGAAACCAAAACGCACCTCCTGCGACAACCCCATCAACCTGAACACCGCATCGACCGAGCAGCTCCAGGAACTTCACGGTATCGGCTCGGTCAAAGCCGCCAAGATCACCGCCGGCAGGCCCTACCGGACCGTCGACGACCTGCTGAAGATTCCGGGCATCGGGAAGAAAACGCTGGAAAAGATGCGGCCTTGCGTGACCGTCGGGAGCTGAACTTCCCCCCTCACCCTGCCCTCTCCCTATTTCCCGCTTTATGCAGGAAATGGGAGAGGGAGAAATACGAAAGGCAAAGACGCTGGATCCTCGATTAAAAATGTCGAGGATGACAGGAAAAAAGAAACTGCAGATTCCTCACTACGTTCGGAATGACCATTTAGGGGACGGCAATGGATAGGCCCATCTAGAATGGTATTGACATAATCTGAAGGAATTCCTATAATTCTATAATTCCTATCGGAAAAGTATGAATTGACATGATCAAGGTTCCGCAGAAAGTCACGTACGCGATTTTTGCGACGCTGGACCTCGCCCTGCGATACGGCGAGGGGCCGGTGCAGGCCAGGACGATTGCCCGGCGGCAGACCATCCCTCCGCGATTTATCGAACAGGTGCTGCACGCCTTGAAGCAAGGCGGCATCGTTGACAGCATCAGGGGACCGCAGGGAGGATACGTGCTGCGGCAACCCCCAGCGAACGTGTCCCTGGCCGCCATCGTCGAAACGATGAACGGTCAAACGGAGCCGGAGACCCGGGAGGCCGGCACGAATGGGCGGGCCTTGCGGCCTCCCCATCGCGAGGCGTTATTATCGAGGCTATGGGATCGCGTATACCAGGCCGAACGGGAAATTTTGAGTTCGGTCACGTTGCAATCCCTGATTGAACAATATACGGAGCTCGAACAACAACGAGCGCCGATGTATCACATTTAACGGCATTGGAAGTCTATTCCCCATTCCATCCGGAGGCACATCATGAACACGGGCCGTTCCACCACGTTTCCTGAGATTCATACCATCCCCATCCCTCAAGAAATTCAAGAGGAAATCGAAACGTTTGAAGATGAGGTCAAACGGTTACAAGCCGGTGACGTCACTTTGGACCTGTTCAAGCCGTTCCGGTTGCAGTACGGCATCTATGGCCAGCGGCAGGCGGACGTGCAAATGATACGCATCAAGATTCCCTATGGCGGGATGACGTCCAACCAGGTACGCCGCGTCGCCGAACTCGCCGAGACTTACGCCACGGGCGTCGGCCACGTGACGACCCGGCAGGATATTCAATTGCACTTCGTGCCCCTGCCGCAGGTCAGCACGGTCATGCGCAAACTCGAGGAAGTCGGGCTCACCACCCGCGAGGCCTGCGCCAACACCGTCCGCAACGTCACGGCCTGCCACTTGGCCGGCGTGTGCCAGGGTGAAGTCTTTGACGTCACCCCCTACGCGAACACCGTGGCCCGACACCTGCTGCGCAACCCGCTCAACCAGAGCCTGCCGAGAAAATTCAAGATCGCGTTTTCCGGCTGCAATCACGATTGCGCCATGACGTCCATCCACGATGTGGGCTTATTGGCGAAGAAAGCCGAGGACGGCACCATCGGCTTTCGCATGGTGGTGGGCGGCGGATTGGGCGCGGCCCCGCGCATCGCCCATCTGCTCCGGGAATTCGTGCCCATGGATGACCTGATCCCGTCCATCGAAGCCGTCATCAAAGTCTTCGACAATCTGGGCAATCGCAAGAACCGCAGCAAAGCCCGCATGAAGTTCGTGATCGAGAAACTGGGGTTCGAAGAATTCAAGCGCCGGTGGGAAGCAGCCTATGAAGAGATGTTCGGCGTCAAGCCCGCGCATCCGCCGATCAAGCTCCTCCCGCATGCCGACCCGGCTCCCCTCATCATGCCGGCCAAGAACGGCGGCAACGGCAATGGCGGTCACCCGAATGGAGATCCGGCCTCGCCGTTCGCCACGTGGAAACGCACCAACGTGGTGAAGCAACGGCAGGATGGGTTTTCCGCAGCCGTGCTGCGACTGCCGACAGGGGATATCACCGCCGAGCAAATGCTGGTGGTGGCTGACTTGGCCGAACGCTATTCCAACGGCAACGTGCGCACCACGATCGGGCAGAACCTGATTATCCGCTGGGTGGCCGATGAACAGCTTGAGGCCTTTCACGAGGAATTGGACGCCCACGGATTGAGCCAGCCCGGGGCGAATAAAACCGAAGACATCGTGGCCTGCCCGGGAACCGATACCTGCGGCCTGGGCATCACTTCATCCAAGGGCGTCGCCCGCGCCCTGGCGGAAGTCTTTCCGCCCGGTCAAGTCCCCGAGGATTTGAAAGGGACCACGATCCATATCAGCGGCTGTCACAATTCGTGCGCCCAGCACCATATCTCGACCATCGGGCTGCACGGGGTGGGCAAACGCGTCGGCGACCACATCGCCCCGGTGTATGAATTGCATCTCGGCGGGCGGGTCAACGGGACCGCGGAAGTCGGACACATGACGATCAAGCTCCCGGCCAAGAACGTGCCTGCCGCGGTGTCGCACTTGCTCGACGTGTATCGACGTGATCGCCAGGAGGGCGAAAGCCTGCACACCTTTGTCAAACGGGCGGGCAAGAACGCGCTCAAGGAAGAACTGATCGGCCATTCCATCCTGCCGTCCTATGCCGAAGATCCCTCGTACTACTTCGACTGGGAAGCGGATGAGGAATTTACGCTCGAAGACCTCGGGCCCGGTGAATGTGCCGGCGGCGCCATCGAGATGATCGACAACCGGATCCTGGAAGCCGAGCAGGAACTGTACCAGGCCCGCATCCTGGCCGAGAAACATCAATATGCCATGGCCATCAACAAGTCCTATCGCGCCGTGGTGGCCGGAGCCAAGGCCCTGCTCGTGACCGAGGGCATCGATCCGAACACCGACGCCGACACGCTGGCGGAATTCGATCAGTTCGCCGACCGGCAAAACGGGCTCATTCCGCAAACGTATCGCGGGTTGGCCCGGACCGTCAGCGACTTGGGCACCAAAAACAACTCCGCTGAATTCACCAACCAGAAGATGGCCTTCGCCAAAGGGTTCGTGGAGCATTGCCGGAAATTGACCGAAGCTGTGGGCGAGGATCTCAAGCTCGGACTCGCCGAAGAAAGCCCGGTCGAGGCGGAAACGGCGCAGGCCCCGGCGGCCGCCGTCCAAAGCGAACCCGTGGAGGACGTGACCGTGCTGGATCTTCGAGGGGTCATGTGCCCGCTGAACTACGTCAAGACCAAGTTGAAACTGGAAATGATGGACGAGGGTGAGCGCCTTGAAGTCTGGCTGGATGCCGGGGAGCCCATCAAGAACGTGCCCATGAGTCTTCGCAACGACGGGCACAAGGTGCTCGCCGAGGATCCCTTGGAAAATGATGAGCAGCATTTCAAGATTTTAGTCGAAAAGGTGGAGAATTAGGCGAAGAGTGAACACACACAGGATCATGCGGCTACGAAGGCAAAGACGCTGGATCCCCGATCAAGTCGGGGATGACAAAGAAGGCAGGAACCGTAGATGACGGAAACCGTGCAAGAAGATTTTTCAACAGAAGCGATTCAGGAACTGAACCAACGCTTTGAGGGCCGCTCGCCTCAAGAAGTCCTGACTTATGCGTTCGACCGGTTCTTCCCCAAGGTGGTATTGGCGTGCAGTTTCGGCGCGGAGGACGTGGTGCTCTGGGACATGATGCACCGCATCAATCCAAAAGCCTCGCTCTTTTATCTGGACACGGATTTCCTCTTTCCGGAAACCTACGCCGTGCGTGACCGCCTGATGGAGCGATACAAGGTTTCTCCCGAGCAGGTGATTCGCGTGGCGTCGGCGCTCACGCCCGCGGAGCAGGCGAAAGAATTCGGAGACCTGTTGTGGGTCCGGCAGCCGGATGAATGCTGCCGAATCCGGAAAGTCGAGCCGTTGACCAAAACTTTGAAAAACTACGCGGCATGGGTCACCGGCATTCGTCGCGACCAGTCGCCCACACGGGCGACCGCGGGGCTGGTGGAATGGGACGCCAGGTTCGGTCTCGTCAAGTTCAATCCCCTGGCGGCGTGGACCAACGAGGAAGTCTGGGCGTACATCAAAACGCATGACGTGCCCTACAACGCGCTTCATGACCAGAACTATCCCAGCATCGGATGCACCTACTGCACGGCGCCCGTTCAGCCGGGAGCTGATCCCCGGTCCGGCCGATGGCAGAGTCTGGATAAAACCGAATGTGGGTTGCACCAGTAACCATCTCCCCGGAAGAACACCATAAACCACCATTGGAATTCGACCGTAAGTTTGACCCATTGCAGGCAACGCTGATGCATCAACTCATCACCAAAATCGGAAAAGGGCAACGCGGGGCCAGAGACCTCTCGTGGGACGAAGCCAAACAGGCCGCCCGGGCTATGATCGAGGGCGATGCAACACCCCACCAGACCGGGGCTTTCCTGATGGCCATGCGGATCAAGCTGGAAGGCGTGACGGAATTGGCCTCGTTCTCCGCGGCCACGCGAAGCTACGTGGCTCCGACCACCGCGCCGGCCGGCCTCAACGTGGTGGACGTGCCGGTCTATGCCGAAAAGCATAATACGCACCACGTCTGCCTGCCCGCAGCCATTGTCGCCGCCTCCGCCGGGGCCGCCATCCTGTTTCACGGCGTCGACAATCCCACGGTTTCCTCCGACCTGCCACGGGTGTTGGCGCAATTGGGCATTCCCGCCGCGTTACAAGGGGACGAGCTTGCCGGCGCGTTGCAACGGGACGGCTTCGCGTACCTGGACCTCGCGCTGTATCACCCTCCCCTGGCCAAGTTACTGGCATTGCGCGAACAACTCGGGGCTCAAAACCTGTTCCATCAGGTGGCCCGGCTCCTGAATCCCATGCGGGCGCATTCGCAAGTGGTGGGCGTGGCTCATCCGCCGTACCTCGAAAAGATCCCGGAAGCGGTGACCATGCTCGGCGGGCGCAGGCTCCTGGTCTTTCAGGGGGTGGAAGGATTCCCCGAACTCTCGATGACGACCCTGACGACCATGCGGGAACTGCGCGACAACCGCGTGACCCCCTTGTCGCTCAAACCCGAAGACGTCCGGCTTTCCCCGGGCTCGTTCCAGCACATGGCCGTAGCTCCCCAGCCCACTCACGGTTCGGAGCATGCCTCGCCCAAAGACATCCCGGCCCTGGAGGCGGACATGATTAAGCGCGTCCTGCACAACCAAGGTTCAAGACCGATGTCTTCTCCCTCCGTTCGTCCTGAGCGTAGCATGAGCGAAGTCGAAGGACGCTCAGGGCAGGCCCGGTACCGCGACTGGGTCGTGTACAACGCCGCCATGTTCCTGTATGCCGGAGGGCAGGCCCCGTCCATCGCCGAAGGCGTGCCGTTGGCAAAAAGGGCATTGGACTCCGGCGCGGCTGCGAAAAAGCTGGCGGCTCTCGCGTCATCCCCGGCGCCCCTCGGAGACTCGGGGCAACCTGCAACGACACCGGAAGAAAAGGTCGTGCACGCATGAGACATCTTCGGCAACTGGAAGACCAAAGCGTCTACATCCTGCGTGAGGCCTACAAACACTTCGATAACCTGGGCATGCTCTGGTCCATGGGCAAGGATTCCACGGTGCTCTTGTGGTTGGCCCGCAAAGCCTTCTTCGGGCACGTCCCGTTTCCCCTCCTGCACGTGGATACCAGTTACAAAATCCCCGCGATGATCGAGTACCGGGACCGGCTGGCGCGCGAATGGCGCCTCAACCTGGTGGTCGGACAGAACAAGAAAGCCCTGGCCGAAGGGATGAATCACGAGCGGGGACGGGTCGAATGCTGCACCGCGCTCAAGACCAACGGGCTCAAGATCTTGCTGGAGGAGAAAGGGTACACGGGCATCATCCTGGGCGTCCGCGCGGATGAAGAAAGCACGCGCGCGAAGGAACGGTATTTCTCCCCGCGTGATAAAAACAACGATTGGGATTTTCGCGACCAACCCCCGGAGCTGTGGGATCAATTCAAAACCTCGTTCCCGCCCAACACCCACATCCGGATTCACCCCCTGCTGGACTGGACGGAAATCAACATCTGGGAATACATCAAGCTCGAAAACATTCCCTTCATGGATTTGTACCTCGACAAGGGCAATGGCACCCGGTACCGGAGCCTGGGGTGCGCCCCCTGCACCTTCCCCATCAAATCCACCGCCTCCACGGTCGATGAAATCATAGAAGAACTGCGCGCCACGAACGTGGCCGAACGCGCCGGTCGCGCTCAGGACGAAGGCCGGGGCATGGAGGTGCTCCGCAAAGATGGATACATGTAAGGCCGAAACCGCGGCGACCGTCGATATCCGCGACCGCATGAACATCGTCATCGTCGGCAGCGTGGACCACGGCAAGTCCACCCTGTTGGGCCGCTTGTACGCGGACACGGGCACCCTGCCGGAAGGCAAGGTCGAAAAGATTCAGGCCATCTGCAAACAGCAGGGCAAAGAGTTTGAATACGCCTTCCTGTTCGACGCCTTCCTGGAAGAACAGCAGCAGGGCGTGACGATCGATACCGCCCGCACCTTTTTCCAATGGGCGGGCCGGCAATACATCATCATCGACGCGCCCGGGCATAAGGAATTTCTGAAAAACATGATCTCCGGGGCCGCGCGGGCCGAAGCCGCACTCTTGCTGATCGATGCCCTGGAAGGAGTCAAGGATCAATCCAAACGGCACGGCCTGTTGCTGTCGATGCTGGGCGTGAAACAGGTCACCGTAGTCGTGAACAAGATGGACCTCGTGGACTACAGCCAGGAGACGTTCGCGCTCATCGAAAAAGAGTACCGCGCGTTCCTGTCCCAACTCGACGTGACGCCCCAGTTCGTGATCCCCGCCAGCGCCAAACGCGGGGACAACATCGCCACGCCGAGCCCGCAGATGGCCTGGCACACCGGTCCCACGGTGCTCGAATCCCTGGCGCAATTTTCCTCGGAATCCGAACAAGCTGAACAACCCCTGCGGTTTCCGCTGCAGGACGTGTATAAGTTCGACGCCCGCCGCATCCTGACGGGACGCATCGCGTCCGGACGCCTCAAGGTGGGGGACCAGGTGATCTTCTCGCCGTCGAACAAGAGCGCGGTCGTGCAAACGCTCGAAGCCTTCAACATCGAACCGCCGCCCACGCAAGCGCAGGCCGGGCAATCCGTGGGCATTACCCTGGACGAACAGATTTTCGTCGAGCGCGGGGAGATTGTCAGTCACGAGAGTTCCCTGCCGCTCGTCTCCACGACCTTTCGCGCCAACCTGTTCTGGCTCGGGCGCCGGCCCCTGGACATGGACAAATCCTATCTGGTCCGGTTGGCCACGCACGAAGTCGAATGCCGCGTCGCGGCGATTCATCGCATCGTGGACGCCGACAACCTCTCGCTGGATCAGCACCAGACCAACACCGTCGTGAAGCGCAACGAAGTGGCGGACGTGACCATCCAGACCAAGGCTCCGCTCGCCTTCGATCTGTATTCCGATTTCGAGACGACAGGCCGGTTCGTCCTGGTCGATGACTACGACGTGTCCGGGGGCGGCATCATCACCGAGATGGTGGCGGACCGTGAAGAGACCCTGCGGATCGAGGCTCGCCAACGGGATTTCGCCTGGGTCACGGGTGACGTCACATTGGCGGACCGCGCCAAACACTACGGCCACCGTGCAGCGCTCGTCCTCCTCATCGGCCCCGATACCACGGGCAAAACCTTCCTGGCCAAAAAAGTGGAATCCACGCTCGTGGCCGAAGGCCGGCACGTTTACATGCTGGATCCGGAAAACCTGCGCCGCGGGCTCGACGCCGATCTGCAGGAAGGCGATGCCCGGGAAATGATCCGCCGCTACGGCGAAGTGGCACGACTGCTCATCGATACCGGGGTCCTGCTGATTTCCACGACCAACTCATTCCGTTTGCCGGCGGACCAAACGGTCGAAGCGATCCGCACGCTGGTGCATCCCGCGCCGGTCCTCACCGTCTATATGAGCCAGGAGACAACCCCCTCTCCCATCGAAGCCGATCTCTCCTTCACCGGCCCCGAAGACTTCACCAGCACGGCCCACGCCGTCCTCACCGCGCTCAAAGAAAAAGGTATCATCGCCGAAACCATCGGCAACCAACCCGTGTTCCAATTCTCGATTTAGCGCTTAAGCGGGCGTAGACAGTTTCAACCCCACGACCCCCGATACAATCAACACGATAAACAACAAACGCGCGGCATCGCGCGGCTCATTGAACAGGACCATACCCATAATTGCCGCACCCGCCGCACCGATCCCGGTCCACACGGCATACGCCGTCCCGATCGGGATGGCCCGCACGGCCAACGACAGGCACACCATACTCACGCTCATCGCCACGACCGTCCCCACGCTCGGCCACAACCGCGTAAACCCGTCCGCATATTTGATCCCGGTAATCCAGACAATCTCAAAAACCCCGGCCACAAACACATACACCCACGCCATACACTCCTCCTGTTCGTGAAAGGACAACCCGAAGGTCTCCTTTGTAACACGCCCCGGCTTCGCATGACCACTACCCATTCCTGCCTGTGGTCATTCTGAGCGAAGCGAAGAATCTGCTTTTCTCCTTCTGTCATCCTCGACATCCTTAATCGAGGATCCAGCGTCTTTTGCCTTCGTAGCCGCGCGATCTTATCGCGCTTTCTTTTTCTCTCATCCTCCCAAAATGGGCCCACGACTCCGAGCGGAATCAGGAAAATGGGGAGAGAACGGGATGCAGAAGTCCTAGTCTGAGGAGAGGTTGCGACGCAGCAAAACATCACAGCTACAGGATGAGCGAGCTATGATAATAGTTTGCGGAAACTCTCAATGGTTAATCCTGCGTCCCGGACAATGCCGCCCATCGTAAAGGCATTCACAGGATTGTTTCGTGGAATCGTCAGAATGCGCACGCCATCAGTCATGACGATGTGCTTGCCTTGACGGGCAATGCGAAAACCCGCCTTCTCCAAAGCGCGCACCGCATCCAGATGGTTGACACCCGGAAGCTTGGGCATGGTTAGACGGCCAGTTCGATTTCTCGGACTTCGGCGTCTTTCAAAAGGCCTTCGACGACGCTGAAATACTCTCGGATGGCAACTTCAATATTCGCGAGGGCCTCCGCTTCAGTTTGGCCCTGGGACCAACACCCGGGCAAGCCGGGCACGGACGCACTGTAGCCTTCGTCAGAGTGGTGCAGAGCGATTTTGTACTTCATGAGGACCTCCATGCGCACGGTGCTGGACTGAGAACAATCATACTGCCAGACCGCCCAGAGGGCAAATGTGAATGATGCCTGCGAAAACCTTTCCCCTGGCAGGAGAAGTGGTTGGGGGTTCCTCGTACAAACATCGCATTGCTATGCTTGCTATACTTTTACTATGTCCTGCTATGATTCTGCTATGTTCCGCAAAGCGGGCGGACAACGGGGAGGAACAGGACTCGGTCGCGCCCGACGCTGACTAGCTATTCTGGCAACGCCTGCCCTGAGCGTCGCGGAGCGAAGTCGAAGGGCCTGTCCTGAGCCTAGCCGAAGGAAAGGAGCAGCTGTTCTGTCTTTGTAGCCACGCCATCTCTTGACTGCAAAAGGCATGTCCCGGGCTTTGCCCCGGGATGCCGCCCTACAAATGCGGCATGTAGACTAGATATCCGGGCTAGCACTTACAGCAAGGGTTAGGATATAGTAAGCCGAAGTGAAAGCAACCATCTTACAAAGGGGGTGACTGGCTTCGACGGGGATCAGGAGGTCAACGGTGCGTGTCGAGCTCTCGGAGTCTCGTTAAACCTTCGGGAAACCTATAATTGCCAACCAAGAATTGGCTCTCGCAGCTTAATTGACTGCGACGTCTCCCCATTCTTTGTCTGCGGGTATGGATGAGGCGCTACTTCAGCAGGCTGGTCCAATGTTGGTGCTCAGCAACGGCGGATGAGA
>VXOF01000041.1 GCA_009840285.1 Nitrospira sp. SB0662_bin_26
ATGTAGGTAATACTAGCAGGGTGCCCATTAAAAAGTAAAGTGGAACAAGCGTTCCAAGTAAGAAAAAAGAAAATTTTTTCAGAGTCACGACATATAGAGTGATGGATGTTTCAGGCTCCTATATTTTGTTGTTTGTGGTGGGATTGGTCATAGGGAGTTTCCTCAACGTCTGCATTCTGCGAATCCCCCGCGGTGAATCCATCATTCGGCCGGGGTCCCGTTGCCCGAAATGCCAGACGAATATTTGCTGGTTCGATAACGTTCCGCTCTTGAGTTTTCTCCGGTTGCGAGCACGGTGTCGATGGTGCGGGGGAAAGATTTCATGGCACTATCCCCTGGTGGAATGTCTGAATGCAGCGGGCTATCTCGGGATCGTCTACACGTTCGGATGGACCCGTAGCGCCCTCGTGTATGCGTTGTTTCTTTCGTTGCTGTTGGTCGTGACGATGATCGATCTCGATCATTTCGTGATCCCGGACGTCATCTCTCTCCCGGGTCTGGCCATCGGCTTTTTCACCGCGGCAGTCATCTTGCCCGTGGGCTGGACCGGTTCCTTGCTGGGTATCGCATTGGGAGGAGGGATCCTGTGGATGCTCGCGGTCGTCAGTCCGTTTCTGTTTGGAAAAGAGGGGATGGGTGGGGGCGACATCAAATTCCTGGCGATGATCGGTGCGTTCCTTGGCTGGCAGCACGTGTGCATGACCTTGTTTCTCGCGTCATGTGCCGGGGCCATGGTCGGCATCGGTCTCATGGCCTTTCGCGACATGGAGCGTGGTCAGTACCTTCCTTTTGCCCCGTTCCTGGCAGCAGGGGCGGTGGCATCGCTGTTTTTTTATCAGGAACTGTTGGGTATGTATGAGAACATGTTTGTGTCGTGAAAATCGGAAACGAGCATGGAACAGCCATGCTTGCGAACACCAACGTTTCCATTCGGGGAGATTTTCATCCAAATCGCCGGACACACGTGCACGTCCGTTTCATGGATCATCCGGATATACGTTGACGGAACTGATGATTGTCCTCGGGATTCTGGCGGTCGTGTTGGGGTTAAGCGGCATCTGGCTTTCCTCCCAACTGCCGTCCTATCGTCTGAATGGAGCGGTCCGACAAATACGCGCGGATCTCTTGTCAGCAAAAGCACAAGCCGTTAAGCAGGGCAATGAAGTTCGCGTCTTTTTTACGGGCCCGCAGCATTATGATATTTTGAACGACGTTAACAATAATGGAAGAGCTGATCCGGGTGAACCCGTCGAAACCCGTTCGATCCTGGAGGAGTTTGCCGGCGTGACGATCGAGTCCAACAGGAATCCGATCTTCAATCCGAGAGGCACGGCCTCCAGTTTTGGCACGATCACGGTCTCCAATGCCTCGGGAGAAAAAAGGATTACGATTGCGATTACGGGTCGCGTAAAAGTGAATACCCCCTGATATTTCCGTATGAGCCACGCGACGAACCATCAAGGTTTAACTCTTCTGGAAGCCGTCATTGCCATGGCGCTCTTTTTTGTCGCTGTTTTGGCCTTCGCGGGAGTGGCGGTCACGGCGAGTAAGGGCGCAGCAGCGAGCAAACATTTAACGGTGGCCACCACCCTGGCCCAGGACAAGCTGGAACGGGTCAGGGGCTCCGGCTACGACCCGGCGGCTGCACGTGAAACCACGGAAGCCTATGGCACCATACCCGACTTTGACATGTATCAACGGGTCGTCCGGATGGAGACGGGCAGGCCCGTTCCGGGATTACAAACGGCGACGGTCATGGTGTCGTGGGCGGACGACCTGCACTCCGTGACCGTATCCACGATCCTTGCACCGTAGCTGCCAAGGAGCTTCACACCCGTGACCAACCAAAGAGGAGTCACCTTAACGGAACTGCTGATCGCCTTGGCCTTGGGGCTGTTCACCATTGGCGCGGTCTATGCTGTCCATCTGAATCAGGTCAAGAAGCAAATCGTTCAGGAAGACGTGTTGGCCATGCAACAAACCGCTCGTGCCGCATTGGACATGATGGCCAGGGAGATTCGCATGGCCGGCTATGATCCCATGGGAGTCAATCGGGATGCCGTTTCATCGAATGATTTTTATGGGCTCAGCTATCATCCGACGGAATTGCACGTTCGAACCGATTTGAACGGAAACGGCGTACCCACCGACTCGAAGGAGTCCATTGTCTATTTGTTTGACGACTCGACCTCCACGTTGCGACGCAAAGTGGGAATGGGCGGGCGACAACCCGTGGCGGAACATATCAAGGCATTTACCGTTTCATATCGCGACGCCCTGGGGCATCCCACGACGCACGCGCCGAGTATCCGGGCAGTTGACGTGCAGGTCACGGCTCGAACCGCCCACCCCGACAGCCAATATCCCGAGAACGAAGGCTACCGGACGTTGACCCTTCGATCCCGCATTGTCCCGAGAAACCTGCCGTAAAATGTCATGTGCCGGATGGTTCCTCTTCCTTGACGCTTCGACGGCGCTCTACTAATATCCGCTCGCCGACGCGAGTCGGTCGTCCATTTCTTATCCATTTACATGTTGCCAACGGCGGAAGGAAAGCGAAGATGAGAACAACGTTGACCCTGGCTTGTGTCATCCTGAGTCTGTGCTTTTGCGGGATGGCGGTGTCCCAGGACCTGCCCGATGACATTCTGGCGGATCAATACCTGTTGGAAGCGAAGAAGGCGCTTGAAAACGGCCAGCCGCAAACCGCAAGACAGGCCTTCGAGAAAATCGAAGCCTTGGATACCGAACCCCCGTTGGAGTTCTACTTTTTTTTCGGCAAACTTCTGGTTGAACACGGCACGACAGTCGACGACGCCCGCCAGGGACAAGCCTCGCTGAAACAATTTGTCGTCAATATCGAAAAGAGTTCCGAATATTATCGGCCGACCCTGGAACTGCTTTCCGCAGCGGGGAAGAAAATCGAAAAAACCGAGCAACGGCGAGCCGAAGAAGCCAAACGACAGGCGGCTGCGCAGGAACGGGCCGCCACGCTCAAGGACTCGTTGCCGTTGTTATTGAAAAACCTCCAGCAGCAGATGGTTGTCGTCCCGGGCGGTACGTTCACGATGGGCTGTACCGAGGAACAGAGCAGTTGTGACGAGGACGAAAAGCCGGTCCGGCAGGTCCAGGTGAAGAGTTTCACGATCGGCAAGTATGAGGTGACCCAGGATCTGTGGGAGGCGGTGATGGGCAAAAATCCGAGCAAGTTCCGGAACTGCCCCCGGTGTCCCGTCGAGCACGTGGGCTGGGACGACACCAAAATGTTTCTCAAGAAATTGAACGCGCTGACCGGAGGGCACTATCGGTTGCCGACGGATGCGGAATGGGAATATGCCGCAAGGGGAGGGCAAAAGAATCAAGCCTTCCTGTACGTCGGGAGCGACGATCTGGGTTCGGTCGCCTGGTATGACAAGAACAGCGGACACCGGGTCCATCGCGTCGGGCAGAAGCAACCCAATGGGTTGGGACTGTACGACATGAGCGGGAACGTCTGGGAGTGGCTGGAGGATTGTTGGGGCAAGAAGTTCCCCGGCCCCCCGGCTGACGGAAGCGCGTGGAAGAGCGGGAATTGTGCGCGGCACATGATGCGTGGCGGCGCCTGGACCAGCTACCCGAGGTATCTGCGTTCCTCGAACCGCTACTGGAATCTGTCCGCCTTCCTGCGGTATGACGTCGGGTTTCGCCTGGTCGGGACGCCGTAAGTCATTCGCGCTTCGGTGCATGCGCCGAACCGCCCGGCGTGTCCAGGAAAAGCACGGCAACGACGGACAGCGATATCGCCACCGCGCCGACCGTGAGCGTATCGCCGACCGCTCCGGCCAACGCGGAATTGAGAGAATCGAGCAACATCTCCGTCATTTGCACGCCGTCAACTTCCACCTCCGCGAATTCGGCTCTGAGCGTATCGGTGGTAGACGGATCGAACAGCACTCGCGGATTTTTCTCAATGGCGTCCAGCCGGTCCGGGGGCAGTGAGGCCCTGACGTTCTCGGAGAGCATCCCTTCCAACCGCTTGGAGAACCGCTTCGTCAACACGGCACCCAGTACGGCGAGCCCCATCATTCCGCCTACTAACCTGTAGAACAGAAGCATGGAAGTGGCCAGTCCCCTGAACCTGAACGGGACCGAGTTCTGTACGGCCATGGTAAACACGGGTAGCGTCCCGCCCAGGCCAATCCCCATGATCACGAGGGATCCCACGGCCCCGGCAAAGCTTGTCCGTTCGTCCATGGCGGAGAGGAGCAACATGCCTGTCGTCATGAGTCCCGTGCTGAAGAAAGCCTGTCTCCGGTAACGTCCGGTTCTGCGGAGTAGGATCCCCGACAGAATAGCCCCGAACACGACCGCGAGCATCATGGGCGTCAGGTAGCTGCCGCTGGTGGTGGCGGATGCATCCAGCACGCCTTGAAAGAACAAAGGGACGAACATGATGCTGCCGTACAAGGCCAGCCCGCTCAGACACATCACGACCACCGAAACCGCCATTACTCTGTTTCGATAGACGTCCAGGGGCATGATGGGAGAATCCGATCGGGATTCGACGACCACGAAAGCCACGGTCATGACCAATCCGAACGCTAAAAGGCCGATGGTCTGTGGCGAACTCCACTCGTACTGCACTCCGGCCCATGAGAGCGGGAGGAGAATAGAAATGATGGCACATATCAGGGTCATCATCCCCGGATAGTCCAAGTTGCGTTGAGTGACTTCAGGTGTGTTAGGTGTGTTTTGTGGGAAGGTTCGTGCGATCAGCAACAGCACCGGAATCCCGGCCGGCACGTTGAACAGGAATATCCAGTTCCAGGATAAGTTGTCCGTGATGAACCCGCCTAAGGTCGGCCCGAGAACCGAGGCCATGCCGTACACGAGGGCGACCAGTCCTTGAAACTTGCCTCGTTCTTCGGGTGGGAACAGATCGGCGATGGCCGCGAGGCTTGTGGTCATGATGATTCCGCCACCGAGGCCCTGGATGGCGCGGAATCCGATAAGCTGGGACATCGTTTGGCTCAAGCCTGCCGGAATCGAGCCGATCATGAAGATGGTGATGCCCAGGAGAAAGAAGATCCTGCGCCCGTAGAGATCGGAGAGCCTGCCCACGATCGGGATGGCAACCGCGGACGCGACGATGTAGGAGGTCGTAGCCCAGGTGTAACGATCGAATCCTCCCAGGTCGATGATGATGCGGGGCATCGCCGTGGCAACGATGGTCTGGCTCAGCGCGGCCAGGAGCAGCGCCAGCAAGACTCCGGACAGCGCTACAAGAAGCTGTCTTCGCGGAAGGGAGACGAAATCGCTTGCGTCCGCTTGATCGGCAGCAGTTTCAGACTTGGGGTCGAAGGTCATGTGCGTCTACTCCCTCAGCGTTCGTACTGCCGGCGGCTCCTTTTTCCGTGCACGTCTGGAATTGCCGATGGACGATCTCGTCACATAATATGGATGAAGCAGTGAGAACCGACGTCAGGAGTGCGTGGATTATGCGCCCGTTCGTGCGATAAAGAAAGGAGAACCCGTATGAGCAGCCAAGGCCACCCCCATGCGATTACCATTAAGCAAAATCCCAATCGCGTCAGAGTCTCGTTTAACGGAACCGTCATTGCCGATACCACCGAAGCCTTAGTTTTGAAGGAAGGCCCGCTGCCGCCGGCGAATTACATCCCGCGACGAGACGTGCAGATGACCTACCTGCGAAGAACGGACCACTCCACACACTGCCCGTTCAAAGGCAATGCGGCATATTTTTCCGTTCGCGTCGGCGACCAAACAGCCGACAACGCCGTCTGGACCTATGAGACTCCCATCGACTCCGTGGCGGAAATCAAGGATTGCCTGAGTTTTTATGTGGAGAAGCTGGAGGTGAGCGAGGAGTCGCCGGAGAATTGATTGACGGCGGGCCTTGATCGAATGTGCATGCAGTTCCCTCTCCCGTAAAGGGGAAGGGAACTGCATGATGAGGGTTATCCCAGGGTAGCCAGGATGTTGTTGAATGTGGCGCTCGGGCGCATGGCTACTGCGACCATGGCCGGATCGGGGTGATAGTACCCGCCGACGTCCATGGACTTGCCCTTGGCGGCCTTCACTTCTTCGAGGATTTTCTCCATACTGGCTTCGAGTTCTTTCGCCACCGGAGCAAATTTTTCCTTCAATTCCGCATCGTCGTTTTGTGCGGCGAGTTCCTGCGCCCAGTACAGGGCTTCGTACAGGTGGCTGCCGATGTTGTCCAACTCTCCCAGCACCCGGCCGGGCGACTTGCGGTTCTCCATGAGTTTGCCCGTGGCCCGGTCCAGGGTATCAGCAAGGACTTGAGCCCTCTTATTGTCGCGGGTTCGGGCTAAATGAGCGAAGGATTCCGCCAGGGCCAGGAATTCGCCGAGAGAATCCCATCGCAAGTGCCCTTCTTTCACAAACTGCTGTACATGTTTCGGGGCCGATCCCCCGGCTCCGGTTTCGAACAACCCGCCGCCCTTGATGAGTGGAACGATGGAGAGCATCTTGGCGCTGGTGCCCAGTTCCAGGATCGGGAACAGGTCCGTGAGATAGTCCCGCAGAACGTTGCCGGTGGCGGCAATGGTGCTTTGCCCGTCCTTGGCCCGTTTGAGCGAATGCTTCATGGCGTCCACCGGCGCCATGACCTGAAGATCCAAGCCGGTTGTATCATGGTCCTTCAGGTAGCGGTTCAACTTTTCGATGAGTTGCGCGTCGTGGGGCCGGTTCTTGTTCAACCAGAACACCACGGGCATTCCGGACGCCTTGGACCGGTTCACGGCCAGCTTCACCCAGTCCTGAATCGGAATATCCTTGACCGTGCACGCGCGGAAGATATCGCCTTTTTCCACGTCCTGTTCGTGCAGGACGTTCCCCGCTCCGTCGATCAGGCGGATGGTGCCGTCTCCGGGCGCTTCGAAGGTCTTGTCATGCGAGCCGTATTCCTGGGCTTTCTGGGCCATGAGGCCGACGTTCGGCACGCTGCCCATGGTGGCCGGATTGAAGGCTCCGTTGTCCCGGCAGAACTCCACGACGGCCTGATAAATGCCCGCGTAACTGCGATCCGGGATCATGGCCTTCGTGTCGTATTCCTTGCCGTCTGGCCCCCACATTTTCCCGCCGACGCGCAGGGCCGCGGCCATCGACGCGTCGATGATGATGTCGCTCGGCACGTGCAGGTTGGTGATGCCCCGGTCGGAGTCCACCATGGCGAGGTCCGGGCCGTTTTGCATGGCCGCTTGCAGGTCGGCCTTGATTTCCTCCTGCTGCGCGGCCGGCAAGGCGCCGATTTTCGCATAGACGTCGCCCAACCCGTTATTGGCGTTGACGCCCAGTTCGGCAAAGACCTTTTCATGTTTTTTGAAGACGTCATCGAAATAGACGGACACGCAATGACCGAAAATGATGGGGTCCGAAACCTTCATCATGGTGGCTTTCATGTGCAGCGACAACAGGATGCCGCTGTTCTGGGCGTCGTCGATCTGTTCCTTGAAGAATTGACGCAACGCCTTGGCGCGCATCTTCGTGGCGTCGACCACGTCGCCCTTGTCGAGAGGCACGCTGTCTTTCAACACGGTCGTGCCGCCGTCCTTGCCGGCGAATTCGATGCGGCCCTTCCCCGCCGTTTGCTCGGTAATCGTCGTGGATTTTTCATTGGAAAAGAAGTCCCCGCCCGACATGGAGGCGACGTGCGTTCTCGAATCTTTGGCCCATGCCCCCATCTTGTGAGGATTCTTTTGGGCGTATTGTTTCACGGAGGTCGACGCGCGACGGTCGGAATTGCCCTGACGCAACACCGGGTTGACCGCGCTGCCCTTCACCTTGTCGAATTTCGCCTTGATGGTCTTTTCTTCATCGGTCTTGGGATCTTCCGGGTAGTCGGGAACGGCGTACCCTTGGGATTGCAATTCGGCGACGGCGCCTTTGATTTGGGGAATCGATGCGCTGATGTTCGGGAGTTTGATCACGTTGGCGTCCGGCGTTTCCACCATTTCGCCCAGGAGGGCCAGATCGTCGGGCTGCCGTTGTTCCGGCTTCAAGCGATCGGGAAATTGCGAAATGATTCGGCCGGCCAGCGAAATATCTTTCCTGCCGACGTTGACCCCCGCGGTTTTGGCAAAGGCCTGGATAATCGGCAGAAAGGATCCGCTTGCCAGTTCGGGCGCTTCGTCGACTTTCGTGTAAATAATATCCGGTTCTGCTGACATGGGTTCCTCCTCTATTTTCAATATTGTGTTAGAACAGACAATAACGCCTGGTTCCAGATACCAAATCGCAGATTGTAGAGAGAACCGATATCCGACGCAATCAATCGAAAGCCCCAGTGCTCGTGCCCATTGGACCCCCGCTAAAGACTGCGGGGGCAGGCTCCAGGACCAGAACGGCATGGGTCGGGTAGGCAGGGAAGGAACGAGAAATGCGTGAAATTACATATATCCCCGTCCTGCCGAACCCCCGGATGACTCCGCCGGTCCGGCCTGCAACTTCGGGGCCGGCGCCTTCAGCCGGGTTATCCGCCGCCGAGCGCCGCCAGTCGCTCGACCGCCTTTTGGTGAACGATCCGGTCGTGAGCGTCTTTCTGGGGTAATCGTATTGCGCGGTCGAGCAGGTCGCGCGCCTGCTCGCGGTTACCGATAGCGTCCAGGCTCAGAAGGCCGAGCGCGTACTCGAGCAGCACGATCTTCTCTTTAGGCGCCAATTCGAGCGCCCGCTCGAAATGCGCGAGCGCGTCCTCTTCGTTCGCCCCATAGAGCAGACCGGCAATGAATCCGCCGCCGCTGACCGCTCCCGCATGCCAGGCGGCGCAGCTCAAATGGGCGGCGGCCATGTCCGGGGCCAGCCGTAGCGCCTCTTGAGCGGCATCGCGTATTTGACCGGCGTAGCCCTCCTTCAACGCCGTCAATAGGCCGATCACTTGCGCGTAGCGGCCCAAGGCATGGGCCAATTGGAGATGGGCCTGTGGGTTGGCCGGGTCGAGCCGGACCGCCTTCCACGCGAACGCCACGGCCCGCTCGAACAAGCCTGCCTTTTCGCTGTCCGGCGCCAGGTAGTAGCCGTAGATCGCCAGTGAATCGGCCGTCAATGCATAGCCCTCGGAGGTATCCAGCACCCGGGCAAGGTCGGCGGCCTCCGTGAAGCGGCCCTCGGCAAAGGCGGTGCGCGCCTCTTCGATCGACTGTGCGCCGGTGGTCCCCACCGGCACGCACAGACACACAACTGTCAGGAAAGCGTGGAAGAGGGATTTGTGCATGACATGCTTTCTAAGGACTGCCATCGCCATTTCGATGCAGGAGGGATGTCCGTAGCATTCAGCGCTACGCTTTCCTGAATCGCCATCCATACATGATGCTCCCGTAATAGTTGAACGACCGCTTTGCCGCGGGATCGTCGAAAGGGTAATCCGCGCCGAGCTGCCTGGCGGCGGCGAGCCCGGTCACGAGACAGGTCTCCTGGCTGTTGACCAGCGTATGGGCGCCACAGTGCCAGGTCCGTTTCCTGCCCTGAATGAAGCGGAACAGGGGGACGAGCAATGCCACATGGCGCACGTCATGGACGATGTGCTGAAACCACCACTTCTTGACGATCTTTCGTTCATCGATAGGACTGATCGGGTTGTAGGTTACCAGACAGGGCTTGTCGGAGCGATGAGCCCATGGTTGCTGGTTGTGCATGATGTACGTGATCTCGTAATTGTCCGGTCTCGCACCATACTGTTCGATATGATTGCTCCGCGTTGTCAGAGGCTTCACGTCGTTATCCGGAAGGACTGAGGAATCGGAGTGGACAACCGTATGGTTGTGGAGTTCGCTCTCGTAACGGACCGACGAGAGGATAGAGCGTTCCAGCATCGTAGGCTTATCGAGCATCATCAACGTCTGGTTGGCATTGCAGGCGAAGATCACCTCGTCGAACGCCTCTTGTATACCATCCCGGTCCTCAACCACGACGCCGGACACCTGCCGGTACACCTTTCGGACAGGCCGGTCGAGGTAGATCCTGTCCCGGAAACCGGCTGACAGGTTCTCGTAGATGCGCCGTGTCCCCTGGTCCCATGTCTGCATGGGCGTAGCGGTCTCGATGTCGAAGAATTCGAGATACCTCGCGAAGAGGGCCGCAGGCATGTCGAACACGTTCGTCGCCATCAGGAAATTGACGAACATGGGCTTCAGGATTTTGTACCTGAAGTCCCCTGAGAATCCTCCCAGATTCAGGACCGTCCCCATGCTGACGTAGTTGAACGGGTTGAGGGCGTTCAGAAACTTCGACTGGGCACGCGTGAGCCAGCCAACACAACGCAGACGTCTCAAGAGCCGTTGGAACTTCGCAATCTCGTGTTGCAGTTGCTCCCTGATATCGGAATCGAAATCGTGGGCATAGATCTGGCCGCCGTACTTGACGCTGTAACTGAACCGCGTATCGAGCAGTTCGATGCCGAATCGTTTCAACAGCAACAGGATGTGATGATAGACCGACGGAATACACGCGGTGACGGAGATGTCGAAGGGGATGGCACTGCCGTCATCCTGCGGCATATCGGCTGTCACGGCATTGCCGCCGATCTGCTTCTGCGCCTCGAAAAGCCGGAAGTCGAATCGGTCCGGGTGATGATGGAGCGCCCACGCGGCGCCCAGCCCTGAAACACCTCCACCTACAATGGCAATTCGTCGGGGCATGGTGGCTGTCTCACCGGCTGGTCAAAGAGCAGAGTCGTGCAACGAGAGATCGGCCTGAAGTCACGGACCGCCTCCACTCTCTCCCTCTTCTCAGTCCCATTTTCACACTGGAAAACACCGGGTCATGTCTTACGGTCGATGGCTATCAGCAAGGGCGGGAGGAGCAGAAAATCGCAGATCAACGCGAAGCCGATCGTAAGCGCAACCAAAAGGCCGAGCATCCAACTGATCACGAATGCTGACGAAGCGAACACCAGGAAGCCCAGCACCAGGATCATGGTCGTGGTGAACAGCGCACGACCGACCGAACGAAAGGCGTACGGCACCGCCTCGGATGCGGAACGGCCCTCGCGACGCGCCTTCAGATACTTGCTCATGAAGTGAATGGTGTCGTCGACGACGGTGCCGAAGGCGATCGCGGTCACGAGAGATCCGGCATTCCCCACCTCGCCGTACAGATAGCCCCAGACGCCGAAGGCCATGGTCGCGGGGATGAAGTTGGGTACGAGGCTGACGAGGCCGAGGCGCACGCTTCTGAAAATCCCGATCAGAAGCAGCGAAATGAGGGCCATGGCAGTGACCGTACCCCACAACATGCTCTTGGCGTTCTGTATTTGCATATTGGCGGAGACGAGGCTGATCCCCGTGGCCCCGGTTGCCAAGCCGGGCGCGTTGGCGCGGAGCCACTCCTGGCCGCGCACGTCGAGCGCGCGCTGCTCCTCGGAGCGCAGCCTGAGCATCGTGACGGTCATGCGCGTGCCGGACTTGTCTATGTTGATGCGGTTGTTGAGGTCGCTGCCGAAGGGAACCGAAAGCTCATAGAGCAGCAGATACTGCGCGGCAAGCTCGGAGTTTTCGGGCAGCCGGTAAAAGGCCGGATCGTCGCCGTGCATGTTCTTGTTGAGGCGTTTCATGATGTCTGAAAACGCCTGGACGTGCGCCACTTCCGGCTGGGCGCGGTACCATTCGACGAACGCGTCGACCTTGCGCAGATAGCCGGGATCGGTGATGCCGCCTTCCCGCCCGGCGTTCAGGGAGTATTCCAGGTTTTCCATGCCGGTCAGGTTCTCGACCA
>VXOF01000009.1 GCA_009840285.1 Nitrospira sp. SB0662_bin_26
GGTAGGGCGCTGGGGGGTTACGGGCCCCCGTCCCCCGCATCCCGGGGGGGGGGGGGCCCCCCTGGGGCACCCCGGGGGCGGGGCCTGGCGCTCCCAGGCCCCGACGGTGAATGGGCCAAAAAGCGTTGTCCAAACGCGCAGTTGGCCCAGAGGCGCAGCCTCCGCCGGGCGCCGGCGCCCCCGGCCCCCGGCCATAACCGGACACGGGCCGGTCCCGCGACCGGCGACGAGCGGGAGCCGGTCGATGTACCGCCGCATTCACCGGTGAATGCACCCCTGACACGCGACAGGGGTCGTGTCAGGGGTAAAGTAGGCGGTAGAATGAGCGAGACCCGGTCCCGGCCACGGGGCTCGAACCAGGAGGGGTCAGCGAACATGGCGAGTGATGCGGCCCCGTCAGGCGCACACTCCTGCGACGTTGGCCCACCAGGACAACTCGGCGCGTGTCGCCCGACCCAGCCCACGCCTCTGCACGCCGCCGGCCCACACCCCGACCAGCCCGCGGCGACCTATCTCGCCCGGCCATTCCTTTACGCAATATTTATCAAATCGGCTAGTCTCTTAGCACCATTCCTCTATTCGTTTACGTATCATTTTTGTCAAATTCTTTCGCCCGTGTATTCTCTGGTGTTCCGCATCCCGACGGAACTTCGTATGGAGAAGGGATGACCATGACCGTCTCCGATCCGTGAACCCCGGCGAACGCCCGGCCCTTGACAGCCGCGTCTACCATGCAGTGTGATAACCTCGGCGGTCAGCAGCAAGCGACGAGGCCATGAGTGCATCCGGCGTGCCCTCGTGGCAAGGCTGGCGGCGGCCGTGCTCGGTTTCGGAGCGCTCTTCAGCACCGTCCCATCACCAACCAGCAGTTTAAGGAAGGACGAGGAATGAATGTCGCTTGCCCTATCAGACACACCATGCAGTGATCCTTATCAAAAAGGAGGATTGTCACCATGAAAAACATCTTACTGATGCTGACGGTAATGGCCTTGATGTTCTCCACAAACCCGGTGTTGGCCAAGGATGGGTTGTACATGGGGATGGATTTGGGCGTGGCTGTCGCTCCGGACATGGACGTGCAGACAGGGGGATTCGATGATTGGACCACGAACGCGGCACCGGAAGGTTTCCCAGGCGTCCTATGCGACCAGACCATCTTCGGTGACGTTCAGACTCCTCAGGGCGCCTGTGGAGAGGATCCGGCTGCATGGGGGCCTGCGAAGGAGTCGTTTGATGGGGGCTCGGGGATTCTGGCGGGATTGGCCGTGGGGTATCGTTTGGGCAGCTTCAGGGTCGAGGGTGAATATTTCTATCGCGGCACCCGGTATGGCAGCACGGACGAACCCTACTTTCCCGCCGACGACTGGCGTCCCAGTGATTCGCCGGAATACAACGACGGTGCTGAGGATGCCGTCGAGAACCTGATGTCGCACAACGTCTTTGCCAACTTGTACTACGATTATCACACGGACTCGAAGTTTACTCCGTATGCGGGCTTTGGCATCGGATTCGCCCAGGTGTCAGTCCAATATCGAACGCGGTGGCATCGCAACCCAAACGGCGATGAGATCAACACCATCCAGCTACCACACGGCGATCCGGCGTTGAATCAACGATTAGCGGGTTTGTTGACGAATGGCGAGGCTACCATGTCGGATACCCTGTTCGGGTATCAGGCGTTGGCCGGCGTGGACTATCAGGTCAGCGAGCCCCTTACGATCGGGCTCAAGTTCCGGTACGCGATGTTCGGGGAATTCGAGGACGACTCGGCCTATACGCGGCTCCGATCACATGCGTCCGTAGCCGGAAATTCACTAAAGCCCGCCACCTACTACATCAGGACGGATGACATTCAATTCTGGGGCGTCAGCCTGAACATGAAGTATCAATTCTGACCACAACCTTTTCAATGGAGAGAAAGCAACTGCTAACAAGGAAAAATCGGTCGCGTCGTCGAAGGAGAGGACGGGATCCAGGACGCCAGCAAGTCTATAATTCCCCTTTTTTAGAGGGAATCTCTTGTGTGGGTGTGAGGCTCGTGAAGAAAGAGAAAACAATCGCGTAAGCGCTCGATGGCATCTGGCTGGAAGTGAGTGCCGGCCGGCGTGATTTTGCCGGTCTTGCGATGGTAGTGATACTCGGGCCATTCCCGGGCCTCGAAGAGCGTCTGGTAGTGCACGAGGTCGGGTTCGCGGTCGAACAGATAGTACACGCCGCTGTAGTGTCGCTTGATGAGCGCCCGCGCGTGGTTCATGAAGGACAGATAGATGCGCTTCTGTTCCTTCCGCCAGCGTTCATATTCCACGGCCACCCAATAGTGCTTCGGGGAGTGCAGGAGGGCGTCCGGCTTTTCAAACTGGTCGGGGATCTGAATGTGTTTGTCCCAGATCACTTCGTCGTAGTGCCCCAGCCGCTTGAGCACGGCCGCCTGCACGGCCAGGTCGTGCAGAAGGTGCGCGTAGCGGTTCAAGCGGGAGGATTGGGTGTGGGCGTGGGCCACGTCGCGGCCCGCGACCTGCAACAGGCCGACCCCGGCCTTGGTCAGCATGAGATACCGGGCCCGGTTGGTGTAGACGCTCTTGAATTGTTGGATGATCTGGTCATCGAGGAGTGCGCGAAAGAATTTGTAGGAACTTTGGTGGGTCAGGCCGAGGCGTCGGGCGAGCAATTCGACCGAGGAGCATTGAAATTCCAGGAGCCAGTCGAGGACCAGGCGGAGCTTTTCTTCTCGGATGGCGCGGGGGTATTTGAGCGTGGGATCACGGCGTTCAATGCGCATGGGCCAACCTCCTTTCCCGGTGGCGACGAGGCCGGCGGCCTGCGTACAGGCCGCCATGAAACGGGTACCTCATCCGGCCTCTTCGTCTGGCCATGCTGTCGTCGCGCCGGACGCGCGGGGGCGCGACTCGACGTAGGCGCGAATGTCACTGTCGCGCCAGCGCACGGCCCGCTCAGAAACTTTCAACGGCACCGGAAAGGTGCCGTCGCACATTTTTCGGTACAGGGTGCTACGGCTGAGCCCCGTGCGGCGCTCAACCTCACGGCGGGTCAAAAGCACGTCTTGATCGGTCGACATGGGCGTCACCTCCTTTGTGGTGCGCGGAGGATGCCAAAATATGCGGGGTGTGTCGTCCTTTTTATTTCGCCGTTTTAATCAGGACAAATCCCTGTTGTTCCAGGAAGGTGCCAGAGTTTCCGGGGGATGCCGTTCTGTTGATTTCACAAGTCTGCTCAGGACATAATGTTTCTCCTCCGAAGAGAAATCCAGGTCTGGCAGAAATAGCATGACATGAGCCCCGTCGCACGGAGTCTCATTCTGCGGGGGCCGCGCCGACGGATGTGGGAACAAACTTGGGAACGCCCATGACATGATCGGCGAAACGCTCCTGTTTATAGGGGTTTCGCGCATCATTGAAAGAACACCCTCTCCGCCATTTTCATAGTCTCGACGATCCTCTGCTTTGAATTTCAGATCCTCACCGCGACCCGTTCCGGCGAGATCGGTGATGCAACAGTGGTCCGACTACGTCACAGGTGCCCCAAGTGCCGAGGTGATCCCGTTGCACGGATGATTCTGAACTACCCGTATTCCTTCCCGCCCCCCCGACTCTCGCCAAACCACTCACGGCTTAGCCCATCCTTTCACAAATCAGCAACCGTTCATCGGCTTTCTTCGGCCCAAAAGCCACCCATCTCCCCTCTTTGACCGAATAACAGAACGAGCAGGTTCGATCCTCAAAGGGAGAGAGCCCCATCAACCAATCAGAGGAAAATCCGGATTGATATTCCTGAGGCAAAAAGGCGGCAAAGGATGAAACCACTCCCGCTTGGCGTGCCGGGGGTTTGCCTTCCGGGAGTTGTTCGGTCATCCGACCCCACCTCCCGTTTCTGCGCCCCCCGCTCGATGCAGGCCCCGCACCGTCTCGGCCAGCCGGTAAATGGTGTGCGCCGTAATATCCCGGAACGACAACATGGCATCTTCATGGCCGGCCTGAGCACAGAGGGCCATCGTATAGCAAGAGGTCCCCCCTCGGACGATTTTCAGTGTGAGATTGGCTTGGTGACAATGAACTCCGACAAATAACCCGACATCGATCCGATTATGCCAGATGGTTAAGTTGGGATGATTGGGGTTAATCTCCACCTCCGGATTAATCTTGGGGTATTTGGGCCGGTAATCAGGCATAGGGATCAACATCGCCCGTTGGTGGGGCATCACGCAGGACTTAATCGTCTCATAGAGATGGCGTACCGCCCTGGCTTTTTGAGCGGCAGCCTCATTCCATGCCCAGAGCACCAAGGGGCCAGGAAAGATCGTCGGCACCTTGGCCAGCAGGAACTGTCGCGCCGCCTCTTCAAAGGCCGTCTCCTGGGATATCAGATGCCCATAAAGAACGGCCTGCCCGGGGTCCGGAAGCCGTACTCCCATATTCGCGGCAGCCGGAGGAAGGAAATGCTCGGGGCCTGGACGCACTTCATAGGATGCTTTCATTAATCCACTCCGCTCCTGGTCATCCATACGATTGACATGGCTCGGTGATGCCATCAATCACGTCTCTCACCTGGGCCACACCACAACGCTCCGACACGACAACTTCAATATGATACTCCAGTTGACGGCGGATTATTCTTTCCAGCCCCGCAGGTCGCAAGACTTCTTCAATCAAATGTCGATTCCTCCATTTGAATAGTCAGATTTTACAATGCACAGTCATCCTCTATGCATGACGTATCCGATCAAATCACACCAATCGCATCGCCCTTGCTCCCCTTATTCGAAAGATTTCCTCATGCTCCATTCCTGCCCGCCAAGGCTCGAAGTTCATCACCCGCATCTCTCGGAAGCTGGCCGCCGGCCATGAGCGTTCCCCAAACGGCATCCCAGAGAATTTGACGGGGCCAGACAAAACACGGCCAATCCTTCACCTGATCCACCATGGCCTCAGTCGGCGGCTGCACAACTTGATTCCACACGACACAGGCCCCACCGGCCCGCTCTTCCGTTTGCAGACGGGCATGCAAGGCAAACAGATGTTCAAGAGCCCAGATATCCGGCCATGAAGGACGCACCGGCACGACGATTTCCCCGGCCGCCCGGATGATGCTGGCTGTCATCTCGGACACGGTCGGCGGGCCGTCTACAATCATCCAATCGAATGTTCGTCCGAATCTGCCAGCCTGGTCATGAATGACCGGCAGAATCTGGGACCGAACCACCACACGCCATCGCTCACCCCATCGTGTGCCCCATTCGCTCGCCGTCCCTTGCAGGTCGGCATCCATCAGGAGCACCCGCGCACCGGTTTCTGCCAGGGCCATGGCTGTCCCGATGGCCAATGTGGTTTTCCCGGTTCCGCCTTTTTGATGGATGAATCCGATGGTCCGCATTGCCCACCTTATTCGTCTTTCCCCGTACCCAACTCGTCTTCCGTGGCCAGTGCCACGTCCAAGTCTGCTTCAATCCGCTTAAGGTTGGTTAGAGTTGGGTGGGATTGGGCGCGTCACCATAGACCTCCTGGGGGTCGAAAGCCTTCTCCATCTCCGTGAATTCCAGCGGCTGGCCGGCCTGGTCGCCAAAGGGCACGGCTCGGTAGAAACAGGAGCGATACCCTACATGACAACTGGCCCCGCCCTGGACGTCCACGCGCAGCCAGATGCAATCCTGGTCGTCATCGATTCGTATCTCGCGGACGCGCTGCACCAGGCCACTCGTTGCGCCCTTGTGCCAGAGACACCGTCGACTCCGGCTCCAGTACACGGCTTCGCCCAAGGTGATCGTTTGCGTGAGCGCCTCGGCGTTCATGTAAGCATGCATGAGCACTTCACCGGACGAGAAGTCCGTGGTGATGACGGGGATAAGCCCGTGCTCATTGAACTTGGGAGCCAGATCGACGCCTTCCTCGACCTGCTCGATGCTCTGTCTTTTCGGACAGGGTGAAACACTCATTTGCTTGTTCTCCTGGTTGTGTCAGTTCGCGAACCTCGCGTCTCGACAGCGATGTTTTGATGTATCTTGGAACTCACCCGCACGCAGCACGAAGGTGTTGTCATCGAAGAAAAACATCCCGACGACCTCGGCGCCGTGATAGCCGCCTTCGAGTTGGGGCAAGATCATTGTTGCCGGTTGACAGGTGGAACAGAAGCCAGCAGCCTCGTAGCATCGAGCGCACCGTAGGTCACGATCAGATCGGCGCCGGCTCGGCGCAGAGAGCCGAGCGATTCCAGCAAGACCTCTTCGTATCCGAATGCGCCGGCGGTCGATGCCGCCTTGAGCATGGCGTATTCGCCGCTTACTTGGTACGCCGCGACCGGAAGCGCCGTATGGGCTCGCACCAGATGCAGGATGTCCAGGTACGGCAAGCCAGGTTTCACCATCAGCCAATCAGCGCCTTCTTCTTCATCCAGCCGGATTTCCCGCAACGCTTCCCTGTGATTCCCCGGATCCATCTGATAGGTCCGCTTATCGCCGACACGCGGCGCACTCTCCAAGGCGTCACGAAACGGTCCATAAAATGCCGAAGCATACTTCACGGCATAGCTGCAGATGCCGACGTGTGGATAGCCGGCCTCATCCAAGGCCCGACGGATCACACCGATCCGTCCATCCATCATGTCCGACGGAGCTACAAGGTCCGCTCCAGCCTGTGCCTGCACGAGGGCCATCTCTGCCAACAATGGCAGTGTCGCATCGTTGTCGATCTTTCCATTGATCACCACGCCGTCATGTCCATCCGACGAATAGGGATCGAGTGCCACGTCGCTGAGGACCAGAAGGTCCGGCGCAGCGGCTTTCACTGCGCGAATCGCCCTGGCCATCAGTCCCTCCCGGTTGCGACTCTCCCGGCCTCGGGGATCCTTGAGACGATCCGGCACAACCGGAAATAGCGCAATCCCGGCCAGTCCCGCGCAAGCGGCTTCCGCAGCCTGCTCGACGGCCCGGTCGATCGAGACCCGCGCGCAGCCCGGCATGGAGGCAATCGGGGTCACCAGATCGACCCCCTCCTGCACAAACAGGGGCCATATCAGATGCTGCGGCGCGAGCCCGCCGATCGATCGTCTCGCTCGAAATGCCGCTCGTGCGCGATGGAGCGGAGGCGATTCGTCGAGCGAAGTCGGAATCGAACGGAGGCTCATTCCCAAAGCTCCTTCACGAGCAGCATCAAACAGTCAGCCGCACCGGCAATGAACATCCAAAACTACTAAATGAAATGTGTGTTTTCTGGAGACGAGTGTATGACGAACCGGTTTGGTTGAAAAGCACGTGATTCAGCAGGGTCGTCTTGCCCGCCCACAGGAACCCGGACAGGACGGTGACGGGGAGCCTCCGTATCATTTTCGACCTTCAGTCATTTCGTCGGCCGCACGACGGAACCAAGCGATCGTTCGCTCAAGATGATCGACTCCATAGAGCCTCGCAAATTCTCTGGTCTTTGCCTGCTTGTCATCTTGCAATTCAGCCAAGCGTTCTCGGATAAACGCCGGCGTCAACCGGATTTTGCAACGGACCTCGATGCAGTTTCGCCATTGCTTGTACGAACTAGGAATGACGTCATCGCTCATGGTTGACTCGCTCCTAGGAACGCATTGAAATTGGATGCCACTCGAAACGACAACTCGCGCCAGGCCGAGGCAAAATTCTCGGCTGGCACGACTGGTCGCGTGCCGTTGTCCCACTCAAGCAGGGTTGATCGTCGGTACTCGATCCCCAATTGCTCGACGATGTTTACCTCGTAACGCCACATCCAATCGATCAAATCCAAGGTCAACGTTGCGCACGCATTTCGCTGGGATTCAGTCGGCGCGTTCAACTTCGGGAGATCGGTATCGGACCAGGGTGGACAATCCAGCGTCGCATGTGTTGTATAGCGAGGTCGAAACTCGGAGCGAGGCAGGAAGACGCCACCCCACTGACCATCTCCGTAGAACACACCAAACCCACGCAGCACAACACATCGTCTCCGCGGCATCGCCAAGGCATACACGCTCGCACATTCTTTGCGATCGGTGGGCGGCTCAATGCGGTCAAAGCCGATCTCGAGCAGCCAGTTGCCTTCCGGTCGCACAATGTCGCGACCCCAGCACCACACCTGTTGGCTGAGCAAACTCACCGCTTGTTCAAGGAGTTCACCTTCAGCATGTTCGTGATCATTCACTTGAAGTGCTACCAACATCTCAGTCAGCCTCGGGAGTCGCAATCGATGCGATGTTTGCCAACAGCCATGCGGAGGCAGCAAACAACTGCAACCAATCCCCACTGGAGCTGATCCCGGAAGTCAGCATGCTGGCAATCCAGCAAACGCTGGCAGCCGTTTGTCCAAGCCATTCGACGCGCAGCGCCCGTGCTAGTCGGCTTCGCCCCGCGCCAGACGCGATCCCCCTCCTCGCGGCCTCGCTCGTCGCGTTCGGTCCGCTCGAAGGCGCGGCGAGCGCCCACCGGGCGACCCCTTCGTCGTTCCCCGTCAACATACGCACTCCTCCCCACAGCAGGAGAGGTCATCGAGGTACATGCCCCACTTGCGGTAATTCTCCAACTCTTCAGCCGGCAGCCCCAGGGACCCGGCAATCGCCTTGGCAACCACGGCGAATCGCTGTCGATACTTGTAGATAAAGCAAAAGGAATGGTTAGCGTGACGCACGGCGGGCCCGCACAGAAACAGGCCGGGCACAATTGTCGACTCATCGTGCTCGCTCATGAGCGGAAAGCCGTCGTCGCGTCGCTCGAACAAATCTGCGACCAGCTTGTGACTTCCTTCAAATCCACCCGCCCAGAGTGGCGGAACGCGAGTTTGAAACCGGCGTCCGTCCTGTGCCGTGACTTCATACGTGGCGTCCACGCGGGTGACAGAGGCGATTGGCGTTTCCGGAAACAACTCCACATACTCCTCAAACCAATCTTCTCGCATCCGTTCGAGCGAATACGTGGACAGTGCGACACTGGGATCGGAACTTTGGTCTTTCCATGGACAACCTTTATCGAACAACTGTACCCGTTTGTCGCGATACGCCAGGTGGTAGGCCGCGTCGACGCCACTCTCGTAGCCACCGACAATGATGAAGTCGTCTCCGTCAAGTTCTTCATAACTGGCAATTGTTGCCGTGTGTCGACAGAGTTCGCTGCCGACAAACCCATTCAGACGTGGGTATTGGAATTCACCGGCCGCCCAAATGACATGCCTGGCTCGCAAGGCCTCGTCGGCTGTATCGATGCGAAAAACGTCGCCAACTTTTGTTATCCGCGTCACGCTGGTCTTCTCGCGTATCGGCAACTCGAAAAACTTCGCGACTCCTCGCAAATGCGACGCGTATTCCTCGCCCGTCGGATGCTCAACCTCCAAGCTGAACGCGGGCGAAACACCAATCGCGATCGAGTTCAAATCGAGCATGCCAATCGAATTGGTCGGAAACGAGGGGGTGATGAATCGAGTCTCGGACGGCCATGAGGCAAACGATGATCCGACCGTTCGTCGCTCGAGCACGATAAAGTTCTCAATCCCCGCATGCCTGAGGGCTATCGCAACCCCCACACCCGCGGCACCGCCACCGACGACTACGACATCGTAAGTCTCGACGTTACTTGCAATCGTCATCAAGCGCTCCCCTCGGTAACTTCACTGCGACAACAACCTCACGGACACCCGTAACGGCGGTTCAGCAGGTGAGCGTGAACCGACACGATTCCGCCCGGCATGCGTGAGCACGGCCTGCCCTTCCTGCGGATAAGCAAACTCGGCGAACATTTCACAAAGCTGTCCCGCGCGCATCATGCCCTTACCGCTTTTCTTTGTGGACGGCATGCTTCCGGCAGTACGAACAATATTTTTTCAGTTCGATCCGGTCGGGATCGTTTTTCTTGTTTTTGGAGGTCCAATAGACCGATTTGCCCGGCGTCTCACATCCGGTGCAGGCAATGGCAATCGTGACACGCATACGCTAAACTCCTGAGGCCCGTTAGATGTGTTCACCGGCCGCCCGCATGTCGGCAACGACGCGGGCCAGCCCCTTTTTATCGATAATTTTCATGCCGTGGGTTGAAACCGACAGGGTAATCCAACGATTCTCTTCCTGCAGAAAATAACGTTTCCGATGCAGATTCGGAAAAAACCGCCGCTTGGTTTTGTTATTGGCATGACTCACACGATGACCGGACATAGGCCGCTTTCCGGTGACCTGACAACGTTGTCCCATCAACACACCTCCTTAGCATCGCGTCAACCATTTAAATGTGAACATTCCCTTTTCTCATGACTCCTGCTGGGAGGCTCCTGCCGTGGCCATGTAGCCTGCCTGTTTTCCCGGCCTGGTCTTCTAAACGGATCGACAAACGAAGTCCACAACTCCTCATCCAGCAGCATGGTCAGACCGGCGATATCCATTTAGCTGCGTCGAGGCATCGGGAGATTCCGGTGACAACCAGTCGGGAAACGGATCGGGAAATGACCTCCACCCCTCGGTCCCCAGGCTCAACTCGGCATCCGTCAGCAAACAGGCATCCAATCTCCGACTAAGTGCCGCTTGATCGACATTCTGTCCGATCACGACGAGTTCCTGCTGGCGGTCACCATAGACCGGATCCCAAATCGTCTCCAATCGCTTTCGCTCTTCGTCATCCACCTCCCACTCATCACGGGGAATCGTCGCATACCAGCGTCCTCCACCCTGTAAGACACCTGTCCCACCGGCCTGGGACCAGATCCCAACCCAATCGGTACGAGAGGCCAGCCAGATAAATCCCTTTGATCGCAAAACCCCCTTCCAATTTTTCTGAACCAAAGCCCACAAACGCTCCGGATGAAAAGGCCGCCGGGCCACATAGACGAAACTCTGAATGCCGTATTCATCAGCTTCCGACCGCCATGCCCCCCGCAAGATCTGCATCCATCCCGCTGCGCGGCTCGCCCGCTCCAAATCAAACCGGTTTGTCCGCAGCACCTCCACCAAGGGCACCTGTCCCTGTTGGGCCGGCACGACCTGCGCATCCGGATTCAGTGCCCGCAGAATGGCGGTCAACTCGGCCAGTTGCGCATCCGACACCGTATCGATTTTGTTGATCACCAGCACGTCCGCAAACTCCACCTGGTCAATCAGCAGATCCGTCACCGTCCGTTCATCCTCTTCACCCAGTTCGAGCCCCCGCTCCTTCAGGTCCTCAGACGCCTGATAGTCCGACAGAAATGTTCCCGCATCCACCACGGTGACCATTGTATCCAATCGGGCCACCGAGGAGAGCGACCGTCCCATCTCATCCTGAAAGAAAAACGTTTCGGCCACGGGCAAAGGCTCGGAAATCCCGGTGGATTCAATCAACAGATAGTCGAACCGGCCTTCCTGCGCCAACCTCTCCACTTCCTTCAACAGGTCTTCCCGCAGGGTGCAGCAGATGCAGCCGTTGCTCATCTCGACCAACTTCTCGTCAGTGCGGCTCAATTCGGCCCCACCTTGCCCGACCAGTTTTGCGTCAATATTGACGTCACTCATGTCGTTGACGATCACCGCCACGCGTAACCCTTCCCGGTTGTGCAAGACGTGGTTGAGTACCGTGGTTTTCCCTGCGCCGAGAAATCCCGAGAGGACCGTCACCGGCAAACACTTGTCGGAACACAGGGACTCAGGCGCGGGCTTGGCTGCTAGATTGGTCATCATCCGTTATCCTGTCCTAGTCTGAGCCTCCGTCGTTTTCTCGTGCATTAGCATGGGAGATCGCGCGGGCGAAGGGATCGTCGAACCGCCGCCAGACCGACTCCCCCTCCAGTATCTCAGAAGGCGTCAACAAACAGCGGTGAAGTTGACGACGCCAGGACGACACATCCAATCGATAGCCGATCCAGCCGAACGCCTGCCGTCGGTCGCCGAACTCGACCGACCAATGCTCTTTCAGTTGTGTTTGGAACTCATTATCAGCCGGCCACTGAGCCCGGGGAGTGGCCACCCACCAGTCGCCCACACACTCGAAATGCCGCACTCCCGCCGTCTGTTCCAAGGAAAAGCACCGTTCCGGTTGTGACGCAATCCAGAAATGACCTTGGCACCGCAGAATTCCCGGCCAATCGGACTCGATCAGCTCCCATAGCCGCTGCGGGTGGAAGGGACGCGTAGCTCGAAAGGCCCCCATCGCCCAATAGGACGATCGAATCGTCGGCATCGGCGCTCCCTGGATCAGCTTCGCCCAGCCTGGTTGAAAACTGATCGGCATCGAGGCAGGACTACGCTCGTTGACAATCTGTCCCACCACATCCAACCCCTCCGCTATCGATAGAATCGTGGCTTCCGGGTTCAACGTCTCGAGCAAGGACCGGAGACGAGCCTGCTTACCCAATGACAGCCCTTCGGTTTTGGATATCACCAGTACCGTGGCATACTCCACCTGCTCTACCACCAATTCCGACACCATCCGTCCATCGTCCGTCCCACAACTCACGCCTCGGGTCTGTAAATCGTCTTCAGAATGCAGATCGTCCCATAACGTCCGGCCGTCGACGACCGTGACCAAGTGATCAAGCCACGCCTTCGATGCCAAGGGTTCGCGGTTCTCCCAGGCGTCGTTGAACACTTCGGCGACCAAGACGGGCTCGACCAGGCCCGAGCACTCGAGCAGCACCCGATCAAACCGCTGCATGTCGGCAATCGCCGTGATGGCGCTCGCCAAACTGTCGCGCAAGGAACACCCGACACACCGTTGAATCAACTCGGCCAAGACTTCACCGAGACGGAAGACCTCGATCCCCAGAGATCGACAGAAGTCCGCATCCAATCCTGCGTCGCTACGGTCATGGACCAGCACGGCCAACCGACCGGACGCCCAGCCGGCGACAACTTTCTGCACCAGCGTGCTCTTCCCGGCTCCGACAAAACCACAGACCGCGGTGACCGGAAGCCGCGTGATCTCGGCTGGACGATAGCCTTTGGGATGGATACCGGGGTTCATAGCACCTCCTTGTTCTTGAGCACGAGCACTCACTACCAGCTCGATTTCCGCACACCAGGGATCCGACCCTGGAGTACGAGCAGACGAAAATCGATCCGCGTACACTTACCTCCCTACTTCGAGATTGGGGGCTCTAGGCCCTGACTTCATCACTTTTCGGACTGCCGACCGAACGGTAACAGCGCCATGTGTCGCGCTCGCTTGATCGCTCGCGCGATCTCCCGCTGCCGATGTAGACTATTGCCCGTCATTCGTCGAGGCAGGATGCGCCCGTTTTCCGTTATGAACCTCCGCAGCCACTCCGCATTTTTCCAATCCACCGGTGTCGTATCGTCGATCACGCGACGGCGTCGTCCTTCAAGCATGCTCGTTTCTCCATATACAATGAATTGCGCCTACCAACTCGACTTTCTCACTCCGGGAATACCCCCTCGTAATGCCAACAAACGAAAATCGATGCGGGACATGCCGAATCGTCTCAGGAATCCACGGGTCCGGCCTGAAATCAGACATCGGTTTCTCACTCGGCTTGGGCTGGCATTGCGGGGCAGCGCCTGCAGCCCCCGTTGCGCCTCCATCCGCTCTTCCAACGAAGACCCAGGATTTCGGATAACTTCCTTTAAAATGGCTCGTTGTTGGGCGTACTGCTTCACCACCTCTTTTCGTTTTTCATTTTTAATGATGCAACTTTTTTTGGCCATAGGACCTTCCTTTCATCAAGGTGTGAAGCTTTCTCCATATCCTCTTTTTGGATAAACGGTTGTTTTGGGTAATTCGTACCACAATCTCGACCAACCATTCGTTCAATGAATACGCTAGTTGGTTGGAAATTAAATACAACTGGGCAGCGAGAGAAACGAGTTTATGGGGTGAAAATGATTTGAAACGCCAACTGAAAGCTAGCTCACCAGCGATAGTTTCTGCCGTGTATACTTATACGCGGCTTATACGCGGACACTTCGCTTTCATGAATAACTTTTCAATGAACATCCAAAACTACTAAATGAAAGGTATGTTTTCTGGAGACGAGTGTATAACAAAGAGGAAAGGCCGAACGAAGGAATATCGGAATGTGGACGTCACCAACGGAGCAGGTGATGACGGATCGTGTGGGACTGGCTGCGACTGACTCGTGTTTGCTGAGTATTGGTTAAGGTGACAAGTTACGACCTGCCAGGCAGTTGGGCGAGCTTACTGCTGGCATCGACCTTCACTAATGCGCCGCGCCCCAAGCGAAGAAACCGCCTGGGGCGCGGCTTGGCCTCTCGTGTGGATACCTGTGACATTCGCGGTTCGAAAGGATGGGGCTTGGGGTGCACACGAACCCGTGCAGAATGCCCACCAAATCGATAACGTCGTCTATGCGATGCGGAAGGCTCTCGTGATCGGATGCAGTGCATGCTCAGCAGCACGAGCAGCTACTGCCCTGTGATTTGGCGCATTTCGTGCCCTTGAGCATCACATTGCCGCCTCCGAAAAGCCGGCGGACGGGCGTCCCTGGTGGTGTGTCACCCGGATGTTGGTTTGCCCGAGCACACAGTTCCCCCCAAGTAGCCAGCGTTTCTTTGATGCTGTGCCGAACGGTCAGCGTCGTATCATTGGCGTCGCAATGATAGTCGTATGTAATCATGTGTGAACCTCCATACATGTGTGATTATAGCAAAAGATGGGCCGGTCAGCCCATCTTCGCAGGAGGCAATTCCACATATCAGGCCACACGGTTGGCAAATTGACCAAACACGGGGCCTTTGGTAGGTTGCCGCGTACTCAAAAGAGCCTTTCATAATTCCTGTTTCCACGCTCAGGTTTACAGTAGAGCGTTATCATACCATGTCAGGAAGCCGGCAGCAGTATTCTCCTTTCAGATCAGTCGAACCGCTGGAAGCACTCGGCGACTTGCGTCTGTGGTGGCTCCCCGTACAGGACTACTCCCTTCGCCCCGTGCCCGCGGCCAGCGGGAGCGGGTGAAAAAAAGCTTGACTCTGTACTGAGGTACGGAGTGTATACTTCGGATATGGAAAAGACCGATAAAGAACTGATGACGATTGGAACCTTAGCCAAGGCAGCCGGGGTTGGGGTAGAGACGGTCCGCTTTTATCAGAGGAAGGGTCTTCTGGAAATGCCATTTCGAACGTCAGGTTTTCGAAAGTATTCGGAATCTGATGTGCGGACAATCAAGTTTGTCAAGAGAGTTCAGGGGCTTGGATTCTCTCTCAAAGACGCTCAAGATCTCCTGGACCTTGCTCTTTGTTCCCGGGAAACACGACCTTTTATTGCAAAGACTTGTCACGAGAAGATCGATCAAATTGAAAAGAAGATAGCCGACTTGACCAGGATGGTGGGAATGCTTCACGAGTTTTCCCTGATCTGTGGAAGTGAAGCGTCGAATGATTCTGAATGCAGGCTCCTGGATTGCTTTGAAAACAATTGGGAGTGCTGCGAAAAATGAGGAGGAAAACGCAATGAAAGACTCCTGTGGATGCTGCAAAGATGGCAAGTGTGCCTGCAAGACAACGACGTGTGGCTGCTGTTGTGGAACTGAAGTTTGTCGCTGTGACGCGTCATGCGTATGTGGTGATTGCTGTAGCGGGTGCTGCAAGTCCTCGAGCCGTGTTTAACGGCAACTGAGTTTCAATCTGACGTGGAGGCCATTACTTCGCGGGCATGGGACCGACTAAGAGCTGGGGATCTATTCGCTGGGTAAAGAGGTTCATCCGCCAATCCAAATGCGGACCCGTCGCACGGCCCGATTCACCCAATTCAGCGATGACGTCTCCTTGCGTAATATGATCTCCTTTCATTACCAAAATTTTGTTCAGGTGAAGAAACGTGGAGGAAAGACCATGACCATGGTCAAGAATCAAGGTTGCCCCCGAAAAAAACATATTCGGCTGGGCTAGGGTGACCACTCCACCCGCCGGGGCTTTGACTGGTGTTCCAATGGCCCCTGAAATGTCTACACCAAAATGTGGCCGCCGGGGCTCACCGTTCAGGATGCGTTGACTACCATAGACTCCGGTTATTTTTCCGATGACAGGCCAGATAAAACCATCCTCAAAATCCGTACGAGGGGCATCCAGCTTCCTGGCAGCTTTAGCTAGCCGGGCGTCTTCTTGAATTCTGGCAAGATCCCGTTTATGAGGATTGACCTTTCGAGGGGATAGCCCGTTAATGCGCTGAATCTTATATTTCCTTTTCTTAACAGACAGAGCACGATGTTCTTTCTTCCCGTTGGGCCAGGTAATTGCGAGCTTCACCGTCGGGGATGCATCTCTCCCAAACCCCACCAAAAACATTCCTTGGGGAGATACGCGGACTTTCCGTCCATCTACCCATACTTTGGCCCCCGGAGCAGTCTTGCCTTGAACCAGACCGCCCTGAACCATCGGGCCCTCCAATGAAAGACTCTCTTGTCCTACCCCTGCCGCCTGAACAGAAACCGCTCCCATCCATCCCAAAGCCAATAAGGACAGAACCCACACCATAGTTTTCAATGACTGTATTTCCATCTTGCCCACACGCGTTTACCTCAGATATCGTTCCGTTCCCTTATCTCCGATATTCTACTGATCTTGTCTGTTAAGAACCCCATGGGTGCAATGCTCGCTTCCAGGCTAGTGAGGCGTTCTGGAAGAGGGCGAGACGGGGTCAAGCAGGGATCGGAAATGGGGTCAGGGCTTGCCATGTGAATGCCCTCCATGCGACCGGCAATCATGTCCACAGCCCTGTATGCCCAACCCGCCACCGTAAATGTTCTTGAGCGTGGGGGGAGGAGCGGTCGAGCCCGGTGGAGGATCCGATGACGCCCGGCTTTGGGCCATCACGTCAGCCCCTGCCGAAAACACCGACGGGATCTTCTCCAACGGTGCCCCGCATTCGCGACAGGCCGTCACCGGGGCATCTTGCATGTTCTGCCAAAAGGCAAACCGCTTGGGACAAAACAGCGATTTCAAACAATATTCGGCTTGATATTCATAGATGGGCATACATCCTCATTCATCTTGCGTTCTTTGAAACACCGTCACCCCGCCGACCAAGGTCCGGACAACCGCACCGCGAAGTCGCCACCCGGCAAACGGGCTGTTTCGCCCCTTCGACCGAAACCGTTCCGGATCAACCGTCCATTCCATCCTTGGATCGATCAACACCACATCAGCCTGCGCACCGGCGGCCAACGTCCCGCACGATAGGCCAAGCAAACGGGCCGGGGCTGACGTCAGTTTTTCTATCATGGATTCCAGGGGCAACAGGCCCTCTTCTACCAGCCGAAGAGAAAGCCCTAAGGCCGTTTCAAGCCCGACTATTCCAAATGGAGCTTTGGACAATCCCCACTGTTTCTCATAGACGGCATGCGGAGCATGATCGGTGGCTATGGCATCAATGGTGCCATCCTGCAACCCGTCGCGGACCGCCTGGACATCCGCATTTCGCCGGAGGGGAGGATTCATTTTCGCCAATGCGCCCTGCTCCCGCACCGCCTCTTCGGTCAGCATGAAATGATGGGGGCACGCTTCCGCAGTCACCCGAATTCCGGCGGCCTTGGCCGTTCGGACGGCCTCCACGGCATTCGCCGTACTGATATGCGCGATATGCAGATGACATTCCGTTGCCTTGGACAACGCGATATCCCGTTCCACCATCTTGGATTCCGCTTCAGAAGGGATGCCTCGGACTCCCAAGAGACGGGAAAGGGGCCCCTCGGCCATACATCCGCACCCGGCCAAAGACAGATCTTCGCAATGATCGATCACCGGCAGATCCAAGACCCGAGCCTCCAACATCGCCTCTCGCATGACGGCGTGCTCCATCACGGGACGGCCATCATCCGAGACAGCCATACATCCGGCCCCACGTAAGCCCCGAAGGTCTGCCGACTCTTTCCCTTGTAATCCCTTGGTAATGGCCCCGATTGGATGTACGCGAACCAGCCCGGTAGCCTGCACACGGTCGTGGATGGTCTGGGTCACAGCAGGGGAATCATTAACGGGATTGGTATTGGGCATGCAACAGACGGTCGTAAACCCACCGGCAGCGGCTGCAGCAGTTCCGGTCTCGATGGTTTCTTTGTACTCATAACCCGGTTCCCGTAAATGGACGTGCAGATCCACCAAACCTGGCGTCACAATCAACCCGTCGGCCTTGAAGTGGTCGGCATGCGAGGGAAGAGCCGTCCGGGGAGGCGTCACCGCAGCGATACGCCCTTGGCTGATCCAGACATCCCCCACACCATTCCACCGTCCAGGGTCGATGACCCACCCTCCTGAGATGATGAATAAGTCGGCAGGATGGTTCAGGGATCCCCCTAGTGCGGGAGCATGGTCAGCATGCCGATGGTCAGCATGCCGGTCAGCATCATGGCAAACGGCCAAGCCCCACTGGCCGCCCCGTGTCGGCCATGTAAGTCGGGAACCAGATCGGCAAGACCGATATACAAAAAACTGGCGGCGGCCAACGTCAGGGCATAGGGAACGATCGGCTCCGCATAGGCCAAGCCTCCAAACGCCAACACCACCCCTGCGAGGGTCGCCATACCAGACAGGGTATTGGCCCAAAACGCCTGCCACTGGGAAAATCCGCTCGATAGCAGAATGGTGAAGTCACTCAACTCCTGCGGAATCTCATGAACCAGAACCGCCAACGTCGTGACCAGACCCAGGGCAGGGGAGACGACACAGGACACGCCGATGGCAATACCGTCGGCAAAGTTATGAACGGCATCGCCGACCAGGATCAATGTTCCGGCTTCCCGGCGAACCATCGAGCCCTTCGCATGCCCGTGAGGCTTGAGCTCAACAGCCTCCCCGTGCGCATGGCGCCAGATCACCATCCATTCCAGAATAAAGAACAGGACCAGCCCCGCCAACAAAGCGATGCCCGCCTCATTAATCGAAATGCCTTCGAGTGCCTCGGGAAGCAGCCCGATGGTCGCGGTCGCCAGCATCGTGCCGGTCGCAAACCCCAGCAGATTCGGCATCATCCATTGCCGCCACCCATCCGGAATAAACAGAACCAGACCGGCAGGCAATAAGGCGCCCAAGCTGCCCAGTAACCCCATCAAGATGACAAACAGCCATGTGGATTCTTGGGGCAGGCTCACGCGTTTGGTCCGATCCGGTCAGGGCCACAGACCTGACCATGATACATCGAAACCCCCTCGGTGTTAGCCATGTCCATGGACCGGTGGCCGTTCCTCTTTGACACGTGGCAATAATTCGGTGAGGTTGCAAGGGCGATGATCTATGTCGAGCTGGGGAAGGATGATCTGTTCCATTCCCAAGCGGCAGGCTCCGGTCGACCCCGGCAGGAGAAACACAATGGTGTCGCCGCACACCCCGGCATCCGCCCGGGATTGAATGGTAGAGGTCCGGATTTCACGGTAGCTCAGCCAGCGAAATAATTCGCCGAAGCCCGGAATCGGCTTGGAAAACAGCGAACGGACGGCCTCCGGCGTCACATCACGTTGGGTCACGCCGGTCCCGCCCGTCACGATCACGAATTCAATCGCCGGGTCCGCCACCCAGGCGGCGATCGTTTCCCGAATGGTCTCATATTCATCCGGACATAGTTTGCGGTCGGCCACGCGATGCCCCGCGCCCATCAATCGATCGACAATGGTGGATCCACTCGTATCCGTTTCGATCGTTCTGGAATCCGAGACCGTCAAGACCGCCACCGCCACGCTGAGGCCGGCTCTCTTAAGGTCTGCTGTTGCCGTGGTTGCACCGTCTGCCTGACTCATGCCATCACCTCATGGTTCGATAAGATAATCATCCGCGTGCCGACTCCGCCGTTCTCCCCGAATGACACACGCCGGACGGCCGGAATCCAGATCCCGGCCACCTCCACAAATTCGTTGACATAACTTTCCATCCCGATCACCGCCTGACCATCCAGCGAAAAGTAGGTCATCACGTAATGACTGGACGCTTGCCGGCCATCCGGGGCGGTGTCGTACCGTTCTATGGTATTCACCCGGCGTTCGGTCATGGGGGTGATGCGCCCGATTTGCGTATATTGCCGGTTCTTGAGGCGGTACCAGGACTCGAGTCGTCCTCCGGTCAACAGCACACGGCGCCCCCGGGGATGAGCACAACCGGCATCCTCTTCGGAATCGAAGGATAAGATGTAGCGGCCGTCACCATCCTCAAACGGCGAATAGGCCAAATGCATGCCCTGCGTCCACAACCGTTCACGCACCCATTCCTGTAACGCCGGATCGGTGCCCGGCAAGTCCACGGTGGTTTCTTTTCGAGGCACCAACTGAACCGTTCCCCGGATAATCGTGCCGTTGTCGTTGAGGGTGACGTCGGCTCGATACCCGCCAAACTCTTTGGGCCACTTGTACATCCGGGCATGGGCCTCCCGAACCAGACGTCGCGCCTCGGGGTCGTCGGTCAGCTTCAGGCCGGTTGCCATTGTTGCGTCAGTCACGCCGTTTCCCGCCTCTCCGATACATCGTGGCTTCCATCATCATGATGATGTTCCCCATCCTGCGCCAGGGCTTGCACATCCGGTTGCGTGACCTCCTCCGCCGTTTTATGAATCTTGAACTGGGTCGTCTTTCCCGGCCCTTCCAAAAACGCAATGACCGTTTCAATGGGCGGACAACCTGGCTCCCGGCACTCCAATTCGGTCACCATGACCGTGGTCTCTTCCGGCAAAGACCAGGCCGAACGAGCCCAGGATTTGATGCGATCCGCCTGATCCGGATTGATGCGGGGGCGCCCTCCTCCGAATAAATTCATCATTTCTCTCCCACGCCTTCCACGACAAAGAGCGCCACCGTTCCGTCATCGGCGCCCACCGCCAGGCAGACATCGGTCGGACTCCAGGCCACACAGGACAATCCTCGCGACACACGCAGTTCCTGACTCACCCTGGGCTTCGCCTTCCCTGGCTCCCACAAGCAGAGCAACCCGTCTTCTCCCACCGTCGCCACCACCCGCTGACGAGGGTGACAGGCAATTGCTTGAATCCATCCCAGATGGCCGCTCAAAAGCCGGCCACTGGATCCTTCGAATTTTTTGGCCGACCACGCCACCAAATCAGGACCGGCTGCTGTCCATAAAAATTCTCCATAAGGATCGAAGACCACATGCCCGACCTTGCAGGGATAACCGGCCATATGCCAGTTCTGCCCGGTCGAGAGACTCCATAAATGGACCGACCCGTCCAAATTTCCCGCGGCCAGATACTGCCCGTCCGAACTGATTGAGAACGACAGGAGTGCCCCATCATAGGGAAACGTATTCACGGGAGAATCCATCCCGACCTGCCACAGCGTAACTCCTCCGAAACAGGAGGAAAAAATTTGGCCCGGATACCCCTTTCGCCAACAAAGATCGGATATAGAACTCTTATGATCAGAGGTCTCCCATTCCACGGAGCACCCGCCCGACTCCGACCACTTCAGGATCTGCAGGGTTTTTCCCGCGGTCATCGCCAACCGTTCGCCGCCGGACTCCCACGCCAGATGCTCCACCCAGCCCTTTCCATCTTCAACCGGAACCACGGCACGCTCTTCCCCGGAACCGACGTCCCACACACGCCCCACTCCGTCTTCCCCGGCGGTTGCGAGAATTTTTCCTCCGGGATGCCATCCCTCCGCCAGTACCGCGCCTTGATGGTTCGTGTTACGGAAGACACACTCCTGGGATCCCACATGCCACACCGCGACCTGGCCGCTCGCATCCGCAACTGCCAATCGGCTGCCGTCCGGCGAAAACATGACGGCATGGATGTATTCATCCAATTGAAACGTCCCGATCGACTGCAATTGAATTTTGGCCCGAGGCCGTACTAAACGAGGCATGTCCGAAACCCTTCGACGAGCCGGTCCCGATCGAGGTTGCGCCCTATGAACACCAACTGATTCCCCCTGGTTTCTTTGGCCCTCCATGGCCGATCAGGACGCCCGTCGAACAACATATGCACGCCTTGAAATACAAAACGTTCATCCCGTCCCTTCACATCCAAAATACCCTTCATGCGAAAAATGTCGGTGCCCATGCCCGAGAGCACGTCCCGAAGCCAATCATTCGTCCGAGCCTCATCCACCTGCCCTGGTTCGGCAATCGACACGGAGTAGACCGACGGATCATGCTCGTGGGCTTCCTCGCCTAAAAAGTTCGGGTCGATTTCCAGTTTCCGGCCCAGATCAAAAGCCCCCACATTCAACAGGCGTTCGATGTCCAACCGGGCATCGCGGGTCCGGTAGATTTTGGTCATGGGATTGATGGCCCGCACGCGGGCCTCCAGTCGCTCCACCTCCCCTTCGTCCACCAGATCGATTTTATTCAGGAGAATCACGTCCGCAAATGCGATCTGCTCCTTGGCTTCGGGACTGGTGTCCAGATGCTCCCAGATATGCTTGGCATCCACCACCGTCACAATGGCATCCAGCATCAACCGGCGCTTCATATCATCGTCTACAAAAAAGGTTTGTGCGACGGGTGCCGGATCGGCCAGCCCCGTGGTCTCGATGACCATATAGTCGAACCGCTCTTTCCGCTTGAGCAAATTGGAAATTATCCGGATCAGGTCTCCGCGAACGGTACAACAGATGCACCCATTGTTCATTTCAAAGATTTCTTCCTCCGCCCCCACCACCAACTGATTATCAATTCCGACTTCACCGAATTCATTCACAATCACCGCCACCCGTTTCCCATGCTCGGTGGTCAGAATACGATTCAACAAGGTTGTCTTGCCCGCACCAAGAAATCCCGTCAACACCGTGACCGGGACTTGAGCCTGCTCTTCGACTTTCATACTTGCCCCCTTTTTTGTTCGAACATTTTCCCGGCGCGACCGATCCCGCTTATCCCCGCCTCCGGAACGGGCGGTCCGTGCGATTCCTAAAACTTTTACCCTGGGACTCCCACGGGTAATGGTGAGTCTTACCCGGACGGCGAAGCGAACATGAATCGCTTCGGAACTGAAGCAAACTGGTGAGTTAAACTTAGCCGAATACACGAAAACGGCAACGAAATTTTCATGAACGGTCTAATTGTTTCCTCGATCCTCCCCTATACGGTTATGAAACAGTCTATTCTGTTTTTCTTCTCCCGGCTGCAAACAGGGGAACCTGTGCGCCCAAGAGAATGAATGAGACAGGAGAAGACATCTATTGCAAAAACGTCATGGGTTCGATAGCGGGCACGACAGCAGTTTGCGATCGACAGACGGTTTTCCTGTAGCCCTTTCGATAGGAATGCTGCTACTATGGTTGCCGGCTGTGGGTCTAGAGTAGCAAAAAATCCAGCATTCGTTTGACCGACGAGAACTGAAAGGGGTGGGGAGATGCCGAATTTCATGCTGGCCTATTGCGGCGGAAACAAGCCGGACTCGCAGGAAGAAGGAATGGCGCAAATGGAGAAATGGAACGCGTGGGTCAAAGATCTTGGCGATACCATCGTCAATCCGGGAACACCGTTGCCCGTTTCAAAAATTGTCACCTCAGGTAGCGTTGAAGATGATCAAGATCCGAATTCGATGAAAGGATTTGCCGTGGTCAAGGCAGAAAGCATGGAGGCCGCCGTTCAAATCGCTCAATCCGATCCGTTTTTGGAAAACGGCGGGACCATACGTGTGTCGCAGATGATGGAAATGAATGAGCAGGGCGAGTGCTGAAGAAAATATTTTGAGTTAACAAACAGATGAGGAAAAATCGCCGGGCGTTCCTCATCTCTCTAACCCTCATCACTGACAACGGAAAGGGGCTGGGCCCTGTGCAGCAGAATCTTGTGAACCCCGCCAGGTCCGGAAGGAAGCAACGGTAAGCAAGCGAGTCTGTGTGCTACAGGATCACCCGGCCCCGCTTGTGACGATCTTCATGTCGTGACCACGTGGCGGTGCCTCAAGAGATGACGTGCGGCGCTAGGTGGAGCCGAAGGAACGAGTGATGGACTACCAGGTTTCCGCCAGAAAGTTTCGTCCGGGCACATTCGAAGAGTTGATCGGACAGCCGCACGTCGTGCAGACGTTACGGAACGCCATCCTTCGGCAGCAGGTTGCCCATGCGTATCTTTTTTCCGGCATGCGCGGCGTGGGCAAAACCACGGCCGCCCGGATTCTGGCCAAAGCGCTGAATTGCGGCCGGAGCGAAGCCCCGAGCGGAGCCGACGGGCCTGAGCGGAGTCCTGAGCAGAGTCGAAGGGGTCCGACCCCGGAACCCTGCGGTCAGTGCGAGAGTTGTTTGGAAATTACGCGCGGCAACTCGGTTGATGTCATCGAGATTGACGGCGCCTCGAATACCGGCGTGGACGACGTCCGGGAGCTTCGCGAAAACGTCAAATTTTCGCCGTTCCGGGGCACCTATCGGATCTACATCATCGACGAAGTCCACATGCTCTCCAATTCGGCGTTCAACGCGCTCTTGAAGACACTGGAAGAGCCCCCGCCGCACGCGGTGTTTATCTTTGCGACGACTGAAGTCCACAAAATCCCACCCACCATCACGTCTCGCTGCCAACATTTCAACTTTCGCCGGATTCCCCGGCGGGAGATCATTGCGCGTCTCCAGGAAGTCGTGACACGCGTCGGCGTCACGATCAATGAACGAAGTCTGGGGGCGATGGCCAGGGCGAGTGAAGGCAGTATGCGCGACGCGCTCAGTCTGTTGGATCAGGCCGTAGTGTTCGGCGGCCAGTCGATTACCGAGCACGACGTGGATGAGATGCTCGGGGCCGTTCCCGACGAACTGGTGAGTCGCCTCGTGCAGACGGTCGTGACCCAAGATCCGGCCGCGGCCGTGGCCCTGGTCGGCGAGGTGGTCGATCACGGGTACGACCTGCGGGCCTATTGCGGGGCGGTGGTGGAGCGAATGCGTCACCTGATGATTGCAGCCGTGGTGCCGGGGTTCGAACAAGCGCAGGGCTTGATGGATTTGCCGGATGAGGAGGTGAAACACTTGTTGACTGAAGCCAAGTCGTTCTCGGTGGAGCAGGTACAGGAGGTCTTTCACCTCTTTGCCCAGGCCGAAGATCGCCTGCGGTCAACGGCGCATCCCCGGTTTGTCTTTGAAGTAGCCGCCGTTCGCGCGGCGCGGTTGCTGCAGCCCGGGGCGCAGGTTACGCGGCAGGCCGAAACGGGACGGAGTCCGCAACCACAGGCTGCAAGCGCGCCGGCAGAAAAACCCCGGCCGGCGTCCGGGGCGCCGCCGTCACCGGTAAGACAACCTGATCATCGCGCAGGAACGTCAGGTCGGCCCTTCGGCTCCGCTTCCGTCGACTCCGCTCAGGACAAGCAGGGCAGGCCCCCGGCTCCCGTGTCCGGGCAGGGAGGGCGTCCCTCTCCTCTGGAGCAAAAGACCCTCGCTTCCAACGCGGCGAGCACGTCTCGCGCCGCTCGGCCTGCGGTCGAGGCCAAATCGGTGCCTCAACCGAGACCGGCGTCCCCGGGAAGTCCGCCGGCTATCCGGGAAGAAGACTGGCAGCGGGTCGTCGATTCCGTGATTCAGGATTCTCCCAACATTGGAACCCATTTGGAAATGGGAACGTTGGTGAAAATCGAAGGCAACCAGGTCATCGTGGGGTTTCCCAAAACCGCAGCGGTGGCCTGTTCGAGAATCCAGAAAGAAGAGACCCGCGCATTGATTGCAAAGGTCTGCCAAACCGTCGCAGGGGCGAGCATTCACCTTCGGGTGGTCGAATTGACCGGAGAACCGGGCGACGGTCTCACGATCAGACAGATGCGAACCAAACGGCGGGAACAGGATGACGAGGCCTTGTTGGAACAGGCACGAGCGAATCCCATGGTGAAACAGGCTATGGAACTGTTTGGCGGCGAAGTGGTGAAGGCCAGTCGCCCGAGTGGAAAGAAGGAGGCGTAAGCATGTCCAAGAATCCTTTTGGCAACATGGGAAATCTGTTGAAACAGGCCCAGGCCATGCAGGAGAAACTGGGGAAAATTCAGGAGGAAGCAGCCGCGAAGACCGTCCAAGCGTCGGCCGGAGGCGGGATGGTCACGGTCACGGCCAACGGCGGGATGCAAATCACCAACGTGGCGATCGAGCCCGAAGTCTTGAAGTCCGAGGATCCCGACATGTTGCAGGACCTCCTTGTGGCTGCCACCAATGAAGCATTGCGCAAGGCCAAGGAGTTAATGGCTGATGAAGTGAAGGGGTTGACCGGCGGGCTCGGCATCCCCGGAATGTAAGGAATTGCTGATTGGGGATTTTCAAATCCACAATCCACAATCAAAAATCCACGATGCCATCATGAGCGTACAACAGCGTCAGGGGTTATTGGCCAAACTGGCCAAGGAGTTTGTGCGGTTGCCCGGCATCGGGCAAAAGACCTCGCAGCGACTCGCGTTTCATATGATGAAGGTCAACAAGGAAGAGGCCCTGCGCCTGGCCGATGCCATTCGCGACGTGAAGGAATTTGTGGTGTTTTGCGAGCAATGTCGCAATATTGCGGAAAGCGAGCTGTGCGACATCTGTCAGGACCCTCAACGGGATCGTACCAAGATTCTGGTCGTGGAAGAACCGAGCACGTTGCATGCGATCGATCAGAGTCGCGGATACAAGGGCTTGTACCACGTCCTGATGGGCTCGCTCTCACCGCTGGACGGGGTCGGGCCGTCCGACATTCGCGCCCGGGAATTGGAAGCGCGCGTTCGGGACGGTGGAGTGCAGGAGGTCATCGTGGCGACGAACCCCACCATCGAAGGCGAGGCCACGGCAATTTACCTCACGAAACTTTTGAAACCCTACGGGGTCAAGGTCTCACGCATCGCGTACGGGATTCCCGTGGGCATGGATATCGAATACGCCGACGACGTGACGCTGACCAAATCCATCGAAGGCCGGCGTGAATTGTAGCAGGCCCATCACGGCGGACAACCACAGAGGGGTGTCCGTACTTCAGGCAGGTTCCGTCCTTCACGTTTTCTCGGAAGATGGCCCTTCTGTCCACCAAATCCATCCGATGCCATTACAGCTTTTCTGATTGAATCATTAGCCGGGAAGGCCGGATTCAAATGAAAGTGTTTGTGAGATTTCTCGTGCTCGTTGGACTCATCGGACTTCTGGCATTGATGTTTGTCAGCCTGTCGTTGAATGCCTTGGTCAAGGGCGGCATCGAGACCATGGGGCCCCGAATACTGGGCGTACCGGTCACGGTGGAGGACGTGGACGTGACCTTGCTGTCCGGCACAAGGATGCACGCCGGGTTGACCGGGCTCGTGGTCAACAACCCTGAAGGATATGAGACCGCCTTTGCAGTGTCCCTTCCGGAAATTCGGATACAGGTCGATTGGAACTCGCTGTTGACGGATACCGTGATTGTCGAGGAGGTGTTGATCGTCAAACCGGCCGTGACGTTCGAGTGGTCGTTACGGGGCAGCAACCTCGACACGATCCATGAGAACGTCAAGCGAAATACGGGATCCGGTTCCGATGACGACGACCAAGAAAAGGACGCAAGACCTGAGGAAAGCCAGGAATCCGATAAGTCCGTTCACGTCAAGAAAGTGACGGTCAAAGATGCGATCATCAACGTGAGCTTCGTCGGCGGACAAGACGAAGTCACGCAGGTGTCGTTACCCGATCTCGACTTGCGTGACATCGGCAACCCGTCAGGCGGCACCACGTTCTCGCAAGCGTCCGCCGTCATCTTCGAGCAGATCTACGAGGCCATTGACAAGGCTGTCATGAAACCGGGGATCCTCCTGCCCCAAGGCGTCGAGCAACTCGGCAAATCCATCGGCAAAATGGGTAAGGAGTTGTTGGAGGGATTGTTCGGCAGGTAAGTGTCTCGACCTGTAACCGGGTGACAATCCCTTGCCTGAAAATAAGCATCTACGGCTCCCGGTTCCAAAATCACTGAGAAAACGTGACTCCGGTATCCTGCACTTCGCGGTACGGCAGCAGCCACACGAGGGACTCGTCGTGGATGTCCACGACCTGGACGCGGTTGCCCCAGGGGTCGCGGAAGTCGCAGCGGAAAGGCGGCTCTAACGTCAGGCCGTATTTGTTGACGAGTTTCTCCCGCACTTCGTTGACCTGATCTTCATCCCGGACCATGATGCCGAAGTGTTTCATGCGATCGGGTTGCAGGGTTTCGACTTCGAAGATGGCCAGGAATTGATGCTCTCCGAGTTTGCACCACGCGGCGCCCTCTCCTCCCCGCAGCATTTCCAGGTTGAACACGTCTGAATAGAATTCTACGGCTTTCTGCGCGTCGTCCACTTCGATAACGACGTGATTACATCCATAAACTTGAACAGGCATTTCTGGATCTCCTTTTTCATGAGTCAGCACAGCAGCGCTTTCAGTGCATTCATCATAACAGATTACGGGAAGGTCTGTAGGGATCGCCCTCCGTGCCGGTGAAGAAGCTTGGGAAACGTGTCAGTACGGCAATAGAGGAACGTGGGAGGACGGGCTTACGGGGCAAAGGTTTCAGACAAAACCGAAAGAACTTTTTGCGCGGTAGAAGGGGAGATTCTTCCCAGGCGTCGCACCAACCGTTTTTTGTCCACGGTTCGAATCTGATCCAGAACGATGTACCCTTTCTTCCCTTGGAACGTCACTGGCACCCGGGTCGGATAGGCACGCCCTTTTGTCGTCATTGGGGCAATGATAATCGTCTCGATGGTGTGGTTCATCTCATCCGGAGAGATGACCAAGCCGGGGCGAGGTTTACGAATTTCTCGGCCGACCGTAGGATCCAAATTAACCAGGTAAACTTCAAATCGGGAAACTACCACGTCCATTCCGTGCTATCCCACTGGGAGCCTGACGAGAGAGTGGGATCAAGAAGCCGGCTTTCTCCCTTCGACGCCATTTCCCCGAATGCTTGGGTCCAGCCTGTTCTCGGTTTTATCAGGGAACGGATGACCAGCTCTCCGTTTTTTGCTTCCAATTCGACGGAGTCTTTCAACTGGCATTGTTTCAAGAGCGTTTGAGGAATCCGAATGCCACGGGAATTTCCGATAGCGACAATTTTGGTTTTCATGGTCTTCACCGATAGATGTGTAATTACTTTATAATTACATTAGAAAACCTTGTGTGTCAAGGTCGGTAACGGGGAACAACCGGGTTATCCCATCTCCAGCAGGTCGTGGTCGGGATTACGTTCTTGAGTGAAGGTTTTGGACCAGGAGGAGCGGAAGAGCACGATGGGGCGGTTGCGGTGATCTTTGACGAGCATGGCGTCGCTCGGGGCGCGGAAGGTGTCGAGGTCTCCGACCAGCCAGGCGCTGCATGTGTAGCTCAGGGGTTCGAGGCGCGTCTCTACCCGGTATTCGTTCCGCAGACGAAATTGCAAGACGTCGAACTGGAGCCGGCCTACGGCGGCGACGAGAAATTCCAGGTCATCAAGGCTCCTGAGAAGCTGTACCGTGCCTTCGGCGGCCATTTGCTCCATGCCTTTGTCAAAGGCTTTCCGTTTACCCACGTCAGTGGGCTGAACCCGGGCGAACACTTCCGGTTGAAACTGGGGCAGCGGCTGAAAGTTGAACCCGTCACTCAATGAAATGGTATCACCGATGGCAAACTGTCCCGGGTTGATGATCCCGATGATGTCCCCGGGGTACGCCACGTCCACGGTGCTGCGTCCCTTGGCCACGAGACTGTGCGGCCGTGACAGGCGCACGTCTTGCCCCAGGCGGTGATGTTTGACCACCATGTCGCGCTCGAAGCGACCGGAGCAGACTCGCAGGAAGGCGGTGCTGTCTCGATGCCGGGGGTTCATGTTCGCCTGGATCTTGAAGACATAGGCGCTGAACGGTCGTTCCACCGGGTCCACGACGACTGCCGTGCCGTCGTGTTGATCGGCCGTACGTGGGATGGCGGCGGGCGCCATCTCCACGAAGGCGTCAAAGAAATTTTCAATGCCGAAATTTGTGAGCGCGGAGGCGAAAAACACGGGTGTCACTTCACCGCGAAAAAAAGCCTCCTGCGAATACGGGTTCCCGGCTACGTCCAACAATTCCAAATCATGGTTGACTTCCTGCAGGACGTCTTCCTCAATCAGGGCCCGGGCTTCGGGGCTGTCCAAAGAAATTTCACGGCGGCCGGCTTTCGCGGAGCCTTGCGCCGCCATTTTCTTGAACAGCGAGATCCGGCGGGAAGCGCGGTCCACGACGCCCACGAATTGTTGTCCCGACCCCACGGGCCAATTGATCGGGTTGGCGTGAATGCGCAGGACGTCTTCCACCTCGGCCATGAGGTCCAACGGCGGGCGTCCCGGCAGGTCCATTTTGTTGATCAACGTCAGGACGGGGATGTTGCGTAACCGGCACACCTCAAACAATTTCCGGGTTTGGGCCTCAACGCCTTTTGCCGCGTCGATGACCATCACGGCACTGTCCGCCGCGGTCAGCGTCCGGTAGGTATCTTCGCAGAAATCTTCGTGCCCCGGTGTATCGAGCACGTTGATGACGGCATGTTTGTATTGGAACTGCATGGCCGACGCGGTGATCGAGATCCCGCGTTCCTGTTCCATTTCCATCCAGTCGGAGGTTGCCGTTTTGGAGCTTTTCCGGCTTCCCACCATACCCGCCGTCCTGACCATCCCCGAATAGAGCAACAGTTTTTCCGTAACGGTGGTTTTCCCCGCGTCGGGATGACTGATAATGGCGAAGGTCCGGCGTTTCTTTGCCTGGGACCGAACGTCGTTCTGAATGTGCGGGTCGGAGGTGACCATGGGTGGTGCCTGGCGGACTAGAGCGCTTCGAGCCGGCCTTGGGCTCTGGCGAGATTCACGCGCGACGCGTTGAAATTGAACAGCGCTTCGATGAGGTTGTCCCGGGCTTGCGTCACCCGCGTTTGGGCGTCCGTGACTTCGATATTGGTTGCCAGGCCGACGGCGAAGCGCCGCCGGGCGAGACGGAGTTCCTGGAACGTCAACCGGAGCCCTTCCCTGGCCACGGCGACCTGTTGTTGGGTCGACTCCATCGTCAACAGGGCGTCCCGGACTTCCAACCCGATTTGCTTTTCGACGTCTCGCGTTTTGAGGGACTCCATGCGAACCAGACTGCGCTGTTCGGAAATGCGGCCTTCACGCTGGCCTCCGTCGAACAGGGGAATGGAGAGCAGGACCTGGACGTTGTCGGTGGTTAACGCTCGGCTGGGTTGATTCCCGATCAGGCCCACGTCACCGCTGCCCGTGAGAGAGGGCACACGTTCCATCATCACCGAACTGAGCGTGAGTGCAGCCAACCGTTCCCGTTTTTTTTGGGCTTTGAGTTCGACACGGTGTTCCCTGGCAACCTGCAAGGCTTCGTCCACGGTCTGGGGGGTGACGGGGACAAGTTTCAGTTCGTCCGTCAGGATCAACTTCACGTCGAAGGAGAGCCCGATGCCACGGCTCAGGTTGAGTTTGGCGCTGCCGAAGTCGTTGCGAGCGACGAGCAGGCGTTGTTTTTCATTTTCGAGTTGCACCTTTGCGCGTGTGACGTCCAACTTAGTGGCCATGCCGACCGACTTGCGTTGCATGGCCAGGCGCAACAGTTCCTTATTGAGCTTGACCCCGGCCAAGCGGGCCTTGACGGATTTTTGGACCCGCAAGGTATCCAGGTACGCCAAGGCGACCAGGGCCATGGTGTCCATTTTTTGGGTTTCCGAGTCCAGGCCGGCCACTTCGATATTCGTTCGGGCCGCGCGCCATTTCTGGATGAGGCTCAGGCTGAAGATATTCTGGGTCAAGGCCACGCGGCTTTCGTAAAAATTTATGGGGTCGGACACACCGGCACCAAGTCCGCCAAATGCGCCGAGAAAGAATCGCCTTCTCGCTCCGCTGACCCGGGCGGACAGGTTCGGCAGCAGGGCGCCGCGCTGGGTAAAGGCTTGCTCTTGCGCCTGGGCCACGCGCTCCCTAAAGATCTGCACCGTGGGATTGTTGTCCACGGCCGCCTGCATCGCGTCCTGCATGCTCAACCGGAGTTCGGGCAGGAGTTGGTGCGACGCGGCCCCATCCTGCGCGTCTTGAGCCCGGGAGAGGGTCGTCATTCCCGGCCAACACATCATGCCGACGAGGATGATGACGATCATGACGGACTCTCGATACGGAATGCCGTTTCTTGCATTGACGTTGGGCATACGCCTCCCGATCACGTCTCGCGGATTTCCCGGCCCAGGGCCGCTCTTGACCGTGCGGTTCGTCCTTTGAGCTTCCAGTTCATCATGAGGCTGAAGATCGCCGGGACCAGGAGGAGCGTAAACATGGTCGAGAGTATGAGCCCGCCGAGCACCACGCTGCCGATGCCCCGGTACAATTCCGATCCGGCGCCCGAGGCCAGGACCAGCGGCAGGAGGCCGAAGGTCGTCGTCAGCATGCTCATCATGATGGGCCTGACGCGGGATCGCACGGATTCGGCGATGGCGTCGCGGGCCGGCATGCCGCTCGAAGCCCGGTCTTCATCGGATGCCCACAGGTTGAGCCGTTGCGGATCCATAAAGTTCAGGGCCTGGTGCACGACCAGAATGGCATTGTTGACGACGACGCCGATCAGGATGATGAACCCCAACATGGTCAGGACGTCCAGGGGTTGAGGGGCAATAAAGCGATTGACGACGGACAGCCCGAGCAGGCCGCCGGCCGCGGCCAATGGCACGCTGAAGATAATGACAAAAGGATACAGGAAACTTTCAAACAAGGCGGCCATCAGCAAATAGGTAATGAGCACGGCCATGAGCAGATTGTATTTCAGGGCGTCATAGGTTTTCGTGAGATCGTCCGCCGTGCCTGCCAAATGAATATTATAGAGGCGGCCGAGGTTCCCTTCTTCTTCGATCGGACGGACAACCTGCTGCTGGATCAAGTCCATAGCCGTCTCCAACGGGATCTGCCCCGGCGGAATGACCTGGATGGTGATGGCCCGTTCCCGTTCGATGTGGTTGATTTGTTCGGGGCCCGCCACGAGCGTGACGTCGGCAATCGCACCGACCGTGGTGAGACGGCCGCCCGGGGTGAAGATGGGCAGGTTCCCCAGGTCTTGCGTTCGACCGGCGTACCGGTCGATGCCCCTGATGGTAAGATCGATCTCGTCACCTTCAAATTGATAGTCACTCGCCTTGGCGCCGTCCACCAGGGCGTCAATGGTAAAGCCGAGAGCCTGATTCGTCATTTGCACGTCGGCCGCCCGGTCCCGATTCAGGTGGACCCGGACTTCCGGACTTCCCAGGTCGAGACTGGGCTTCGGACGAACCTGTGAGCCCGGCATGACCTGTTGAATCTGTCCGAAGATCCGGCCGCCCAGGGCAAGGAGCTTGTCGAGGTCGGGCCCGGTAATTTCAATGTCGATGTTTCGTCCTTCGCCCAACCCCCGTTGAAACAGACTGCTTTGGGTCACGATGCCGATGATCCCGGGCAGATCGGCCAGGGCCCGGCGAAACACCGGGATCAAGTCGCGGATTTGAGCATCGTCATTGGTGCGACCGCCCATAAACACGCCGCGTCCACGCGCCACGTAGAAGAAATTGCGGATACTGGGACCATCCAGGGCGGCCTCCTCCGGGGATCCGGGTTCGGCATCCCAATGGGGAGCGAGGACGGTCTCGATGGACTCTCCCAAACGAACGTACTTCTCCGTGTTGTAGCCGGGCGGGGGCAGGACCACGCCGAAGATCAGATTGCGGTTCCCGCTGGGCAGGTATTCGGCTTTCGGCAGGAACAGCGTGATGATGCCGAGAGCGAACGCCGTGAGTCCGCAGACGATCACCACTCGCGAGCCGATACTGCCGCACATCCAGTACACGAAATCACCGATCCGGTCGGCTGCTTTCCTCTTCCGGCCCGCCGGCGGGGCCCCGCGATCGTCCGCGTCCTCCGCCGGGAGCGTCGAGCGGGAGGAGGAGCGGCGCCGGGCGCGTTTTTGGGTCGTCAGAATGCGCGCGGACAGGCACGGGATGACCGTAATGGAGACGAGGAGGCTCAACCCGACTCCGGCACTGATGGCAATGGCAATGTCCCGGAACAGTTGTCCGGCCTGTTCCTCGATGAACACGATGGGTACGAACACCGCAATGGTCGTGAGGGTGCTGGCCAGCACCGCGCCCCAAACTTCAGAGGTCCCGTCATAGGCGGCCTGCCACAGTGATTTGCCCGACTCGCGGTGACGATAGATGTTTTCCAGGACGACGATGGAATTGTCGACCAACATGCCTCCGGCAAGCGTCATGCCGGCAAGACTGATCACGTTCACGTTCCGGTCCAACACCCACAAGGCGATAAAGGTTCCCATGATACTGACGGGAATGGCCAACCCGACCACGAAGGTCGTGCTCGCCGTGCGCAGGAACAGGAAGAGAATCGTCACGGCGAGGATGCTGCCGATGACCAGATTCTTTTGCACCAGGCTGATGGAACTGTAGATGTAGTCCGTTTCGTCATAGACTTGAAACAGTGTGAAGCCTCGCCGGTGGAGAATCTCGTCGTTGAGTTCCTGCACGGCTTCCCGCAGGCGCTGCATCGTGTCCAGGGTATTGGCCCCGGTCTCGCGGATGGCATTGACGGCAATGGAATTGCGCCCCATTTCCCGCACCACGTGTTGCGGCTCCTGATACGCGACACTGACGGTCGCCACGTCCCGCACGTACACCGGCGCGCCCTCCCGCCTGGCAATAATGACGTTCGCCACGTCTTCGGGGCTTTGGTATTCGCCGGTGGTCCTGACGACGTACGATCGTTTGCCCTCATCAAAATCGCCCGCACTGTAATTGCGATTTTCCTGGTCCAGCGCCTGCGCCAGATTCAAAACCGTCAGGGAACGGATGGCCAGTTTCAAGGGGTCTACGAGCACTCGCAGCTCCCGTTTGCGACCCCCATAGACGTTGGACGCGGCCACGCCCGGAATGCGCTCGAACCGCGCCTTGATCACGTCTTCCGCAAAATCCCGCATGGTATCGATGGCGATGGGGTTGCTTTCCAATGGTTCGAAAATAAACCACCCCATGGCGCTGCCGCGCGTATTGGCGCTGCTGATCACGGGTTCGTCGACTTCGTCGGGATACTCCTTGACCTGATTGAGACGATTGGAGACACGAAGAAGCGACGTGTCGGTATTGGTTCCGGCCGGAAAGCGAAGGATGATTTCAGCGGAGTCGTAGGAACTTTCGCCGAACATTTTCTCGAGCCCTTCCACTCCTTTCAGCTGCTCTTCCTGTTTGTCCACGATTTCGCGTTCGACTTCCTTGGGGCTGGCTCCCTGCCACCGGGTCGTAATCGTGATCTCGGGTTTGGACACGTCGGGCGTGAGTTGGATGGGAAGCTTCATGAGCGACACAAGCCCGAACAGGGCCATGAGAATCACGGCCACGGTCGTGGTGACCGGGTATCGGATGGCGAATTGAATGATGTTCATGGAGTGTTGCCGGGAGTCTCTCCGGGGGCATCCAAGACGCGCACGGGTTGGCCGGGGAACAGGCGTTCGTTCCCCTCCACCACGACGTCCATACCCGCTTGGACCGGCCCTTCGATCTCAACGAGGTTGTCGACGTGCAGGACGGCGGTCACCGGAATTTGCTCAACCATGCCCTCGTTCACGCGAAACACGAACTCCTTGTCTCCGCGGAGGACCAGGGCGTCCTTCGGGATCACGATCCCCCGGTGAGGCCGGTCGACCTGGAACCGGACGCGGGAGACCATGCCGCTTTTGATGGCCAGGGCGGGATTCGGAATTTCCACTTTGACCGGAAAGGTTCTCGCGGTTCGGTCGGCCTGGGCGACGAGAGAGAACACTCGACCCCGCGCCTCGAACTCCGGAAGACCGTCGAACGTCGCGGTCACGGGTTCATGGATTTGAATATGGCTCACGTAGCGTTCCGGAAGAGGAACTTCGACTTGCACGTGGGAAAGATCGACCATCTCGACGATCGCCCCGCCTTCCTCCACCCACTGCCCGATCTCCGTAAATTCCTGCGTGATCCATCCGTCAAACGGAGCGACGATTTTGGACTTGTTCAGCGAGTCTCTGACCTGCCGGATGTCGGCGCCTAATTGAGACAGGTGTTCTTTCAGAGCCGTGGCCTCGGCCACGGCGGCATCGAAGTCTGTCTGTGTGACGAGTTCTTGTTTAAAGAGGACGCGAACGCGTTGCAGATCCCGTTTGGCTCGTTGATAGCGAGCGCCGGACTCTCGATAGAGGGCCATGGCGGAATCGAGCCGGATCCGCAACGTCTCCGTGCGCAAACTCGCCAGCAGTTGCCCGCGTGTGACCGCCATCCCTTCTTCCGCGGGAAAGGCTTGAACCAGCCCTTCGACTTCGCTGGCCACAATGCTTCGTTTCCAGGGTTCGACGGTTCCGACCAGCGTGACGGTTTGCTTCACCTCTTGTTGGAGAACCGGGGCGACGCGGACCGGCGCCGGCGGAGGCCCGGAAGGCGGAGGCGCGGCTTGTTGTTCGTCACAGGCCTGGAGTGCGATCAGGCACAGGACCACGGGAAGGCCCCGGCGGGCCTTGCGAAACCATGGCTGAAATGGGTGCATGATCGTCATCACGATAACTGTCAACGAAGCCGCCAATGATACCTATCGGTTAATACTAAGGATATTCTACTATATGAAAACCCCGTGTCCAAATTAGATGAGGCATTCAGGTCTTTGCAACTTTCACCCGAAAGGAAGACGCAACGACGCCGGTTATTGAAATGAATCGGAAGACTTGTGCGAATCGGACGGGGACGGTAACGCCGGGGTATCGCCGGGAGCCGGTTTGCCGGACTTTCCGTTAGCTGCGCCGCCCGAGACGCCGCCCGAGACGATGAAGGCCATGATGTCCGCGCTGTCGGCGTCGAGAGGGCGAATTTGATTGCGGGGTACGACCAGCAGGTTGCCGGCAAAGTTGTAGGATTGCGGAAAGTACACGGCGACCCGGTCTTCCAGCCCCAACAGGTCCAGGTTCTGGCGCGTCACGAACCCGATCGCCTCTGCATGTCCTCCCGGCGTCAACGTAACGAGGACGGGTTGATCGAACCGTTTCTTTTCACCCATGAAGGCTTCAATGAGATCCTTGAGCGACGTGTAGACCAGTTTGACAAAGGGCGTGCGGGTCAGAACTTTTTCAAGGGAACCCAGGGCTCCGCGAAAGAACACGTTCGAGGCCAGCCGGCCGACCAGGACCAGCATGCCGATAGTGATGAGAAACCCGATCCCCGGAATGGGGATGTTCAGCCAGCCGTCGATGAAATTGAACACCAGGAAAACGACATAGATGGTGACGGCCACCGGCACCACGAGGAACAGACCTTCAAAGAAGTTCCGTGCCAACTCCTGCATGTCCCAGCGTTTGGGGATGGCCTCTTCTTTGAGGGATTTGAGAACTTCTTTCCAGTCAACACTCATCGGAACGGCCTTTGGATCAAGACGTGAAGCGGCGGCGCTTCATGCGGAGCATCGCTCAATTCCTTGACTCTAACCGGAGAGAAGGCCTTGAGACAAGGCTCGCGGGGGATCATTTGACACCCGGCCTCACAACCCGTCAGAGTAGTGTTCACAGTCCGGGATTTATCCACCACACAGAAAGGCGCACGTTGTGGCAGGCGAAACCTCATCGCGGAAACCGTCCTCCAAATCAAAAGGTCCTCTCGACACCGAAATTCTGACGGTCCACGTCGAGCGTGAAGGCCAACAGGTCAGCGCCAAATGGGGGCTCAATCCGAGACTGAAAGAAGAATTGACTCCCGAGGAATGGAAAGAGGTGACGGACATTATGGGAAAGGTCACCGACATCGTGGGGAAACGGTTTTCGGAAATGTTGGCGCAAGGACCGACTGAAGCCGGCGGAACCGCGTAAACCCCAAGGAACCTCTGATTTAATGCACTATCGGGCGCAGGGCTGCGTTGTGTCCTCGCTCAACCCTCACCTATCTCTCTGATAAGCCTCGGGTTTCGCTCCGGGACGCCTTGCCCTGCATCCCGCTATCACCATAAATCAGAGGTTCCTTTATGCCATTCCCGTCACAATGAGTAAAGAGGTGGCGGGCAATAATTTGGGGTATACTAAGGAAAAGCAAAGACACTGGATCCCCGATCAAGTCGGGGATGACAGACAAAGACAGAAGAAAAATGAAGCGTCAACGAATGCCGCCATTTCCCGGCGCCTGCGGGCGTGGCTGCGCCCCGGTCCCGATATTTGTTCTGGGGGCGAGGACTGTCTGAGCGAAGCGAGTTCCGCAGCCCAAGTAATCGGGACTGGGGCAAAGGCACCCCCTAGGGCCACGCCCGGGCGCCAATGGTTTTGGGTCCTTTTGCCAAAACAAAAGGACCTCGTCGCGCGGGGGCGAAACCCTGCATGAAAAAGAGGCTCACGATGAAGAACATGCTCCAAATCATAACTTTCACCATCGGGTGTTTGCTGGCCGGTAGCTGCCCGGCCTGGGCGGATTTCGGTCTGGGCGAAAACGCCTATCTCGAACAGGATTACGAAACCGCGATGCGGGAATGGGCTCCGCTGGCTTCCCGGGGGAATGCCGAGGCCCAAAACATGGTGGGATACATGTATCGATGGGGACAGGGCGTTGCGCAGGATTTCGAGAAGGCTCGCTATTGGTATCGGCTGGCGGCTGACCAAGGCCATGCGAGCGCGCAAAATAACCTGGGTTTACTCTACCGTTATGGTTTGGGTGTTCCCAAAGATTACGCCAGGGCCTTCCGGTGGTTTTTGCGGGCGGCGGAGCAGGGGAACGCGGCGGGGCAGAATCACGTCGGTCTGATGTTCTACAAGGGCGAGGGCGTCAAACAGGATTACATCCAGGCGTATCAATGGGCCTTCCTTGCGGCGGAACAGGGCATGGATCCGGCGATCCAGGCCGTAGCCATGCTGCAAGAAGAAATGACGCCCGCGCAAATTGAAAAAGCCGAAGCCTTGGCCCGGAAATGGAAACCGAAGGGGCCGGAGACGGTCCTATAGCCGGGAAAAACCTGCCCATGCCAGCGGGCAGTACTCTGCGCATCCCTTAGTACCCTTCACGTTTGACGCAGGAGTTGGAGAGTCCGATCCGTTCTCTGTAACAGGATCGTGCGAGCAGACGATGATGCGAAGCCGAATCCGTCACGGCCCTACCGTGAAGTTGGCGACACAGTTGAATCGTATAGGCCAACGCCGCGCTCGTTTTGACTAATGCCCAGCCATACTCGAACCCCGGGTCGTCTTGGTGAGGACAAGACCGGCGACTCAGGGTTTTGACCAACTCAACCGAAAAAGGGGTTGCTTGCCAGTCAGGAGTCCCGAACCCGGATAACAAGGGAATTTTTACGGAGCCGCCATCCCCTCGTTTGCGAATTTCCGACTCATCAAACAACGTACGCTGAAACTGATAGTCATCCGACAAGGCGTCATGAAAAATGGAGCGCCATGCCGGATCGGCTAAATCCCGATCAACGGCCGCAATCATATCAGGATGTAAGGCGCCGCTGACGTTGTGCCCCTGGATGATTCGTCCCGCATCCAGTAATTCAGGGTAGTAGTCGCCCATCCGGTCGGGAAAAGCCGTCGTTCCCATAAATGGCGTCAGTTGCAGGGCCATGAAATCACGAAAATGGACACTGTCATATTCTGCCAAGAGAAGCTCCAAGGTGCGCGCATGGCAGAGGTGAACGGGATAAAACACGGCGTTCATGGAAGTCCGTCTTACACGTTGAACTTGAAGTGACACACGTCGCCGTCTTTGACCACGTATTCCTTGCCTTCCAACCGGATGAGGCCTTTCTCTCGTAGCGTTTGCTCTGACCGGTAGCGATCCAGGTCCGTAAAGCCGTATACGTCGGCCTTGATAAATCCCTTTTCAAAGTCCGAGTGGATCACGCCGGCGGCTTGAGGCGCCTTGGCTCCCACGGGGATCGTCCACGCCCGGACTTCCTTGGGGCCTCCGGTAAAATATGAGCAGAGTCCCAGCGTTTTGTACGCCGCCACGATGACCCGTTCCAGGCCGTTGTGTGTCATGCCCAGGTCAGCCATGAATAACTCGCGGTCCTCCCCTGACAACTCGGCTAATTCGCTTTCCAGTTTGCCGGAGAGTACGACCGATTCCGCCTCAAGGTCTTGGACAAGCGCTTGAAAATCATCCACGACGGCCGGGTCCGTATGCTCGTCGGTATTGCCGACGTACAGGACGGGTTTCGCGGTCAGCATGGAGAACGGTTTGAGACTCTCCGGATCGAGTCCGAGTGTCCTTACGGATTTGCCCTCTTCGAGGCCCGTCTTGAGGATATTGAGTAATTCCAGCGCGTCCTTCGCTTCCGTGTCCCCGGACCGTGCCTTACCCGAGACCTTGTCGAATTGTTTCGTGACGCTTTCGAGATCGGCGAGCATCAGTTCGGTCTCGAGCACGTCAACGTCCCTCTTTGGGTCGATGCCGTCCAACGTGTGTTCGACGTTGGCATTCTGAAACAGACGAACCATGTGCAGGATCGCGTCGACTTCCCGGATGTGAGCCAGAAATTTGTTGCCGAGCCCTTCACCCTCTGCTGCGCCTTTGCCCAGTCCGGCGATGTCGACAAACCGGCAGAAGGCGGGCGTGGTTTTTTTCGGTTTGAAGATTTCCGCGAGGCGGTCCAGCCGGGAGTCGGGAACGGGAACGACGCCGAGGTTCGGTTCGATGGTGGTAAAGGGATAGGTCGACGAGGCCGCGTCTCCTGATGTCAGCGCGTTGAAGATCGTCGATTTGCCGACGTTGGGAAGTCCGACAATGCCGATTTCCATGGGAGTGGCATCCTAGCAAACCGGTTCCGGCCACGGCTAGGGGCATCACGACTCCATGAAAGAGGGAAAAACTTGTTTCCGGCCCAGGATTTCATTGGCGACTGACGATGTATTTTCATTTTATAATCAAATAGTTACGTTGGTCGTGGAAAAGGTGACTAAACGAAGATACCCCGGAAAACTTTTCTGTAGAGCCGTGCCCTTGATTTGCCGCCAAAACTGGTTATGGATAGAGCTATAGGGAAAACATCCGCACAATATGTTGCGGAGCTGTCTACGAAAGGAACCTCTGATCTATGGTGATAGCAGGATGCAGGGCAAGGCGTCGCGGAGCGAAACCCGAAGCTTATCAGAGAGATAGGTGAGGGTTGAGCGAGGACCCAACGCAGCCATGCGCCCGATAGTGCAATAAAGCAGAGGTTCCGAAAGACTGTTCCCGGATGCGTCGGAGCAGTCGAGGTCAAAGGGGGATGCCAGATGAAATGTCCACGATGTGGGGGTCTTATGGTCAGAGATCATTTTTATGATCCGGACGGCCCTTTTCTTCGTATCGAGACCTTACGGTGTTTGAATTGCGGAGAAACAGTCTATCCGAAAACAGCAAAACAATCGGCCGGACTGGGCTCCAGGAAACCTGCTTCACAAGCTGCATAATCGTCCGGGGGAATCGATCATTTTCAATGCGTAGAGATTGTCACATGCGTCAAGTTCCGTCACCAGATGTCACAGAACCGGATACTGCTCAAGTCACCTCGTCTTTGGGTGTGTCGGCGTTCCCGGATCGTGTTCGGCCCGTGTCTTCACGGCCGGGGAATAGGAGTATTCCCGAGAAGGAAGAAGGGACGCATGGCCCGACCCAGGTGTTCCTGAAGGAGATGGGCAAGGTGCCCTTATTGACGCGTGAAGAGGAAGTGGCGCTTGCCAAACAAATCGAAGCGGGAAAAGCTGAATTGCGACGAGCCGTTTACGGACTCCCCCTGGTGTTCGATCGTTTGGAGTCACTCCGTGTTGCTTTGCAGCGACGCGAGATTTCCGTGTCTGCGGTTGTAAACCTTGAACATGGTTCGGAGAACGTTGAAGCTGCGGAGCAAGCACAGGAGAACGCACGAAATCTGACCTTGAGCGGACTGTCGGCCATCCGGCGAGCTTCAAAATCTCTGCGAACGTATTACCTGGAACAATGTGCAAAACCGGCAGGTGCTTCTCGCGTCTTGAAATCGGTGGAATCTGCGCAACAACGCATTGTCGACCGCGTCCTGGCGTTGCATTTGACTGATGAATATCAGGGACAACTCGTGTCCGAGGTCAGAACCCTGGCGAACGATTTTCGTTCGGGGTCACGGGAGGCGATTGGTGCAAGCCGGGATCGCGTGAAGCATATCGAGCGCAACGCCCTGTTCATGCCCGTTTCCCTGTTCCTGGAACACGTCGAAAGAATCGAACGGGCCGAGCGAACCATCGAAGACGGAAAGACCCGGCTGATTCAGGCCAATTTGCGATTGGTGGCAAGTGTGGCCAAGCATTACATGGGGCGAGGGCTTCAATTTCTGGATCTCGTTCAAGAAGGGAACATCGGCCTGATGAAGGCCGTTGATAAATTCGAATATCAACGCGGGTACAAGTTCAGCACGTATGCCACGTGGTGGATCAGACAACGCATGACGCGCGCCATCGCTGATCAAGCCAGTACGATCCGGGTGCCGGTTCATATGCATGAGTCCGTTCAAAAATTGAGGAGAGCATCGGCGCGCCTGGTGCAACGCTACGGGCGTCCGCCCACCGTTTGGGAATTGGCCGGACACGTGGAGTTGTCCGAGGCGAGGACCCGGGAAATGATGGAGTACCTGAAGGAGCCCGTGTCACTGGAAACGCCGGTGGGTGAACATGAAGATACCAGGTTGGGCGACCTCCTCGAGGATCGGACTGTCCCGCCTCCTTACGCGGCTGCCTTACGGTCTGACACGAGGCGTCAAGTGGACAAAGTCTTGGGTGTCTTGACGCCCAAGGAAGAATACATCATCAAAAAACGGTTCGGGATCGGATTCGTCAAAGGGCACACGCTCGAGGAAATCAGCGAAGATTTCGGCGTGACCCGTGAACGCATTCGCCAAATTGAAGCGTCCGCTCTCAGGAAATTGCGCCAACCGCAATGTCTGGAAATGCTGAAGGAACTGGCGGAAATGAATTAAGCAAGGCTGTCGGATGACGCTACGCTACTCCAACCTACAAAGACTGTCATCCCCGACCCTCCTCCTCCGTCATTCTCGACATCTTTAATCGAGAATCCAGTGTCTTTGTTTTTTCTCATGCGGGGTTTCGCCCCGCACGACGAGGTCCTTTTGTTTCGGCAAAAGGACCCAAAACCATTGGCGCCCGGGCGTGGCCCCACGGGGTGCCTTTGCCCCAGTCCCGATTTCTTGGGCTGCGGAACTCGCTTCGCTCAGACAGTCCTCGCCCCCAAAGCAGGTGTCGGGACTGGGTCGCAGCCACGCCCGAAGGCGCCTGTAGCCAGCCATGGCCGTTCCGGTCATCCCCGACGCGTGTCATGTGTCCTGCCGAGTAAGTAGGTCGGATTAGCCCAAGGCGTAATCCGACACGTCCGTCTGAATTTCGAGCCAATCCCTCCTGATTTGTGTTAGAGTTCCGGTATTCCGGTTCGCACGGATCGAAAGGAGGGTCTCCTCATGGGCGCAGAAATGCAGGTCTTCGGCACCCTCGCTCTGTTGTTGATCGTCAGCGTGTTTCTGACGGCGTTTTTGTACTTGATCCCCATTCCATTGTGGATTGCGGCCTGGGCCTCGAATGCGTACGTGGGGCTTCTGACCCTGGTCGGCATGCGGTTCCGCCGGGTGCCGCCCGGCACCGTGGTCACGGCGCGGATCAGCGCGGTCAAGGCCGGCCTGGAAATTCCCATCAATGACCTCGAAGCCCATTTCCTTGCCGGCGGCGACGTGGTGAAAGTGGTGAATGCCATGATCTCCGCGGACAAGGCGAACATCCCCATGCCTTTCAAACGCGCCGCGGCTATCGATCTGGCCGGTCGCGACGTGTTGGAAGCCGTGCAGATGTCCGTGTTGCCGAAGGTCATCGAAACCCCGAGGATTACCGCGGTGGCGAAAGACGGCATTCAACTGATTGCCGTGTCCCGCGTGACGGTTCGAGCGAATATCGACCGGCTTGTCGGTGGGGCAGGAGAGGAGACGGTCATTGCCCGGGTGGGTGAAGGCATGGTGAGCACCATCGGTTCGTCGGATCGGCACAAGGACGTGTTGGAAAATCCCGATGAAATCTCAAAACATATTCTCCAAAAAGGACTGGATGCCGGGACGGCGTTTGAAATTCTATCCATCGACATCGCGGACGTGGACGTGGGTGAAAATATCGGGGCAAAGTTGCAGATCGACCAGGCTGACGCCGATAAGCAGATTGCGCAGGCCAAGGCCGAAGAGCGGCGGGCCATGGCTGTGGCCCTTGAACAGGAAATGCGGGCCCGGGTGATCGAGGCCGAAGCCGAAGTGCCGCGCGCCATGGCCGAGGCGTTTCGGAAGGGCAATATCGGACTCATGGATTATTATCGAATGAAGAACGTGCAAGCCGATACCGCCATGCGAGAGGCCATCGGGCGCGACGATGAGAGCCCCGAATCCAAGCCGTGACGTGAGGTGATGGGATGACCGTCGAGGCATTTGTTTTTCTTGGAATCGTGCTGTTGGTCTGGTTCATTGCATCCGTCGGGAGTTGGTTGCGGGAGCAGATCGAACGCTTTACTCGGTACCAGGAAGAATTGAGCGTCCAAGAGACGTCTCACCCTTCCCCGGTTTTTGAGAGTGTCCGGCCCGACGAGGCGACGGCTGAATTGCCGGAGAACATACCCCCGCGCGTGGTTCCAAGTGAGAGCCTGAAACGTCCCGTTCGGTTACGGTATCGGAGTCGAACAGCCGCGCGCCGTGGAATCATCCTGATGACGGTGTTCGGAGCTTGCAAAGCGCTCGAGACCCGGGACGAATTCTGACCCTTCGACTGCGCTCAGGACAGGAAGGCCAAGCTCCTGTTCGATTGGCCGTTTCGCATGGATATTCGATCCAGTGCTTTACTGACGGATTTCTATCAACTCACCATGCTCCAAGGCTATCTCGAACGGGGCATGGAAGACACCGCGGTTTTTGAATGTTTCGTGAGAACGATGCCCCCGCAACGGGGGTTTTTTATGGCCGCGGGGTTGGCACAGCTCCTGGAATACCTGGAGACCGTTCGTTTGACCCCTGCCGAGTTGGATTGGGTGGCGAACAGCAGCCGGTTCAGCCGGTCGTTTGTTGACTATCTGGAACGGTTTCGGTTTGCGGGGGATCTTCATGCCGTGCCCGAGGGCACGGTGTTTTTCGCGAACGAACCCATTGTCCGGATCACGGCATCGCTTCCTCAAGCGCAGTTCATCGAAACCCGGTTGGTCAACCTGCTGCACTATCAGACGTTGATTGCATCAAAAGCCGCACGATGCGTGCTCGCCGCTGAAGGCAAGCCCGTGGTCGACTTCGGCTTGCGGCGCTCTCACGGAGCCGAAGCCGGGTTGCTGGCTGCCCGGGCCGCTTACCTGGCCGGATTCGCCGGTTCAGCCACGGTCATGGCCGCACCCAGTTTTGAGGTGCCGGTCTTCGGAACCATGGGGCATAGTTTCGTGCAGGCCCACGAGGCCGAACGCCACGCCTTTGAGCATTTTGCCGATGTCCAACCCGATAACGTCATTTTTCTGCTCGATACCTATGACACACAGGAAGGAGCCCGGACCGTGGTGAAGCTGGCTCCGGGTCTGAGGGACAAGGGCATTACGATCAAAGGCGTACGTCTCGATAGCGGGGACTTGGTCGAGCAGGCGCGTCAAGTACGACATATTTTGGACGATGGTGGGTTGGAAGACGTGCAGATTACGGTAAGCGGCAACCTGGACGAAGATACCATTCAACACCTTGTTGCAGCTCAGGCGCCTGTTGATCTGTTTGCCGTCGGGACAAGGCTGGCGACGTCCGCGGATGCGCCGTATTTGGATTGCGTCTATAAACTACAGGAATATGCCGGGAGACCGTCACGAAAGAGGTCGGAGGGTAAGGAGACGTGGCCGGGCGTCAAGCAAGTCTACCGCCGATATGATCCACAAGGACGTATCGATCATGACGTCGTGACGACGGCTGCCGATACGCAAGAGGAAACCCCGCTCATCCGGCCGGTCATGGAATGCGGTAAGCGCCGTGAGGCGTCCCCTTCACTGGATCACATCCGCGGACGCGCCACGGCCGAACTTGCCACGTTGCCTGACGAGATGCGCCGACTCAGCTCCGGGGTTACCATCTCCGTGCGGGTTTCTGCGGCATTACAATCTCTGACCCGCGAGGTGGATGCCCGTGATGAAGCCGAATAAGGGTGACGAACGGACGTTCGCTGTTTCGGAATCGAGCGGGAAACGTGTCTAGGTCCCGACCTGGACGGGGATGACCTTGACGTGGACCCGGGCCAAACCTTTTTTGTGGAATCCCAGTCTTCTGGCTGCTCCGTAACTCAAGTCGATAATGCGTTCCCCGGAGTTCGGGTTGTTGACACTGGGGAACGGTCCACGATCGTTGACCCGGACGACAATCGATCGCCCGTTTTCCAGGTTCGTCACCCTGACGTTGATCGGTAACGGCAGGTATTTGTGCGCGGCGGTCAAGGCCATGGGATTGAACGCTTCGCCGTTCGCGGTCATATGCCCTCCCTTTTTTCGCCGGGTTTCTTCTCCATACCAGGACGCGATCCCTTTCTCTTCATAGCGTTGGGCCTTTCGGACGCTCATGGGCACGTAGCGTCTGCCCTTCACCACGTACGGAGCCCATTTGACCCGGCCCTGGCGAATGGCTTCCTTGACCGGCAACCCGTCGATCGTTTCGATTTCATCGTGCGTCAGGGGCCAGTCGAATGGAGCCCGTACGACCTCGAACGTAAATTTTCCTATCTGGTAAGTGACTTTGGCGGTTCCGGTCGTCAGGTAATAAACCCCTTTAACCGTGCCGGCCACGATGTCATAGGTCGTTTCCGCGACAATACAGCCGGGGAGCAGGACAAGGGCAAGAACAACGCTTAGGGGGCTCAGCCGTGTTTGTGAGGGAATCAATCCGTTCCTTTTGAGCATGGCTACAAGCCGCTTTGGAAATTAGGTGAAATCAATCACGGGATTGTACGGTAATTGTATGCTTGACGGCGTCTCTTTAACCACAACCTGTCGACGTTTACTACTGAAGCAGCGATTCACCGCCCACAAGATGTAGGATAGTAGCTATTGTACACTTTCGGGCAGTGATTTCAACCCATCCATGCTGTGTCCACGCATAAGGGGGAGCATGGCAGAGACTGTCAGGTGGTATAGGAAGCGTTGATCCGCACGTATTCGTAGGTCAGGTCCGTGGTCCAGAGTTTGGCACAACCCGGTTGGTTTCCCAATGAGAGCGTCATGACGTATTGTTTTTTTCGCATGACCCGTTGCGCCCGGTTGTCGGCTCGGTCTCCGACCGGTTGACCGTTGTGTACCACCCGGGTCTTGTCGAATGCCAAGCCGATCTTGGCCGGATTGAATTTCACTCCGGCCCGGCCCGCGGCCGCCACGATTCGACCCCAATTGGGATCTTCTCCGAAAACGGCGGTTTTCACCAACAACGACGTGGCAATGGTTTGCGCGATTTTCTTCGCTTCGCGATTGGTTCGTGTGCCGCGTACGACAATCTCGACGATTTTGGTAGCCCCTTCTCCGTCGCGGCAGATTTGGAGTGCAAGCGACAGGCAGGCCTCCTGCAACAAGGCGGAGAACGTTTCCCATTGGGGAGTGCCGGTCTGAATAGTCGGATTCCCGGCGCGTCCATTGGCGAGGCACAGCACCGTGTCGTTCGTGCTGGTGTCTCCGTCGACCGAGATGCAATTGAAGGTTTCGTTGACGGCTCGCGTCAACGCGGCCTGCAGAGTCCGAGGGGCAATCGCCGCGTCGGTGGTCAGGTAGGCCAACATGGTGGCCATATCGGGGTGAATCATGCCGGAGCCTTTGGCCATCCCTCCGATCGTGACGAGCCGTCCTCCTATCTTGGCCTGCACGGCGACCTCTTTAAGTCTGGTGTCCGTGGTCATGATGGCTTGCGCCGCCGGCTTATGACCGGACCGGTTCAGGAGCCGGATGAGAGGCGGGACGGCTTCACGGATGGCGGGCATCGGTAGCGGGCGGCCTATGACTCCCGTCGACCCCACAAATACCGAACCGACGGGAAGACGTAAGGCCGCAGACACGAGTCGACGTATTTCCATGGCGTCCGACATCCCTTGTGATCCGGTGAGCGCATTGGCGTTCCCGCTGTTGATGACAATGGCCTGCCCGGTGTGTTTTTTGAGTTGCCGGCGACACAAAAGGACGGGAGGTGCCACAATCCGATTTTGTGTCAACACGCCTGCCATAGTCCCGGGATGGGTGGACGCTAACAGGGCGAGGTCCAGCATGGGCGCCGGTTTGATGCCGGCGTGAATCCCGGCGGCGAGAAAGCCGGTCGGGGCAGTGACGCCGCCTTTGATCTTGTTCACGTTCACGGGGAATACAAGTGGTGGGTGAGGAACATCGGGATCGCCGCGCCTATGGAAAAATCCCCGGTGCCGTCAGCGCCGTCTCTTCAGGAAATCCCATCATCAGGTTCATGGATTGGATGGCTTGCCCGGCCGCACCTTTGACCAGGTTGTCCAGGGTCGACACGGTGATGACGTGGTTTGTTCGTTCATCCACAAACGCGCCGATGTCGCAAAAATTCGACCCTCGAACGTGGATGGGACTGATGGCCGTCGAGGTTTCCCGGATGCGAATGAAGCGTTCGTTCGCATAAAAGTCTTTATACAGCGCGGTGGCGGCATCGTTCGTGAGCGGGGTCCGGAGTTTGGCATAGGCCGTGCTGAGGAGTCCTCGATTCATCGGGATCAAATGCGGTGTAAAGAGTACGCGCGCGCCTTTTCCTTTCGAATTTTTTATGAGCCGGTTCAGTTCCTGTTCGATTTCAGGCGTGTGACGGTGCCGGGCGATGTTGTAGGCCGTGAGGGAGTCGTGCGCTTCCGGAAAATGATAGGGCAGGCCCGGGCTTCGTCCGGCTCCGGAAATGCCGGACTTGGCATCGACGACCATGGTGCCCGGTTGAATCATCCGATGGGCCAGTAACGGTGCCAACTGCAGGATAGCTGCCGTCGGGTAACAACCCGGCGCGGCCACCAGTCGCGCGCGCCGGATCCGCGTTCGATGCAGTTCCGGAAGCCCATACACGGCCTTTTTGAGCAACGCAGGTGATGCATGCGGGGTGCCGTACCATTGTTCATAGGTTTTCGTCTCTGTCAGCCGAAAGTCGGCACTCAGGTCGATCACAAGTTTTTGGGCCCGGACGCAGGCTGCCACCGGCCCCATGGCTTTCGTGTGCGGCAGGCATGAGAACACCGCGTCGACCTTTTTCAGGATGGGTTCAACGTTCAGTGGCGCAAAACGAAACTCATGGAACGTTTCGAGGTGCGGGAACAGGGAGGTCACCGGCAGGCCGACGGACTTATCCGCGGTCACGTGGGTGACCATGACGTACGGGTGACCGTCCAATAAGCGGAGGAGTTCCCCGCCCGTATATCCACTGGCTCCCAGTACCGCTACTTTTAATCGAGTGCGACGCATGATTATTCATCCAGACGAAAAAAGGGAAGGCATCGAAGCCTTCCCTTTTTCGTCACCATCCTGGAATGTTCGCGTGGTTAACGCTTGGAATATTGGAATCGGCTTCGAGCGCCCTTTTGCCCGTATTTTTTCCTTTCTTTCACCCTGGGGTCGCGCGTCAGCAAGCCCTCTTTCTTCAGAGTCGCGCGAAAATCCGGGTTTGCTTGCACCAGGGCTTTGGCTATCGCATGGCGAAGGGCTCCGGCCTGCCCGGCGCCGCCGCCGCCGCAGACCGAGGCCTTGATGCGAAATTGTCCCCGGGTATTCGTCAGTTCAAGCGGCGTTTCGACCTGAATGCGATGGGCAAGCAGGGTGAAATAGTGGTCGAGCGTCCGGCCGTTGACCGTAATGTCCGGAGGACCCGGTTCGATCCAGGCGCGGGCGATCGCATATTTACGTTTTCCCGTGGCATAGTGTCGTTGACTGATCATCTTGTAAGAACCTTTCCGCTAGAACGCGACGTGTGACTAGGTGTTATGACCAAGGCTCCGGACGCTGCGCGACGTGCGGGTGTTCCGTTCCCACGTAGACGCGTAACTTTTTAGCCATTTTTTTCCCCAATGGGCTATGCGGAAGCATACCCCGAACGGCTTTGGACACGATTTCCGTGGGGGCCTTTTTCAAGAGCTGCTCGGCGGTGATGGATTTGATCCCGCCGGGATATCCGGTATGGTGATAATACGTTTTATCCTTCAATTTTTTCCCGGTCAGCCGAATCGCTTCGGCATTGATCACGATCACGTGGTCGCCCGTATCCACGTTGGGCGTGAACGTCGGTTTATGCTTGCCGCGGAGCAGCGTGGCGGCTTGAGTCGCCAAGCGACCGAGCGGGACGCCCCTAGCGTCCAGAATATACCATTTTCGGTCGATCTCGTGGGGTTTCGCTTGAAAGCTGCGCATCAGTGATTCTCCAGTTATGTTTCGGATGATTGCGATTCTTTATGATCGAGTTTGGCCAGCCACGCATCCAAGTTGTCACCAGCTCTTCTCTTGAGAACGTCCTGTGTCACGTATATCGGACACTTGGCCCTCAGGGCCAAGGCGATCGCATCGCTCGGCCGGGAATCCACCGTTCTTTCGAGTCCGTTCGAACACACGTGCACCGTGGCGTAGTACGTGTTGTTTTGGACGTCCGTCACCACGACCTGAGAGATTTTCATACCCAAGTGAGTCGAGAGACTCGTAATCAAATCGTGACTCATCGGCCTGGGCGGAACCACGTCTTCCAAGGCCAGGCGTATGGATGTGCCTTCGGCCGTGCCCACCCAAATGGGAAGCACGTCGGCGTTGTTTTCGTCGCGGAGGATGACGATCTGGGTATCCGTATTGGGATCAACCAGCACTCCGTGAACTTTCAACGGGACTAGGTCCGTATTTTGTTCCACGCTCATGACTATGGCGAACAACGGGTTTCGTTTAACGAGCGGGCATCAAGCGCTACGTCTCGGATTTGCCGAAATCCTCAGGCTTTAAATTTTCGAGCCACCGCTCCAATTCCTCGGAATTCTGTTTTTGCAGAACTTCCTCTCTGGTGAAAATCGGGGCTTCGGCGCGCAGCGCCAGGGCGATGGCGTCACTGGGCCTTGAATCAATCGAATATTCCGAGTCGCCGTACCAGAGATGAATCTTGGCATAGTACGTATTGTCTTTTAAGTCGGTGACCACGGCGCTCAAGATTTTGGCATCCACGTTGTCTAGAATCGACTTCATTAAATCGTGCGTCATAGGACGTGGCGGGGCTACGTTCTCCAAGGCAAAACTGATGGCGCTCGCTTCGGATTTCCCGACCCAAATTGGAAGCATGTCGGAGTTTTCCTCGTCCCGAAGGATGACGATATAGGCGTTATTATAGGGGTCGAACAACAATCCCCGCACGTTCATTTGCGTAATCATATCTACAATCAGTTCGTCGTGCACAGTGATACGCGCAATCCGAGTAAAACTATCATTCGGTTCTTTCTCATGTCAATTCCAATGCGGAAAAAGCTATTTGCTCAGGATGGAGCCCGTAGAGACAGGTCGGATGAGCCCTTCGACTACGCTTCCTTCGACTTCGCTCAGGACAGGCGTAGCGTAATCCGACACATGCTCCTCCCTTTCCCGTTGGGAGAGGGTTGGGGTGAGAGAGCACTCAACGAGGAAGAGGTCATGACGAGAAACGCTTCAGAGGGACGGCGTCTCTGCCATCTGGTGGCGCTATGGAGCGACAAGGGAGGGGATGGCCCGGACATCAGTGGAAGAACGGGCCACATCAAGATCATACATGCGCTGAAGATTCAACCAGAATTCAGGCGTCATTCCCAAGGCCTTCCCGAGTCGCAGCGCTGTGTCGGCCGTGATGGATCGGTTGCCATGGATAATTTCGTTAATCCGTCTCGCAGGCGTCCCCATCGTTTTGGCCAGCCGGTACTGACTGATTCCCAGTTCCTCAAGCATCTCAGCCAAGTGTTCTCCGGGATGGATGGGCGGCATGTTCGTCATCAATCAGTCTCCTCAATGGTAGTCTGTGATTTCAATGGTTCTGGCACCTTGGGTTCTGGCACCTTGGTCTGTCCAGCGGAAGCACACACGCCATTGATCGTTGATACGGATGCTGTGCTGGCCTCTTCGGTCGCCCTTCAACGCCTCAAGGTGATGGGAGGGCGGCAGCCGCAGATCAGAGAGCTTTGTCGCCGCCATGACTCGCTGAAGCCTCATCCGCGCTCGGCCTTGAAGATTCGCCGGCAACCTCACGGCGTGCTGTCCATGAAAGACTCGTTCCGTGTCTTTATTCGCGAAGAGTCTCATGAATCGCACGCACTATTAACGCATGACGTTATCAATGTCAAGAGAGAATTCAAACTGAGACACTACCCGGAAAGAGCGTTTTTTTCTGGAGCGAATGACCGCGTGAGGACGATTACCAGACCGGAAGATCGTAGGAGGAAAGCAAGCCTTGTACGTGGGGAATGACGTCAGCCGGTTGGAGTTGGACCACTTCTCCGCCATGGCGTCGTTTTAATTCGACCACGCCTTGCTTCAGGCCCCGGTCACCGATGGTGACATGAAACGGGGCCCCGATCAGATCGGCGTCGTTAAATTTCACGCCGGCCCGTTCATCGCGGTCGTCCCACAAGACTTCCAATCCTGCGTTGGTGCATGAATCGTACAAAATGCCGGCGGTTTTGACGACCTGCTCCGAGGCCGTCACCGGCAAGAGATGAACGTGAAACGGCGCAATGGGCACGGGCCATATCATGCCTTTGTCGTCATGGTTCTGTTCGATGGACGCGGCCGCGGTCCTGCTGACGCCGATGCCGTAACATCCCATGAGCGCCACTGTTTCCTGTCCGTCCGCATCCAGAAACGTCGCATTCATCGCTTGACTGTACTTGGTCCCCAAGAGGAAGACGTGGCCGACTTCGATGCCTTTGGCCTCTTGCAGCCGGTCATCGCTCCGAGGCGACCGGTCGCCGGCTCGGGCCAGGCGCAGGTCGAGGAAGGCCTCGACGGTGAAGTCTCTATCCCAGTTGGCATTGATCAGGTGGGTGTCATCTTTGTTTCCGCCCACGATGAAATTCCGCATGGCCTTGACCGCATGGTCTGCGATGATGCGGACACCCGTGAGCCCAACCGGACCGGCAAAACCGACCGGCGCAGACGATACCCTGCTTACGGTTTCCGCGTCTGCCAGCGTGATCTCCGTCGTTCCCAGGAAACGATTGATTTTGATTGCATTCGCCTCGTGGTCGCCGCGAATCAGGACCGCGACAACGTCACCCGCCGGTGTCTGGTAGAGCAAGGTTTTGACGAGACGGTCCGGTGACACCTTCAAAAAGGTGCAGACTGCCTCGACGGTTTTGGTCCCCGGGGTCTGCACGGCTTCGAGGGCGAGCGGCGCGGCATCGTTTTCTTCAGCCGGAGGCGGCGCTTCCGCCAACTCGACGTTGGCGGCATAGGACCCGCCTTCGTCGTACACGATCGTTTCTTCTCCGGTTTCGGCCAGGACCATGAATTCATGCGACATGCTGCCGCCGATCAGTCCGGTGTCCGCTTCGACAGCACGGAATTTGAGGCCGCAGCGCGTGAAGATCCGCTCGTAGGCGTCGTACATTTTTTGATAGCTGAGGCGCGCACTTTCTTCATCGGCATCGAAACTGTAGGCGTCTTTCATGACGAATTCGCGCCCGCGCATCAAACCGAAGCGGGGACGGATTTCATCGCGGAACTTGGTTTGGATCTGGTAGCAGTTCATGGGGAGTTGCCGGTAGGACCGGACCTCGCGCCGGAAGAGGTCCGTGATGACTTCTTCATGCGTGGGGCCGAAGCAAAAATCGCGGTCGTGCCGGTCCTGGCATCGCAGCAATTCCTTGCCGTAAAAATCCCATCGTCCGGTTTCCCGCCACAGTTCCGCCGGAGAAAGGATCGGCATCAACAACTCCTGTGCCCCAGCGCGATTCATTTCCTGGCGAATGATAGATTCGATTTTTTTGAGAACGCGCAGGCCCAACGGGAGATAGGTGTAGATTCCGGCCGCGACTTTTCGGATCATGCCGGCGCGCAACATGAGCCGGTGGCTGACGACTTCAGCCTCGCCAGGGGTTTGCCTGAGGGTCGGAATAAACAGTTGGCTTGTTCGCATAGAAGAGGTGTTCCTTATGACGCTATTGCGCGGCGCCCGTGGGGCCACGCCCGGGCGCCAATGGTTTTGGGTCCTTTTGCCGAAACAAAAGGACCTCGTCGTGCGGGGGCGAAACCCCGCATGAAAAAGCAAAGACCCTGGATCCCCGATCAAGTCGGAGATGACAGAAGGAGACCGTAGGTCGGGTTAGCCCTGAGCGTGTCGAAGGGTCGAAGGGCATGGCCCGACAACCCGCTATATATAAATGCTACGGCTCGAGGATTCAAGCGCCTTCCGGAACGGAGCGCGCCGTCAGCAATAACAGAACCGATCCGATCAGGGTGGCCAGCAGGGAACCGGCAAGGACCGCGGTCTTGGCGGCGTCGACCAGTGCCACTTCTTCGAAGGCGAGGGTGGCGATGAACAGGGACATGGTGAATCCGACCCCGGCCAGGCAGCCCACCGAGGCCACGTGGAGGAGATTGATCCCCTTGGGGAGTTCCGCGACGCGAAGCTTCACGCCCGCCCAGGCGAACAGCCAGATGCCCAACGGTTTGCCAACGACGAGACCCAGGATGATCCCCAGGCTCATCGGCTCGGCCAGCAGGGAGAGCGCCTCGCTATCCAGGCTCACGCCGGCGTTGGTCAGGGCGAACAGGGGCAGGATGGCGAACGTGACGAACGGCATGAGCGCGTGTTCGAGTTGTTGCAGGGGTGCGGCAGCGTGATCCGTCAACTGCTCCATCGAAAGCACGATATGGTGCTGCCGGCTGGTCAGCAGGCGCCTGTCGGCGGGCAGCCCGGTGTCCCGCAGTTGCTTCAGCAGGGTACGGGTCCTGTCGTGCAGTTGCTGGGCATTGATGATGGTACGCGCGGGAATGGTGAACGCCATCAGGACACCGGCGAGGGTCGCGTGCACTCCCGACTTGGAGAACGCCAACCAGATGGCGCATCCGATGAGGAAGTAGATGATCGGGTTGCGTACGCCGATGACGTTGGCGGCGACGGACACTCCCAGCAAGAGGGCGCCGATGAGCAGGCTTCCCGCCGCGATGGCATCCGCGTAGAAAATTGCGACCACGATAATGGCCCCGATGTCGTCCACGATGGCCAGCGCCGTGAGGAAGATTTTCAGCGACACCGGCACGGGAAACACCGCGAGAATGCCTAGGGCGAACGCGATGTCCGTAGCCATAGGGATACCCCAGCCGCGGGCGAACTCCCCGTTGCCGTTGAAGGCGAAATACACGAGAGCCGGGACGACCATGCCGCCCACCGCGGCGATCACCGGCAGGGCCGCCTTGCGGGGATTCGCCAATTCGCCGGCCAGCAATTCCCGCTTGATCTCCAGACCGACCACGAAAAAGAAGATGCCCATGAGACCGTCGGCGATCCAGTGGCTGACGGATTTGCTCAGGCCGAACGGCCCGACGGAGAAAGAAAGTTCTGCTTGCAGCCAGTGGTGGTAGAACCCGGCCCAGGGCGAGTTGGCCCAGGCCACGGCCACCACCGTGGCTGCCAGCAGCAGCACGGCGCCCGATAATTTGTGAGCGGCGAAAATCTGAAATGGCCGTGCAAGGCGGTCAATGAGACTTTCTTCAATGGCCCTGGCGGGTTTCATGGATTGGAGGCGAACGCGCGTTCGGGCGGCACGACAACGCGGCTACGTTGGGAATGGACGTCAGGGCTATTGCAGCAGGCGTTGGATGTCGTTGAAAAACGCGAAAATCATAATCCCGAACAGCAGCACGATCCCGACCTGTTGAGTGAATTCGCGCTGCCGTTCAGCCAGCGGACGGCCCAGGATCGCTTCACAGGCGAAGAAGAACAGATGACCGCCGTCCAAAACCGGAATTGGCAACAAATTCAGAATGCCCAGGTTGATACTCAGGATGGCCACGAAGAACATGATGTCGGCGAGGCCTCGTTCGGCCGCCGTGCCCGAGGCGCTGGCAATCATGATGGGCCCCCCGATGTTTTTCGAGGAGATTTCTCCGGTCAGCATTTTGTAGATGCCGACGACCGTGAGTTCTGACCATCCCCACGTGGCTTTCACGCCCTGGAACACGGCAGTGAGCGGTGAGGACGCGCGGATCACCGACCGCCCCGATCCCATAATGCCGATTTTTCCAATCGTGGTCGATATGCCCTGATCCTTGACCTCATGCGGTTCGGGAACGATCGTCAACGTGAGTACTGCGCCTTCACGTTCAACCTGCATGCTGAGGGAGTCATTGGGGTGCGCCTTGATGATGCGGGTCATCTGTGACCAGGTCTGAATCGGCTCGCCTTGAATCTTGAGGATGCGGTCCCCTTCCTCAAGCCCGGCTTGCGCGGCCGGCATATCCGGCATGACGGCCGTGACCACGGGAGCCGCCTCTTCGATGCCGATGACGTACAGGGGGTGCTCGACGTCTTCGGGATCATAGAGTTCGGGCGTGACGACATAGGTTTTCAGGGTATCGCCCCGGCGCACTTCCACGGCTAGCGAGCGGCCGCCGCTCTCGGCCACCGTGGCATAGACTTCATTTTTCGTCGTGATCTCCCGTTCATCGATTCTCGTGACGCGGTCACCCACGTGAAGGCCGGCTTGGGCGGCCGGCGAGTCCGCCCTGATGGCGTCGATTGTGGGGGAGAGTTCGGCAAACGTCGGAATGGGCAGGGGAGCGCCCATGGCCAGCCAGGCTGAAAAGATCAGGTAACTCAGGAAAAAATTGAATCCCGGTCCGGCCGCCACGATGAGGGTCCTCTTCCAGAGGGGTTTGTGGGCAAACGATTGTTCCCGTTCTTCCGGCGGGACAATTTCCCCCATGTCTTCTCCGGACATTTTGACGTATCCGCCAAGGGGAATGGCCGAAATGAGATACTCCGTGTCTCCGATTTGACGACTCAGGAGTTTGGGCCCGAAGCCCAGGGAAAATTTCAAGACTTTGACTCCGGCCCACCGGGCTACGATGAAGTGTCCGAACTCGTGAAAGGTCACGAGGACACCCAGCACCACCAAAAACCACCAGATCTTTTGAACGATTACGTAGATGATATCGGGAGACATCAGGTCACTCGTAACTGGCGGGTTGTCACGTCAGGATCCATTGCGGATGAACTCTGCGGCCTTGTCCCTGGCCCACCGGTCGGCCTCCAGAGCGTCCTCCAACGACGTGAGCGGTTGCACGTCGGCACATTGTACGGTTCGTTCGATCACGTTGGCAATGCTCCCGAAGGGGAGCCCATGATACAGAAATGCGTCCACCGCGGCTTCATTCGCGGCATTGAGAATCGCCGGGCAGGTTCCCCCGTGTTCCAACGCCTCATAGGCCAGCCGCAAACAGGGAAATCGCACGGGATCCGGTTCATAGAACGTCAACTTGCCGTATTTCCATAAATCCAACGCGGGCGGATCCAGGGGCACGCGTCGAGGGTAGTCCATCGCGTAACTGATCGGGGTTCGCATGTCGGGCAAGCCCAATTGCGCGATCACCGACCCATCGCGATATTCTACCAGAGAATGGATGATGCTTTCCCGGTGCACCACCACGTCCAGTTGAGCGGGAGGGCAATCGAACAGCCACCGGGCTTCGATGACTTCCAGCCCTTTATTCATCAGGGTCGCCGAATCCACGGTGATCTTCGCGCCCATGTCCCAATTCGGATGTTTGAGCGCCTGCTCCGGCGTGACGGTCTCCATGTATTCCTTGGTGCAGTCCCAAAACGGACCGCCGGAGGCCGTCAGGATGATGCGACGGACGTCCTCGCGTCGATGGCCGGCGAGTGATTGAAAGATCGCACTGTGTTCACTGTCCACGGGGAACACGGGGACGCCTTGGCGGTGCGCCTCGGCCTGCATGAGTTGCCCGGCCATGACCATGGGTTCTTTGTTGGCCAGGGCTACCCGGCGCCCCGCTTGAATTGCGGCCATGGTCGGGACCAGGCCGGCTCCGCCCACGATGGCCGAGATGACGAGGTCACTCTCCGGCAGGGCCGCCACTTCCGTGACGCCGCCGGGTCCGTCGAGGACCCGGATCGCGGGATCGTTCAGGCGGGCACGGAGTCGCTGGGCCGCGGCAGGGTCGGCCAAAGCGACGTATTTCGGACGAAACGAACGGACCTGTTTTTCCAGTTTTTCATCGCTGTGCCGGGCTGCCAGTCCCAGGATCGAAAATTGATCGGGAAATTTGGCGACGATGTCGAGGGTACTGTCGCCGATCGAGCCCGTTGAGCCGAGGAGAACGATTTGTTTCATGGTCCGCTTTTAGTTGAGAAGAGCCTGGTGCACAAACGCCATATAATAATAGAAAACCGGCGCGTTGAGAAGCAGGCTGTCCACGCGGTCCAACATGCCTCCGTGCCCGGGGATCAAGGCCCCGGAATCCTTGACTCCGGCCTGTCGTTTCAGGGCCGATTCGGAAAGATCTCCCAGTAAACCCAGTACAGTAAACAGTATGCCCAGGATCAGGCAGTCGACCGGTGTGACACCGGGGAGAAACCAGAGATGGCCGAGCCAGGCTATGAGCGGGGCCACGACCAGGCCTCCGAGAACTCCCTCGACGGTCTTATTCGGGCTGAGCCTCGGCGCCAGAGGCCGTGCCCCCCAGGTCTTGCCGACATAGTATGCGGCAGCATCGCTTGTCCACGTCACCAACAGCACGAACAACACCAGCAGGCCCCCGTCCTGTTGATTTCTCAGCAGGAGAAAATGTCCGAGGGTATACCCGATATACAATATACCGAATAGAAGAATGAACATGGAGAGATGCCGGGGTCCCGGAGGGGCGAAGCCGACCTGGTAGCAGAGGAGACCCAGGAGAGTTATCGCCAGGACCAGAGAAAAATCGATCACCGCCGGCCACTGCATGGCGATCAAGAGAAGTCCTGTGCCCGTGAAGCCGACGAGCGCATGTGAAGGCATGTGGCTCTTCTCAATGAAGAGCGCCAGGAATTCCCATTGGGCCAGTAGGACGGCGGCCATGACGAGAAGGAAGAAGGCTGCCGGCGGAAGATGCCGGGTGAACACGTACAGAAGCGGGAGCAGAACTAAAGCGGAATAGACGCGCTTGGGGTCAAACCTCAACGTGGACGAGCGGGCTACGAGGGGATCCGGATGTGGGCTCCTGGAGGTGGGGTCAACCACATTATTCGTGCTCACAGCCTGTTTTGAGGAGAGACGGCATGCGGAAGACGACCGAAACGACGATCCCGTTTCTGGTAATCGAGCAGCGCCAGCAACACGTCGCGTCGCCGGAAATCCGGCCACAGGGTCTTGGTGAAATAGAGTTCCGTGTACGCGATTTGCCAGAGCAGGAAATTGCTGATTCTCGCTTCCCCGCTCGTGCGGATCAGGAGGTCCGGGTCCGGAAGACCGGCAGTGGACAGGTACTGCTCGAATTGGACTTCATGAACGTCCCCCGAAACTTTTCCGCATTGCACGTCTTCAATCAGGCGATTCGTGGCGTCGATAATCTCGGAGCGTCCGCCGTAACTCAGCGCGACCGCCACGGTGTGGTCGGTGAAATGCCCGGTCTCCTGAGCCACGGCATGCACTAGGTCCTGCGTGGAAGCCGGAAGCTCATTCAGTAAGCCAATTGGGAAAAACCGGGACTTTCGTTCCTGGAACGTCTGCCGTTCCTGATGCAGAAATTCTTCGAGGAGCGTCATGAGTAAGTCGATCTCGGCCTGGGGGCGGTTCCAGTTTTCCTGCGAGAACGCATAGACCGTGACGATGGGAATCCCCAGCAGGTAAAAGGCATTGAGGACGTCGCGGACGGCCACCAACCCTTCCCGGTGTCCGGCAATGCGGGGCAGGCCGCGCTGTGAAGCCCAGCGACCGTTCCCATCCATGATCACGGCCACGTGCCGGGGCAAGTTTTCCTGGTCGAGCTGGGTAAAGAGATCGTCTTCCGTGAGTTCCGCGAAGGAATGTGGCGAATGAAGAGGCATCGGTATTGGTGTCAGAGTGGACCGCGAGACGAGGCACTGCACTCGAAAAACAGCTTAAAAACAGTCTAATCGTGATGCCCCGCCTTGTCAAACCAGTGACCAGCAAGTGCGTGCAGGTCGGCTTGGCGGAGCGTCATCCGACGGAAGAATGTCGGGTTACGCCCTTCGGCTAACCCAACCTAGGAATGCTGTGGCCCGGCGCCTGCGGGCGTGGCTGCGCCCCGGTCCCGACACCTCTTTGGAGGCGAGGACTGTCTGAGCGAAGCGAGTTCCGCAGCCCAAGCAATCGGGACCGGGGCAAAGGCACCCTCCTGGGGCCACGCCCGGGCGCCAATGGTTTTGGGTCCTTTTGCCGTAACAAAAGGACCTCGTCGTGCGGGGGCGAAACCCCGCAGGAAAAACAAAAAACCCTGGATCCCCGATCAAGTCGGGGATGACGGAAGGAGGGGTCGGATTACGGTATACCTGTTCTGAGCGTAATCGAAGGGCTAATCCGACCTACGCTTTCTTGCGCCATTTTCCGCGACCGTGGTAAGTGTAAGGGCCATGTCCCAGCCGGTGGTGAAACTCGAACAGTTTGCTCTTGAGGAACGTGAGGTCGAGCAGGCCTTGGCCCGGGCGCACGTTCGTGCCGTGGATTACGCGGACATTTATTTTGAATCGACGATTTCCGAATCCGTGTCTATGGAGGAAGGTATCGTCAAGCGGGCCGTCAAGAGCATTGCTCAGGGTGCCGGGGTCCGGGCCACGTCCGGGGGAAAAACCGGGTTTGCCTATTCCGACGAATTGTCCAAACGGGACCTGGAAATCGCCGCGGATACCGCGCGGTATATCGCCGACTCGCCGCAAGGCGACGTTCCGGTCCCCGTCACGCATCGGCCCGCCGGGACGCACAATCTTTATCCGCTTGAACAACCCCTGACCGACGTCGCCACGCAGGAGCGCGTGGACTTGCTCAACCTGATCGATCAGGAAGCGCGTCGCTATGACCCCCGGATCACGAAGGTGATGGCGTCCATCAATACCAATCATAAGGTCATGCTGGTGGCGACCACCGACGGCTTGCGCGCCGGCGACGTGCAGCCGTTATCCCGGCTTCAGGTGACGTGTATTGCCGAAGAAGGGACCAATCGACAGGTCGGCACCTTCGGCGGCGGTGGCCGCGTGGCGTTTGCCTTTTACCATGAACAGGATCGAGCGCGGGCGTATGCACGGGAAGCCGCCAGGCAGGCTATCCTGAATCTCGATGCCGTGGACGCGCCCGCGGGCATTCTGCCCGTGGTCTTGGGGGGCGGCTGGCCCGGAATTCTCTTGCACGAGGCCGTTGGTCACGGCCTGGAGGCGGATTTCAATCGCAAGAAGACGTCGGCGTTCAGCAATTTGATCGGTCAGCGCGTGGCCTCCGACGTGTGCACGATCGTGGACGACGGCACGTTGCCCTTCAGGCGGGGATCGCTCAACATCGACGATGAAGGCACGCCCACGACCAGGACCGTCCTGATCGAAGACGGAATCCTGTGCGGATACATCGCGGACCGTCTGAACGCCAAGCTCATGGGCATTCCGCTTACCGGCAACGGCCGGCGCGAGGATTTCCGCAGTATCGTGTTGCCCCGGATGACGAATACCTTCATGTTGGCCGGTGCGTCCGAACCCGAGGATATTCTGCGCTCCGTCAAGAAAGGGCTGTATGCCGTGTCGTTCGGCGGTGGACAGGTGGATATTACGAACGGCAAGTTCGTGTTTTCGGCGAGCGAAGCCTATCTGATCGAGGATGGCAAAGTGACGAAGCCGGTCAAAGGGGCGACCCTCATCGGGAGCGGGCCCGACGTGCTCAAGCAGGTCTCCATGGTCGGCCATGATTTGCAGTTGGATTCGGGTATCGGGACTTGCGGAAAAGAGGGCCAATCCGTGCCGGTCGGCGTGGGGTTGCCCACGATTCGAATCGACGAGATTACGGTCGGAGGCACCGCCACGTAGGCTGTCACGCAACCATCTTCCACACGCGACCCCCCAGTCAATTCATTGTTCCCATCATGCATGAATCACCGGAAGTCCTGAAGACCCTTGCCGCCGAGTTGATCGACCGGGTCAAAGCCCACGGCGCTACGGAAGCCGACGTCATGGTGGCGGAAGGGGATTCCGTGTCGGTTCAGGTCCGGTTGTCGGCTGTGGATTGTTTGAGCAAGGCGCGGGAGAAGACCTTGGGCATTCGAGCGTTTTTCGGGAAGCGGTCGGCCAGTACGTCCACGTCGGATTTTTCCGAGACCTCGCTCAAGCAGTTGGTGGCCGATACCTGCGCCCTTGCCAAGGCCGTGGCCGAGGATGAGACCTCGGGACTGCCCGACCCAACGGCCTTGGCCGCGGACGTTCCGGATTTGGATTTGTATGATCCCACTGCCATGCCCGTGGATGAGGCCATTGACGTGGCGCAGCGCGCGGAACGGGCGGCCATGAACGCTGATTCCCGCGTGACCAATTCGGAAGGGGCCGAGTGCGGTGCGGGCTATGGCGCGGTGGTATTGGCCAACACGCACGGGTTTCTGGGATATCACCGCAGTTCGCGGTTTTCCCTGTCCGTGGCCCCGGTCGCCGAAGGTTCCGATGACCAGGGCATGCAACGGGATTATTGGTATGCGGTTTCGCGAAAACGGCATGAACTGGAGGATCCGGAGTCGGTCGGCCGAATCGCGGCGGAGCGGACGCTGCGGCGTTTGGGGGCTCGAAAAGTCGGGACGCAACGGGTTCCCGTGGTTTTTGATCCGGAAACAGCGTGCAGTCTGTTGGGACACCTCTCGAGTGCAGTCTCCGGGTATTCCCTGTATAAAGGCGCTTCGTTTTTGCTGGGGCAATTGGGCAAGTCCATTGCCCCGCAACACGTCAACGTCGAGGACAACGGTCATCTGCCCGGCAAGCTCGGGTCCCGGCCCTTTGACGGGGAGGGGTTGCCTACCCGCAAGACGATGATCCTGGAACAAGGCGTGCTGTCCAACTATTTGTTGGATACGTATTCCGGGAGAAAGTTGGGGATGGCCTCCACCGGCAACGCGGCCAGAAGCATCGGCGACAATCCCACCGTGTCTCCGACGAATTTGTTTTTCCATCCCGGCGACGCCTCGCCCGAGGAGATCATTCGATCCGTCACCCAAGGGTTGTACGTCACTGAGTTGATCGGGTTCGGCGTGAATATGGTGACGGGAGACTATTCCCGTGGGGCGTCGGGTTTTTGGATTGAAAACGGCGAATTGGCCTATCCGGTGGAGGAAGTGACGATCGCCGGCAATTTGAAACAGATGTTTCAGGATATCGAGTCGATCGGGAACGATCTGGTGTTTCGAGGGAAACTGGCGAGTCCCACCATCCGCATCCGCGAGATGATGGTGGGCGGGCATTGAATGCGGGAGTAAGTCGAAGGAGTCGTTATGCCACTTGACGTTGAAGATGGAGCAAGAGCCCTGCAGTTGGTCACCTCACGCTATGACCAACGGGAGTGGCGGAAAAAAATCGAAAAAATCCTGAGCCTCCCGCCCAGCGGGTTTGAAGATGCCGCGCAACGGAATATCTTTATCTATTTCAAACATCAACTCCAAGCGTATAAATCCCGGCGTGCCGATCCGCCGTCCTGGATCGTCGGCGGGTACGCGACCAAGGAAGTGGTCGATCGCGCCCGGCATCGTCCCACGGACATCAATCCCGACATGACCGAAGCCGACGTGTCGTTCCTGGGAGTCGATCCCGGCGCGGACGTTGATGAAGTATGGTGGGAAGATATGCTGGTGAAGTGGTTCGAAACGCCGGGAGAAGAATTCGAAGAGACAGACGAAGAATCTGACGCAGACTCCGAATCAGAATCCGACGAAAAATCCGAGACTGCGAGTGACGAGCAAGCCGAGGATTCGGAGAGCCCTCCCGGGTCGGATTAACGCAACGTCATCCGACAAGCCGGGTTAAAACAAATCCATTTGCTCGGGTTTGTCACTTGCCTGAGTCGCGGGTTCCCGTGGTGGAACCGCCATCTCATCCAAGAGCCGTTTCAATTTTTGGAAGTCTTCTTGAAGCAACGGTCGGAGACGGTCGTTGTGCAGGGCCGCGGCGGGATGGAACAGCGGAAACAACCGAAATTCCTTTAATTGAAACGGTTGTCCGTGGACCTTGGTGATCCCGACCTTTCTTTCCAGCAGCGTTTGGGTGGCGAAGTTGCCCATGGAACAGACCAGGTGTGGTTTAATCAATTCTATTTGTTGGAACAGGAAGGGCTTGCATGTCTCCACTTCATCGGGTTCGGGGTCGCGGTTTTGGGGCGGGCGGCACTTGATGACGTTGGCAATGTAAATCTGTGACCGGGAAAGCCCGACCG
>VXOF01000058.1 GCA_009840285.1 Nitrospira sp. SB0662_bin_26
AGGACGTTTTCAGGATTACAAACAATTGTACCGCGACCGGTTCCGGGGCACGCTCGTGGTTCCCTTTTTTGTCAGGGGCCGCGTCGCCGGGACGGTCACCCTGGCGTCCAAGACGGCGGCGCAATACGAGCACACGGAAGCCGAGTCCGGAAAGCTCGCGCCGGTGACGACGCAATTGGCGCAACTGTTTGACGAACCATCCCTGAACGTCCAAGCGTCGCCGGGAGCGGCGGCCCCGTCAACGCCTGAGGCGGCGGCAGCCGGCGTCCCGGAACCGGTTATCCGACGACAGGAACGCCAAGCGGCCTTGAATGAAGTCAGTTCGTTTCTCGCCACCGAGATTCGTGAACCCATGGGCTACATCCGGGCGCAATTGGAGGAAGTCACGGGTGACGGGACACTCGACTTCGAAACCCAAACCTCCATCGAAGCGGCCATGCGGGATCTCATGCGGATGGAGAGTATGTTGAACGACATTCTGGATTTCGCCAAGCCTCTCCAATTGGACCGGCGGCCCTGCCGCGTCACCGCCCTGATCGAAGACGGGCTGGCGCTGGTCGCCACGGATTTGCGGGTCAACCGGATCGAGGTCACCAAGGAATTTCCTTCACGTCTGGGGCAGGTGCGATGGGATCGGGAGAAGATCCAGCATGTCTTTCTCAGTATTTTTACGAATGCCCTGGAAGCCATGTCGCCGGGCGGGAATTTGCGAATCTCCGTGTCGCAGAAACGCGGTCGCCAGCCTGAAATGGTCATTCGCATCCATAACGACGGCGCGCCGATTCCCGAAGAATTGATCGAGAAAATTTTTGAGCCCTATTTCACCACGAAACGGTCGGGTACCGGGTTGGGCCTGGCCATGGTGAAGAAAATCGTGGACGAACACGAAGGCCACATTGCGATCGACAGCCGCCCCCAGGAAGGGACGCTGGTGACCATCACCTTGCCCGCGATGCGCCCAAGGCGGCCCTATCGGGGGAAAGGCCGTCCGCCCCGGCGGCGCTAGGAACGGGCCCCGAGCCGGCCCGTGAGCGGATCAGGCCCCCCCCTGCTCCGGGTGTACTCGTGCTTGACACCTCCGCATGAAACGAATAAGATTGTCCCTCTTTCTCCAGGGAAACGGTTTGTTCGGAAATGCATGTCTTTATCGTCCATAACCTGTTTTAACAAAAGGAGCGGAATTATGAAGAGTATTCGCCTTCTTCTTATTGCGGTCGCGGGTACTGCCTTGATGGCGTCAATGGTGTATGCGAATCCTGGGATGCTGCCTGCACATCCGGGTTATCCTGCTGCGGACACCAAGTCTCCGGTCGACGGGACGCGGACCAGCCATGATGCCGGTCAAGCGAATGCCGTTGGCGACAAAGCCTCGATGACCGCATCGTCCACCGCTGACAGCGCTGCCATGAACACATCGGCCGACCCCAACAATGCACGGAAGAAAGCCTCCAAGGGCGCCGGTCGTTTGCCGGACGTTGAAGGGGCCTTGAACAAGGTTAATATCAACCCGGCTGGAGCCAAGTCGACGGTCATTAAGTAAACGTTTTTGAATCGGTGAAATCGCAAGGGAGGCTATCGGAAAGATAGCCTCCCTTTTTTTGCCTTTTTGTAGCTTTGTGATTGCGTGACGTTCTCTCTTGGCGCCGGGCCTAGGCATTTGCAGTTGCTGTCATGCCCGGCTTGATCGGGCATCCAGGGTTTTTCTTTTTTCCTGCGGGGTTTCGCCCCCGCACGACGAGGTTCCTTCGACAGGCTCAGGACAGGCGCAGGAATCCAGTGTCTTTCTCTTCACGAAGGAAAAGCAAAGACGCTGGGTCCTTTTGCCGAAACAAAAGAGCCTGTCCTGAGCGTAGCGAAGCGGAGTCGAAGGAACCTCGTAAAACTAGTCTGCCGGCTGAAAGGCCTTGTCCAACAGCGGCTTCAGTTCCCCTTTCGATTGCATGGGTCCGAGGACGTCGGTGTCGCCATAGAATTGCCCGTTGATGAACACCTTGGGCAGGGTGGGCCAGTTGGTCATTTGCGTGAGGACTTCCCGTTTTTCAGGATTTTCCAACACGTTGATAATTTCGTAGGGATATCCGAATTGATTGAAAAACTCCATGGTTTCGACGGTGAATCCGCATTGGGGCGCGGTCTTGGTCCCTTTCCCGTAAATGAGGATTGTATGTTCTTTCAATTCCCGTTGAATTTCTTCTTCGATTGGATGTGCCATACTGTTTTTCCCTCCTATGAGCCATCCGTTGTTTCTGCCGTCAGTTCAAGCGCATGGATGCGTCCGTCTTTCAGCGGCTCGTCCAGGGCTTGATAGATGAGACGGTGACGATCCAATAGATTTTTCCCCTTGAACCCATCCGATACCACTCGGACGTTCAAGTGATCCATGGTTCCCGTGAGATCCGTGACAATGACCTGGGCATCGGCCAGGACTTGCCGGACGTAATCCGTGATGGTTTGGGGCGTAATCATGATGTTCCCTGCCTCGTCCCGAGGCGCGAAGCAGCATGATACTGAAGCCCACACGTTTCCGCAATGACGCCGGCGCCTTCGGGCGGGGCTGCGCCCCGGAGTCGAACTACCCTCCCCCTTTCGCCATTCCCGCTTGGGATTGCAAATATGTCCCCTGGTACAAGTTGTCAAAAGGGAACCTTTGTGTTACCATTTGTGTCATTACTCTAACAAAGGAGGCACACCATGTTCACGCTTAGCAAACAAAAGTATCGTTCACAGGAGGTTTTCGACGATGTTGGAATCGAGTATAGATGTTCGAGAATTTGTTGACGAAAACGGTGTAAGTCCTTTTTCGAATTGGTTCATTGGCCTGAACGCTCAAGCAGCAGCTAAAGTCACGGCCAATCTTGTCAGAATGGCATCGGGAAACTTTTCGAATAGTAAGAGTATCTCTGGTGGAGTGTATGAATGCTGAATTGATTTTGGCCCGGGATACCGAGTGTATTTCGGAAAGGATGGGAAAAAGATCATCATTTTACTTGGTGGTGGAACCAAGAAAAAACAACAGGTCGATATTCAAAAGGCTCATGAACTTTGGAGGGAATATAAGAAGCGAAAAAAACAGGGATAAAAAAATGGCATTAACAAGAGATTTCAAGGAAACAGTAAAAAAGAGAGTTCAATCCGATCCCGTTTTCAGAGAAGAATTGTTAAAAGAAGGTGTGCAATGTCTGGTGTCCGGTGACATGGAAACCGGTAAGACGATCTTGCGTGACTATATCAACGCGACGGTTGGCTTTGAAGAGTTGGGTGATCTGACGGACAAGTCTCCGAAAAGTTTGATGCGTATGTTTGGTCCCAAAGGAAACCCGCAAGCCAGGAACCTTTTCGAAATCATCGAGTGTCTGCAAAAAAGAGAAGGCATCTGTTTTGAGGTAAAGGCAGTGCATTGAAAACTGCGTTGACGATTGTTCCCTCCGTCGACCAACCTATCCAAAGTCGAAGGAACCTCGTCGTGCGGGGGGCGAAACCCCGCGAACTCTCTCACTTCAATCTGCACCGCACGCATCACTCACAAACCGCCCAAGCTCCTCCAGCACTCGCGGAGGGATTTCATGCCCCCCTCGAAATTCATGCCAGGTCACGGGGAGTCCGTGCGCGAGGAGGGAATCCTTGAGTTGTATCGCCGTGTCGTGACGGAGGAGAGGGTCGTCCGTGCCATGGCTCTGAAACACGGGGAGTCCCTTTCGGGCGGGCCATCGTTCTTCCCATTCGTGCTGCGCAATGATGCTGCCCGACATGATGATGAGGCCGGCAAACGGGCGAGAACTGCGAAGTACCGCATCGCAGGCCAGCATGGCGCCCTGCGAGAACCCGCCGAGGAAGACCTGATCCAAGGGAAGGCGCTCATGCCGGTCGAGGTCGTCCAGCATGGCCAGCACTTGCTCGCGGGCCGCGGCCAGCCCGTCGGGCACCGCGTCGACGTCACGGGGGAGCCCACGCACGATCCGGTCCATGTCCAGCATCCACCACGCCCGCCCATCGGGCAGGCCGTCGTCCAGTTTCAGGGGACCGACGGGGAACACGAACCGCACGTCGTCCGGGACCCGCAACATCCGCCACAGGGAAACGAGGTCATCACCGGGTGCGCCGAACCCATGCAGCAGAATGACCACGGGCCCGTTTCCTCCGCCCTCGCGGTCCGGTCCTCCCGCGATCCGGACGTCGAGCCCCCCGTACGTGTGCACGCGCATCGGAATCAACTTCCCGGGCAAGGCCCAAAGCCGGGCTTAGTGCCCCATCTTCGGCGCGCCGGCGTTGGCGCCTTCGGTCACGAGCGGTATGCGCAGCACCTGCTGGCAGTGCGTACAGGTGACCCGCAGGACATCCGTATTTGAACGGTCGATATCCTGTTCCTTGATCCAAAACAGTTTTTCACATTTCGGACATTTTCTGACAAGCATGGGTATGGCGACTTCCCTGGCTGGTAAGGTGTTAACAAACCTCGAACATTAACGGACGTTCGGTCTCCTGCTGGTAATTGCAACGGATTTAGTGTAATACAAACAGGCCGCCACTCGCTACATGATCATCTATGCCGACCATAAAGATTTTGCCCCCGCCGCGTTATTGCCCCTGTTTGAGCAAGCACCCTGGGCTTACGGGCGAACCGTGGCCGAGACGACGGAGATGCTCCGGCAGACCGATCTGTTCATCTCGGCGTGGGAAGACAACCGGGTCGTCGGGTGCGGCCGGGTCCTGACCGATTACGTGTATCGCGCCTCCATCTGGGACGTCATCGTGGATGCGGCCTACCAGGGCCAGGACGTGGGCACGGAAATCATGCACCGGATCCTGAACCATCCCACCCTTCAACGGGTCGAACTGTTCTGGCTCTGCACGCGTGACAAACACGCATTCTATGAAAATCTCGGCTTCAGTGCCAAGGAACAGACCGGCATGGTCCTGGATCGACGTGCACGGTCTGCCCCCGGCCGCGATGAATAAAGGCCTTGCCCGGTCGACGACCGCCTCTCTCCCACGTGTTAATCTATTTTCAAATTCCTGCGCACCCAGTAACGCGAAAACCAGGGGTACAGCGATGGAATCACCACCAGGGTCAGCAGCGTACTGGACACCAATCCTCCGATCACCACCGTTGCCATGGGGCGTTGAATTTCCGAGCCGACACCGGTTGCGAGTAACAAGGGGATCAGTCCAAACCCCGTGGTTAACGCGGTCATGAGCACGGGCTTGATGCGAGAGAGGGCGCCTTCCTCGATGGCTTGCTTGAGCATCCTGTTCTCGGTGAAACGCCGATTGATGGACGTCACCATCACGACCCCGTTCAGCACGGCTACCCCGAACAACGCGATAAACCCGATTGAACTGGGCACCGATACATAGAGCCCGGACAGCCAGAGCGCGATAATGCCGCCGATTAACGCCAGGGGTACGTTGGTCATGATCAGCGCGGCCTGGCCCAACGAACCGAAGGCAAAGTACAGCAAGAGGAAGATCGTCGCCAGGGATATGGGCACGACGATCAGTAATCGCGCCTGAGCCCGTTGCTGGCTTTTGTATTGACCGTCGAATACCACGTTGTAGCCGTCGGGCAGGTCGATGTCACGGCTGATTCGTTCCTTCAGTTCGTTCACCAGGCCGCCCATGTCGCGGCCATCCACGTTGGATAGGACCACGACGCGGCGTTGGACGTTGTCGCGGCGAATTTGCGGAGGCCCGGTTTCGATTTCGATGTTTGCCACTTCGCCCAACCGCACCCACGCGCCGTTCGGCGATTCGATCAGCAGATCACGAATGGCGTCGGCGCTCCGGCGGACGGATTCTTCCAGTCGTACGTAGATGTCGTAACGCTCGTTACCCTTGATGACCTGCCCGGCGGCTACGCCGCCGATCCCGTCCGACACCAGCGAGATGATTTCCTCCACGGCCATCCCGTAGCGCGCCAGCGCTTCGCGGTCGGGGCGTACGACGAGCTGGGCTTCGCCGGTGATTTTCTCCTTGGAGACGCCGCGCGTGCCCCTGACCTGCTTGACCAGGGATTCGATCTCCCTGCCCTTTCTCGCCAGCACGTCCAGGTCGGAGCCGAATAATTTGACGGCGAGTTGGGCTTCCACGCCGGACAGCAATTTATCCACCCTCATGGCAATGGGTTGTGAAAAGGCGATCAACAACCCCGGGTGCACGGACAGTTTCTCTTCCATGAGGGCTTGCAGTTCATAGCGGTTGCGGGCAGACGTCCATTCCGAAGGTGGCTTCAACCCGACGTAGGTTTCGATGTTGGACACCGCTTCGGGGTCTCCGCCGAGATCGGGGCGGCCAATGTGACTCAGGGCGCTGGTGACTTCCGGAAACTCCATCAGGATTGCTTCCAGCTTGGGCGCGAGCGCCACGGACGTTTGCAGGCTCGATGATGGCGGCAGCGTCGTGCGGATGTTCAACGTCCCTTCTTCCAGTTCCGGCACGAACTCGGTGCCCAGTTGCGTCATGATCGCCATGGACAGGACGAACAACGTCGCCGCGGAAACGACGACAAGCGTGCGTCGCTTCAGCGTCTGGCGCAGCACGTCACGATATATCCGTGCGATGGGCGGCAGGAGCGGGCTTTCCCCGTGTTTCGGCATTCGCTGGAAGAAAAAGCTGGCCAACGCGGGTATCACCACCAACGCCACGAGCAACGACGCTATCATCGCCGCGACGATGGATACGGCCATCGGTTTGAATAACCTGCCCTCCACGCCTTCCAGGGTAAACAGGGGCGCAAAGACGACGGCAATAATCATCACCGCAAAGAACACCGGGCTGGCCACTTCGCGCGTGGCCGTTTGAATGAGCAGGTTCACGCGTCGCTGCCTGCTTTGAACGACGCCCATGTAGGCCGCTTCAGGGACGGCATCCGGCTTGGTCAGGTGGGCAAACACGTTTTCCATGACCACCACCGTGCCGTCCACCATCATCCCGATGGCGATCGCCAGACCGCCCAACGACATCAGGTTGGCCGAAATATTCCAATAGGCCATGATGGTGAGGGCCAAGCCGATCGACAGGGGTATGGAGAGCAGCACCAACAACGTGGCGCGCAGGTTCATCAGGAAGATCGCCAGCACGATGATGATCAGGACGAATGCCAGCAACAGCGCGTCGGTCACCATGGCGACGGCCTTGTTGACCAGTTCGGCCTGGTCATAGTAGGGATACAACGTCACGCCGTCGGGCAGGGCCTGCGCGATCAGCGACAGCCGGTCGTAGATGTCTTCGATGGTGGTCTTGGTATTGGCTCCTATGCGTTTGAACACGATACCCGCCATGACCTCCCCGCGCGATTGCGGCCGGCCTTGCGCGTCGCGGTCGGTCATGGTGACGGCGCCTTGGCGGATTTCCCCGCCCAATTCCAGTCGTGCGAGGTCTTTCACCTTGACCACGACGCCGTCGACTTCCTTGACCGGAACGTTGCCGATGTCCGTGAGCCCGTCGGCGCCGCTGCGTACCCAGCCGACCGCGCGCAGGACCAATTGCTCGTCGCCGCGGTTGACGTACCACCCGCCCGCGTTGTGGTTGTTGGCTTTGATGGCTTCAATGACCTGGCTGACGGACAGGTGGTAACTGAGCATGAGGGCCGGGTCCAATTGCACCTGATACTGCAAGACGTCGCCGCCGAACGAGAGGACGTCGGTCACGCCGTCGATCGGCAGCAACAGCAACTTGACCACCCAATCGTTCAGGCTGCGTAATTGCATGGCGTCGAAGTTGCTGCCTTCGTCGGCCAACAGCACGTACTGGAACACCATGCCCAACTCCGAGGTGTTGATCCCCATCTCGGGCGTGCCGATGCCTTCGGGAATGTTCTCGCGCGCGGCTTGCAGTCGCTCGAACACCAGTTGCCGGGCGAAGTAGATATCGGTGCCGTCCTTGAAGACGACCGTCACCACGGACAAGCCCGTCTTGGAAATCGAGCGGACTTCTGCCACGTCGGGCAGTGAGTACATCACGGCCTCGATGGGATAGGTGATCAGTTGTTCGACTTCCTCGGCCGCAAGCCCCGGTGCTTCGGTCTGCACGTCCACGTCCACGTTCCTGACTTTCGGAAAGGCATCGACGTTCAGTTTCTGTAACGAGAAGGCCGAGCCGATCAGGGCGGCGATCAACCCCAGCACCACGAGCAGGCGGTTACCGACTGCCCAATCCACCATTGCATTCAACATGGCTCTTCGATGGTTTAGCGGCTGAGGATCTCGAAGCCTCTCTTGGCGAGTTCGGCCCCGAGGTAAAACGCTCCCTCCGTCACGACCGGTGTGCCTTCCGCAAGCCCGGAAATGGCGATTTTTTTACCGCGTGTCGTGCCGCGGTGAATGCGGGTCTGTTTGAAATGACCGGGTTTGAGTTCGACGAACACCGTCCAGTTCCCTTCTTCGTCCTGCACCAGGGCCGACTCGGGCACCGCCAACGTGGGTTTTGCGTTGTCCATTTGTGCAGCGATGGCGACCTGAACGAACTCCCCGGCGTGATGGTGCTTGCCATCGGGTGTGACCGCGATGCGCACTGGGATGGTTCGCGTCTGCTCGTTGAGTATATGGTGCTTCTGGATGACCATGCCTTCGTTCCAATATCCGCCGATACTGACCTGTGCCGGCACGCCGACCTCTATGTGGTCGGCCTGAAGGGGGGTCAGGTTCGCTTGCACCCAGAACCGGTGTTCATCAGCGATCAGGAACAGGCTGTAGCCCGCCTTGATGTGTTGGCCCACGTGAAAATCGTCCCGCAGCACCGTCCCTGAGACCGGGGCATTGAGCTGAAACCGTCCCAGCGCGACTTTTATTCTGCCAGTGACGACGGCGTTGATCTGTTTGTTGTCCAGGCCATAGGCGCTCAACTTCAACCGGCCTTGCTCATAGGCCACACGGGCCTGGACAAAGCGTTTCGCGCTCACGACTCCTCTGCCCAGCCTACGCATGCGCTGCCACTCGTTGGCCACGATCCTGAGTTCACCTTGGGCTGCGGCCACCTCGATACTGGCGAGGGTGATCAGGGGTTGGCCGGCTTTGACCTTGTCACCGAGCCTGGCATGTCGCTTGACGACAACGGCGTCGATTAAGGGTGTCACCTCGGCACTACGGTATTGGTTGAGTTGGATTTCACCCGGTGCGGAGATGAATTCAGGCAGCAATTCCGATTTGAGTGCGGTGACGTGGATGTCCGCGGCCTGGATGGATTCAGGGGAGAGTTCGACGACCCCTCCCTCGGCTTTTTCCCCATAGCCTGCCTGACCGGAGACGGGTTCATCGTGGTCTTGATGGTCATCGTGTCCGGCTTCATGGCTGTCGGCATGATCGCGCTCGTCGCGGGTGAGTTGTCCGGCCGCGTCCAACGACGTGAGTGCGGTTATTATGAGGATGGCGGCGCCCCACCCAATCATCGACAGGGAGACTGCACGAAATCGCGTCATTGGTCGTCTTCTCGAATCAGTCAGGGGTACCGTCCGTCTTCGTATAACTGCTGACGTTCAGCCATTCATCCACTTTTCCGGAGGCAACCAGCCATTCAAACCAGGCGAGCCACAGCGCTTGACGCAGTTGAAGGGCGTCGTCCTGGCTGTCGATGGTCCAACTGGTTTCGACCAGGAATTCCGTGGCGCTGAGTTCGCCGGATAGCCACAGGCGACGGAGATGGTCTGCCTGTTGCTGAGCGCTGGCCGGCCCGATGCGTTGCCAATCCTTCCAGGCGTTTCGGGCGATTCTGTAGCGCTCGAACGCGTTGATGAGACGGGCGCGGGCGCGCCGCACAACGTCGTTGACCGTCTGTTGTGCCTGCTGATATTGCCGGTAGGCCGCCGTGACTTCATATCTGAAGGGATTACGAAGGGGGAGGGGGAGCGTCAGGTTCACCCCGATCAGTGGCTCACCGTCTTCGTCGCCATGGGTGACGCCGACCGTCGGATCGAGGACTTTTTGGCGCTTTCGTAACGCGATCACTGCCTTCGCCGAATCGACTCGACGCTGCGCCGCCTGCACCTCCGGTAACTCCGTCAATAGAGATTCCAGGTCATCCTGGGCCGGTAAGGCCGGGAGCCCAGCCTCCAACGTGGGCCAGGGCGTGCTGATATCCGGCGGAATGAGGTTGGTCACCTGTTGCCGGGCATCGATCAGCATGGTTCGCACGGTGGCTTGTTGCATCCGGGCGTCGGCAAAGACCAGGACCGCCAGGTTGAATTCGACCCGAGCCGTGTCCCCGGCCTCAAAGCGTCTCTTGGTCAGCGCGGCGAAGTCCTGCATCAAACGCACGCGCTTTGTCGCGAGTGCGTCGCGTTCGACGCTCGTCTGGTAGCCGGCCAGACCCGACAACAGGTCGGCGGTGACGGCACGGCGCGTGAAGATATAGTCGGCGTGAACGGCGAGGCGGTCCGCGGACGCGACCGCGGTACGGGCCGAGCGTTTATCGACCAGGTCGATCCTTTGCCGTAGTCCCAGGTAGTGCCTGTTTTCATAGGTATGTTGCGTTTGGAACGAAAAGCTCGGGTTGTAGAGAGGTCTTGAGGCTGCCGCTTGAAATGCCCCCCTCGCGTTCAAAGCCGACCGTGCCGCTCGGACGCGCGGGTTGGACGGAACGACTTTCCGCACGAATTCAATCAGCGCGGGGCTGGAGGCCGGTAGGGTCATTGCCCCCTTCCTCCCGTCGGGCGGTTGAGCCGCCTGGCCAGGGGCGGCCAGGCTTGTTAGAAGCAACGCGGTGAGAACGGCTGTTGGAAGTTCCGATCGATACATGGCGCGTAGCAATCAGTACGAGACCACTATGGCAGTTCTCTCGGGGAGAACCAAGTATACTTAATGGTTATTGATAGTAAGCTTTTAAACAGCAGGACGCCATACAATGACAAGATGGGCGTTACATTGGAAACGAATCAGGGTCACGGTTCCCGGCGATAGGATTGTACAAAACCGCCAGCCGCCGAATCAATGGAGGCCGGCGGGTTCGAGGTAGTGCAGAATATAGGCGAGACCGATTCCCGCGAAAAAGGCCAGCGTGAGCTTGGTGCGGTCA
>VXOF01000019.1 GCA_009840285.1 Nitrospira sp. SB0662_bin_26
ACACGTGTTTCGGATACGTGGCCTACGTGTACCTGTCCTGGTTTTACCTCTACCTCGTGGAAGTGCGAAACTTCAGCGTGCTGCGGGGCGCCCTCTTCGCCGCCAGTCCCTTTATCGCCATGACGATCTTGTGTCCGATCGGTGGCTGGGTCACGGACCGGCTGTCCGGACGATTCGGCGTAAATAAGGGACGACCTTGGGTCGGAGCCGGGGGCATGGCACTGGCCGCCGTTTCCATCGTCGCCGGGGCGGCGATTGAGCATCCGTTCATTGCCCTGGCCTTCTTGTCCTTGGGCGCGGGGTGGCTGTATTTCACCATCGGCGCGTTTTGGAGTTCGACCGTGGATCTCTCCAAAGCCCACGCCGGCACTCTGTCCGGGATAATGAATACCGGCGCCAACCTGGGCGGCACCCTCTCCCCCACGCTCACGCCCTGGATCGCGGACCAATTCGGATGGACCGCCGCTCTCGGGGTCGCGGCAGTCCTGGCATTCATCGGCGCCGTCTGCTGGCTCGGCATCCGGCCGGCGGACGGCCTCAGACGTGGAGAATGACCGTATGCTTTTCCTCCCCTTTGTAAGGGGAGGATAGGAGGGGTAGAGAGCCGAGACATTTCGAAGGTGGCAATGGGAAACGGCAATGTCGGATGGTTGCCCAACGGCCGCGCGCCTTGCTACATTCGGCCGATGAGTGCTCCCCTGACCTTCAAGAAAAAAAATCCCAAAGTCGTCATCTCTACCAAGTTCGGCACCATCACGATCCAGTTTTACACGGACGTGGCGCCTCGCCACGTGGACAACTTCCTGAACCTCGCCAAGATCGGATTCTACAACGGCACGGCGTTTCATCGCGTGATCCCCGGCTTCATCATTCAAGGGGGCGACCCGCTCAGCAAGGAACCCGATCGCACCCTGCACGGCACCGGCGGACCGGGTTTCGGCCTGACCCCGGAACCCAGCGACCAGCCACATCGCCGCGGCACGGTCTCCATGGCCAAAATGCCCCGGAACGAAGATCGCACCCGGGACGTCAACGACAACGGGTCACAGTTTTTTATCTGTGTGGAGGACGCGAGCAGCCTGGACCGGACCTATACCGTCTTCGGCAAAGTCCGGAAAGGCATGGACGTGGTGGATCAAATCGTGGCCGTGGAACGGGATCCCCAAGACAATCCCCTGGACCCCATAACGATGACCATCGACGTGGTGGAAGAATAACTTCTTAGAAAAACGCGGCGCTGGCGTAGGTGATGGTGGAGTTGAATTGATCCACGATCTCCCGATCGTAGCGCAGGACCTCTCCTTTTTCCGCCTCGATCAAGCGCAAGAGCAGGTAGATCGCCGAGAAGCCCAACACGTGACGGCGATCCTGTTCCTTGAGGAGAAATTCGGCAAAACCCTGAGCATCGACGTTTTCCACGTGTTTCAACATTTCCAGGTCGGTTTGCATGCAACGATGGAATGAAAAATCCGTGGGGGCTTTGTCGTCGCCGTAGCGCAGGCCGATATGCGCGAGGTTCGCGCTGGCGAGGAAACAGACCCGCTGTCCCGACGCGGCAATCGCGTCTTTCAACACCACCACGAATCGTTCGACCTGGTCGGCCACGTCCTTGAGAGACGGATCAATCAGGCACCCGGGCGGAAACAAAGACAGGATCGGGATTATGGAGATGGACTGCCGCGCGCCCACGGTTTCCTGCAGAAAGGGTAACTGAAATTCGATGCTGTGTTCCGTTTCATGCCGCAATTCATCAGCGAACAGCGCGTCACCACCCTTGGACCGTAACGCCTCCATGAGCGGCCGGTTGACCGGCACGACTCCCAACGGGCTTTCGAAATCCTTGTCCGTCACGGCCACGGGTCCCGCCAACCCGGCGTGGGCCGTCCCCAGGAGAATATACACGTCCGGCGCCTCTGCCTCGCGAAGTTCTTTATAGGCCCATGCATAGATCGGCCCGGCCACGTTGACTTCGTAATTCGGCGCCACCAACCCCTTGATCGCCTTCCCCTGGTGCTCGGAGGGATCGGGGCTCGGCCCTTCCTTGGACGAGAAAAATCCGGCAACCTGTTCGCGCAGTTTCTGCGGTTCGGCTTCGTAGCTTTTGCCGGCGAAACGGGGGTTCCGCGCCGGCGCGTCACGATACGCCTTTACCGCCGCGGCTTTCGCCTCCTCGTAGCGCTCGCCTTCGAGAAAGAGCTTTTCGTCCAAGTCGGCGATGAGCCGGTCGAGCTTGTCCGGCATCAGAAATTCGCCGAATTTTTTCAGGTATTCGACGCCGATTTGTTCCGGGGAATGCTCCCCGTCCATGAATTGGAACAGATGGAACAGGTTGAGCGGAATGATGAGTTTTTCGGAACTCAACCCGGAGGGGTCCCATAAGATGATATAGTGTTCCTCCCCCTGCATCATGGGCGAATACTGGATGTTGCGAAGCGCGGGGTAGGGTTTCGGCTTGCTGTCCTGCTCGGTCATAGACATTCCCATTGTGGCGGTATCATCAAGGCACGCGGCCTTGTTCGCACGAAGTGGCGATTATACGGACCGGCCTTCCGCTCCCGCAAGGAAGCATTGGGACAGTCGAGCCCGAACATGCCTTAGCGGCTTGACGGCCTCTCCGCATTTGTAGCGGCGGCATCCCTTCGACAGGCTCAGGATAGGCTCATGCCGCCTGGAGAGGCCGTCAAGAAAAGGAAGCGTCATAAGATGACGCGGCTACGAAAGACGGTACATGAGCCGGTCTCGTGAGACGTAGACCATTGCCTCCAGCCCTGCTAGATTAGACTGATTTCCGACAAGGCACCACAAACCGTCATTCCCGATGCTCCAGGTGAACAGACTCGACTGGTTTTCCGTTTTCAAGTATCTGGTGTACGCGGCGCTCATCGCCAACGCGGCGCTGTTCTTCAAGGACGATTGGGAAGCGGCTGCCCACGTCTTTCAAGACGGCCTGCCGTTCGTGCGGATCATCGAAGGATTTGCGCCGAGTATCGACACCGCCGCGTGGGTAATCCTGTTACTGCTGTTCGAACTTGAAACCTGCCAGCTTACCGACGAGGTGCTGAAGCGCCCCATCGGCCTCATCATCAGGGGGTTGCGCGCCCTGTGCTACGTCGTCATCGTGTACGCCTTTACCGGCTATCTCGGCAAGGCGCTCGGCTTTGGCCTGTACGTGCCCGCGGACATACCGAACGCCTGCGCTCTGGTGATGCAGCCGTTCTCCCTGCTCGTTGGACTCGACGAATACCGGGCCCTGACCGCCATGAACTGCGCCGGGATAGCCGGAGACCTGTTCGTCAACGAGCAGGCCAGGACGCTGGCCGAAGCCGGCGCGCTGACTCAGGCCACGCGGCTGGCCTGGGTTGACGTCGTAAACTCCGGCACCTGGCTCCTGATCCTGGCCCTGCTGGAGCTTGACGTGAGGCCGCGCGTCAAAGAATTGTTCCCGGGCTGGGTTGCCACCGCAAACCGGCTTGCCAAATATCTGCTCTACACGATTATCCTGGGCGCCGCGGTGTATTGGGGACTCTTCGGCACCTTCCTCGATTTCTGGGACGCCTTTTTGTGGATCGCCGCCTTTATCTTCATCGAACGCAACGTGTTCGCATGGGAACGGGAACCGGTGGCAAGTAGGGCGGATGAGCGTGGATTTACGGACGAAGGATAAAAGAAAAAACGCTGGATCATCGATTTAGATCCTCGATTAAAGATGTCGGGGACAAGCATCAAGGAAGACAGAAGAACGTTTATATAGTATACTTTATCGCCTTTTCCGTCATTCCGTGGCGTTGTTTGAGCCGGAAAATGACCTGTACCACCGTTTGGAGGTTGCTATGCATTCCTTAAAGACAAAGTTTCCGACCCCCTGGGCCGTTGTGGTGCTTCCCGTTTTTCTCCTGCTCTGTTCTCACGCACACGCGGCCTCGGACGCCTTGACGGAGAACTTCTATGCCAGGGCGGGCGGCGGCGTGTATTTTCTGGATATGTCGGAGTCGAGCCCGTTCATCAGAACGAACGGCCGGGAAGAGGTCATCGGCTTCCTCGACCACTACGACGCCTCATTCCAGGCCGGGCCGCTGGTGAACCTGGCGGTCGGCGGCGAATACGACGCCTTCGGCAAGAGCTTGTTTACCGAAGTGAGCGGGTTCCTCACTTTCTACAGTTCCATGCACGTCAACAACTACGACGAGGATCCAGCCCCATGGACGGACGCACTGGCTGAGTTCGACAGGCGATGTCCGATTAATCCGGTCGACGGCAGTTGTCCCATTACGTCAGAGACGGAGCCGCTGCTCGTGTCGCTGATACAAGGTGACCCGGACGTCAGGTCGGTCGGGTGGATCGGAAAGATCGACGGCGGCGCCATATCTTTCGGCGCTCCCAATTTCGCGTGGGGTGACCCCATCCGCATCAGCACGAAACGGGAGGTTGACTTCCATGGCGTGGATCTTGTGACCGGGATGTTCTTCGGGCAAACGGGAAGAGCCAGGACTTCCCTTTTCATCGGGCCGAGCTACAAGAGGCTGAACCAGGAGTCCGAGACGTTCGCCTACGAGTCCAACCGTGCGCCCGAGGTCAACAACCTGACCCTGACAGAAGAACTGGACGCCTGGTATTGGGGCGGAGTCATCGGCACACGCATAGACCTTCCGTTCAAGGAGCGCTGGAAATTCACGTTCGACGGCAGGCTGGGGCTGTATTACCTGGATGCCCAATACAACGGATCTCAGAGAACGCTGTTGACATCGAGCGACCCGGACTTGGACGAGCCGACCGCTTGGGCCACGAGCGATTCGGCAGTCGCCACGACCCTCAATTTCCAGACGGCGCTGAGTGTGACGTGCCTGGAGCGCGTGACCTTTCAACTCGGGACGGGCGTTGAATACCTGTCCCATGCGCCCAGAATGCGCTATGCGAGCTTGGGAGAAAGTTTCAAAAGCGGGGTCACCCACGCGCCGGCACGCATCGAGTATTCAAGCGCGTTCGGCGTGTTCACCGCGTTCTCCATTGTCCTGAGGCTGTAGCGAAATTGTCGGGTTATGCCTGCAGCTCACACGACCTACAGGGCTCAAGAACAACGTCTGTCATTCCTGCGAAAGCAGGAATCCAGCGTCTTTTCTTGCGAACGAAGGAAAAAGCAAAGACACTGGATCAGTCCCCGACATCCTTAATCGGGGATCCAGTCCTTTTCGTCGAGGATGACAGATAAAGACAAGCGTCGCGAATGACAGAAGGGGGAGTGTGTCGCTAACCGGAATACAAGTGACACCAGACTTTGTGGCCAGCTTCGGGTTTGCCGATTTGGATCAGTGGCGGGTCAATGGTTTTGCAATGCTCCATCACGTGCGGGCAGCGCGTGTGGAACCGGCAGCCGGTGGGCGGATTCAGCGGCGTGGGCACGTCGCCCGGCAGCAGGATGCGTTCATGTTTCACCGTGGGATCGGGCAACGGGTTGGCGGACAGCAGGGCCTGGGTATAGGGATGCTTGGCGTCGGAGAACAAGGTGGCGGCCGGCGCCACTTCCGCCAGTTTGCCCAAATACATGACGGCGATGCGGTCTGCCAGATACTGGACCACATTCAAATCATGCGTGATAAATAAGTAGGACAGGCGATACTCCGCTTGCAGGTCCTTGAGCAGGTTGATGATCTGCGCCTGAATGGACACGTCCAAAGCCGAGACCGCCTCGTCGCACACGATCAGCTTCGGGTTCAGCGCCAGCGCGCGCGCGATGCCGATCCGCTGGCGTTGCCCGCCGGAAAATTCATGCGGGTAGCGCGGGTAATGGTCCGGTCTCAGACCCACGCGGTTGAGCAATTGACACACCCGATCCGTCAGGTCCCTGCCCTTGGCCAGGTGATGGACCTTGAGCGGCTCACCCACGATAGAGCCCACCGTCATGCGAGGATTCAGCGAGCTGTAAGGATCCTGGAACACGATCTGCATACGGCGGCGCGTGGCCCGCAACGTCTTGGCATCCATGGCGAACAGGTCCTGGCCTTCAAACGACACGTCGCCGCCCGTGGGTTCCTGCAACCGCAACACGGTTCGACCCACGGTGGTTTTGCCGCAACCGGACTCCCCGACCAGTCCGAAAGTTTCTCCGGGCCGAATGTCGAAGGTCACGTCGTCCACAGCCTTGACCCACGCGGACACGTTCGAGAAGAGGCCGCTTCGAACGGGGAAATATTTCTTGAGGTTCGTGACCTGTAGGAGCGGACCTGCGTGTCCGCCCGGCTGTCCGTCAGAGGGCTTCACATCCACCACGCTACGTCCTCCCGGGTTGATGTAACCAGCACACGGATTCATGGCCCGGCGCAATTTCCACGAGCGGTGGTTCTTCATCAGGGCAACGATCCAGCACGTCCGGGCACCGGGTGGAAAAGTGGCAGCCCCGGCAATACATCAGGGGAGACGGCACCGTGCCCGGGATGGATTCGAGCCGGGTTTCCCGCGCACCGGGCTTGGGCAACGAGCGCAACAGCGCCCGCGTATATGGATGGGAGGGCGCTCCGAAGAGTTGCGGCACGCTCGCGCGTTCCACGATCCGGCTGGCGTACATCACGATGATCTCCTGCGCGAATTGCGCCACGACACCCAGGTTGTGCGTGATCAGCAGAATCGCCATGCCCATTTCCCGTTGCAGGTCTTTGAGCAACTCGAGGATCTGGGCCTGGATCGTCACGTCCAACGCCGTGGTCGGCTCATCGGCGATGAGCAGATCGGGCCGGCACGCCAGAGCCATGGCAATCATCACCCGTTGTTTCATGCCGCCAGACATTTCGTGCGGGTATTGATCGATACGCCGGTCCGGCGCAGGGATCTGGACTTTCTCCAGCAGGCGCATGACTTCTTGCCGGATCTCGTGTTTGGTCAGGGCGGTATGAATCTCCAATACCTCGCCGATCTGGTCGCCGATGGTGAAGACCGGATTCAGCGACGTCATGGGTTCCTGAAACACCATGCCGATCTGGTTCCCGCGTATCCGGCGGATCTCCTTGTCGGGCAAGGTCAGCAAGTCGGCGCCTTTGAACACCACCTGACCGCCCACCACCTTTCCCGGAAAATCCACCAACTGCATGATGGACAGGGCCGTCACGGATTTCCCGCACCCGGATTCTCCGACCAGCGCCACGGTCTGTCCCGGCTGCACCGAGAAGCTGACGTCCTCCACCGCGCGAATTTCTCCCTGGTCCGAAAAGAAGGACGTGGAGAGGTGCGACACTTCCAGGAGAGGGGATGCAGCGTTCATAAATCAGCGTCTCCGCAGTTTGGGATTGAGGGCTTCACGCAGACCTTCCCCGACCAGGTTGAAGGCTAACACCACGACCAGGATCGCCATGCCCGGAATGAAAAAGAGCCAGGGCGCGTCGAAGATGAACCCCTTGCCGTCGGCCAGGATATTGCCCCACGTGGCATAGGGCGGTTGCACGCCGAACCCGAGAAAACTCAAGCCCGACTCCGTCAGGATGGCCGTGGCCACGCCGATGGTGGCCGAGACCAACACCGGGGCGATGGCATTGGGCACCATGTGCGCAAAAATCACGCGCCGGTCTCTGGCCCCGACCGACGTGGCGGCCACGACGAAATCCTGTTTGCGCAACGCGAGAAATTCGGCGCGGACAAACCGGGCGGTCCCCATCCAACTGGTCAGCCCGATGACGATCATGATGTTATAGATACTGGGGGGGAGCAGGGCAACCACCGTGAGGATCAGAAAAAAGGTCGGGAAACACAACATCACGTCGGTAAACCGCATGATGAGGGTATCGACCGTCACCACGCCAAACCTGACGTTGCCGTAAAATCCGGACAGCCCACCCAGCAGAATCCCGATCGCCAGGGAAATCCCGACCGCGATAAACCCGATGGACAACGACACGAAGGACCCTTGAAGCATACGCGCGAATACGTCGCGGCCCAGCTCGTCCGTGCCCAACAGATAGATGCCGCCGAACGGTCGATCATGGGCCGGAACGTCGTCGGTGGACGAGAACGTCAACGGCGGCAGAAATTTTTCCGGCAGGCGCACGACTTCGGGATCGAATACCACCACCCATTCGGTCAGGACCTTTCCGAACACGGCCGTGAACAGCAGCAACACCAGGACGTAGGCTCCTACCAGCGCAAGCCGGTCCTTGCGAAACAACCGCAGGGATTCCTGCCACGGCGTTTCCGAAGGCGGCAGTTCCTCGACGTACTGTTTCGGATCCTCTGTCACTTATCCATCCCCTTGCAGCCCCGTCCGGATGCGCGGGTCCACGACGGCGTACAGGATGTCCGAGAGCAGGGTCCCTGCCAACGTCAACACCGCGGCGATAAAATTCAACGTCAGGATCACCGGAAAATCCCGCGCAAGAATGGCTTCGTAGCCCAACCGGCCCAATCCGGGCCACGCGAAAATCTGTTCGAAAATGACCGAGCCGCCGATGAGTCCCGGCAACAAGAATCCGAACATCGTCACGAACGGCAACAGGGCGTTGCGTAGCGCGTGCCGGTAGATCACCACGTCCTCTTCCGCACCTTTCGCCCGCGCCGTGCGCACATAATCCTGCCCCACGACTTCCAGCATCTGGGAGCGCACGTACCGTGACAGGATCGCCATCCCGCCCAAGGCGGACATGAGGGATGGAATCACCAGGTGCCAGACCCGGTCCATCGTTTGAAAGAGCGGAGGCGCCATGTCCATCCCGAAGGTTTTCAAGCCGATCACGGGCACGCCGAACAAATCCACGACCCAAAGAATCACGATATAGGACAAGAAGAAACCCGGCACGGAAATGAGGGTATACGCCGCGAACGTGGTGCTGCGGTCATACACCGCGCCGCGATGGATCGCCGCCTGAATGCCGGTGGGAAACGCCAGGGTCCACACCAGCAACGTCGCACAGATAAAGAGCGGCAGGGAATTCAGAAAGCGGCGCCAGATTTTTCCCAGGACGGGTTGGCTGTCCTTGAACGACTTCAGCTCGCCGGACGCAAGGTCGCGGACCCAATAGACATACTGCATGTACAGGGGAGCGTCGAGGTGAAACGCCTCCCGGATCTTGGCAATGTCTTCGGGCTTCATCCGGGGATTCGCCGGATCGACCTCACTGGGTTCGCCGGGAGCCAGGTGGATCACCGAATGCGCGAGGATGGACACGACGAACACCAGCACGAGACGTTGGAGAATATTGCGAAGGATAAAGGCTTGCATTCGTGGCTATCCCTTCAACCTGTTTCCCCGACCCTCACAATGACGGAGTAAATTCGAGCTTGCGCCATTGATGAAAGTGATACGTGATGTCACCGCTCGGAATGGGATAAATCTTTTCATACCGTTCCGACCCGTCATCGTTCCTATGGACCAACACGATCTTCTTATCCAACACCCGCGTGCCCAATGGTGCGTAGAGAAACGTGTACGGCTGTTCCTCCGCAATCAGTCGATGTAAGCGGTGGGTCAGCTCCCGCTGCACCTCCTGATCGTACTCCTGCCGGATACGGACGATCAGGTCGTCGGCCACGGGGTTGTTGTACCCGATAAAATTCAACTGCTGGGGTCCGGCCTGACTCGAATGCCACAGTTGATACAAATCGGGATCCACGCCCATGCTCCAGCCCAGCACCACGGCGTCGAAATCCGCGGTGTTGACGAAGTCCTTCAGAAACACCGCCCATTCAAAATATTGCGTGTTACATTTCACCCCGATTTTCTTCCAGGTGTTCTGCGCGATCGTCATGATGTTCTTGCGAATGGGATTGCCGCTGTTCGTGATCAGGTTAAACTCGAACACCGTGCCGTCCTTTTCGAGCCAGCCGTCGGCGTTGAGGCGCCAGCCTTTGGCTTCCAGCAGGGCCCGCGCGGCCTCGGGATCATAGGGCAAGGGCTTCACGGTCTGGTCGTACCATTGGGTGTTGGGGGGATACGGGCCGGTGATGTGTTCCCCTTCGCCGTACAACAGGTACCGGAGAAAATCTTCCACGTTGATCGCCATGCCCAGGGCCCGGCGCACCTCCGGGTCGGCGAACAACGGCCGGCGATTGTTGTAGCCGATGTAGGAATAACCGAAGCCCAGGCTCGAAAACGACTGGTACGTGTCGTCTTCCTTGTACCGTGCTACCTGGTGCGGTTGAGTCCCGTAGTAATCGACCGCGCCGGACCGGAATTCCATCTCCTGCGTCAACAGGTCGGGCACGATCCGCATGTAATAGTCCTGGTATTCCGGTGGCCCTTCCCAATAGTCGTCATTACGCCGGAGATGGATGTATTCATCGCTGTGCCATTCGACGAACCGGAAACGCCCGCTACCGATGGGGTTGCGGTTGAATTGACTGTCACGCATGCCGAACGCTTCCCGGGCGGCGTCGGAGAGGCCGCGCTCGTCCATCTCGCGTTGCATGGCCTCGGCGTTGAGCAGGTGTTCGGGGAGGATGCCCATGGTCCAGGCGTTGATCGCCGGGGAGAACAACCGCTTGTACACCACGCGCACCGTATGCGCGTCGATCATCTCAACCGCCTTGATCGGCTCGAAATCCGACGTGCGGGGCGACAGATTCCTGGGATTCATGATGGCGTCATACGTAAACTTCACGTCGCCGGCGTCAAAGTCATGGCCGTCGTGAAACCGGACGCCCTTGCGGAGGTTAAAATCGATGACGGGATTGTGCTCGGCCACGGGAAACAGTTCCGGCAATTGCGCGAACACCTGAGCCCTGATCTCCGGAGAGACCTCCTCCCCGAAGGCGAGGTACCGTTCATACGGAAAATTTTCGAGGTAGCGGTCGCCGATGACCGGAAGCAGCCGCTGGAAAAAGTCCTGGTCAACACGGTGTAAGGAAAACGCCACTCGTTCGGGAACGTCGAACGTCACTTCCACTTTCCGGCGCGTGGGGTTACCG
>VXOF01000102.1 GCA_009840285.1 Nitrospira sp. SB0662_bin_26
GTCTTTGGGAGGCCAACGTCGTCATGTTATTCCCAAAGCGCTCCTGCAACCTCTGCAATTGACTCATATCGTTTCCGATAACGGTGACTCGCGCACCGATTCCGAGCGCAACTTCTACCGCATTCGAGCCGACCCCACCGGCGCCGAGAATCACGACATGGCCCCGTGACACCCCCGGCAGGCCGCCGAGGAGAATACCCTTTCCCCCCTGCGTCCTCTCCAGATAATGCGCGCCAATCTGCACCGCGAGCTTTCCGGCAATCTGACTCATGGGCAGCAACATGGGGAGGTGCCCCTTCTCGTCTTCCATAGTTTCGTACGCGATGGCCGTGCATCCGGATTTCATCAACGCCTCGGTTAAAGGCTTCGACGACGCCAAGTGGAGAAACGTGAACAACGTATGACGGGGCTGCAAAGACGCGATCTCCGACGCGAGTGGTTCCTTGACCTTAAGGATCGTTTCAACCCGGTCGAAGAGTTCCTCCGCCGACGATGCAATGCGCGCGCCTACCGCGCGATACGAATCATCGGGAAAATCCGCCCCTTGGCCGGCAGTGGTCTCGACCCAGACCTCATGGCCGTTCCGAACGACTTCATCCACCCCTTCCGGCGTTAAGGCCACCCGGAATTCATGGTCCTTGATCTCTTTAGCGATGCCGATCTTCATGTCTCTCCATTATCGCATATGACTGGACACGAGAAAGAACGCTCCTGTACTATTTTGTGCTTCGCAACAAAATCTGTTAAGAGAGGCAACCATGAGTGGATTCAAGCACCATATTTTCATTTGTATTAATCAACGGCCCAAGGGTGACCCGAGAGGGTGCTGTGCTGATCACCGGTCCGCGGAACTGCACGCATTCTTCAAACAGGAAGTCCAGCGACTCGGGCTCAAGGGCATCGTCCGAGCCAATAAGGCCGGGTGTCTGGATCATTGTGAATATGGGCCCAGCGTCGTCATTTACCCGGAAGGCGTCTGGTATTGGGTCGGCAACGAAACCGACGTCACGGAAATTATGGAACGACACGTGGTCAAAGGCGAATTGGTCGAACGCCTGCTCATGCCCGGGCACGACGTTCCGCCGCTCCGGCTGGAATCCCGCGCCACTCCCATTGCCTCTTAAACGTTCGATTCCATGACGCAACACAAGTCGTCTCAATTATGGAACCTCTGATTTATTGTGATAGCGGGATGCAGGGCAAGGCGTCCCGGAGCAAAACTCGAAGCTTATCATAGAGATAGGTGAGGGTTGAGCGAGGACACAACGCAGCGATGCGCCCGATAGTGCACTAAATCAGAGGTTCCTCATAACGATCAACATACATGAGCCCTACATGTCGGCGAATGAAGCCAAATGGAAAGCGAACCAGGAAAAAGTCGCGTTCCTTAAACAGTTTCCCGGGCTGCTCGGATCCTGGGATGAGGCAACCGGCCGCACCGTCACGTCCGTGACCGCGATTGAACAAAGCGACGCCAAAGTGCTCATATTCGATAACGGGACGTTTGCCATTGTACCACCTCCGGCACCGGAACCGAAGCAACTCCGGGACGGGATAGAGGCCGCGGAAGCCCGTCTTCGAGACCTGTATCCCGAGGCCTATCGCGAATACGAAGCCCTGGCCCAACGGGACCGGGAAGCAACCCGAACGGCACGCATGGAGAATATCCTGGGCGCCATTCACAACAACCTGGACGACATCCCCGAGTTAAAGGACCGGATTCGGTCGCTCGTCAAACAATGGAATTCATAAAATGCGACGTCCCGAAAACATGCTGGATATGTTCTCCGGGGGTCTGTTCGAAGGAGTGAAACCCATGATGGTATCTCGCGATCATTTGGTTCGTCATCCGGACCGCTGCACACATAAGGCCGTCTGCATACCCGTTTGCCCCACCGGGGCTTGGCTATCGACCCCCCCGTATAAATTCGACGAATCACGGTGCATGGATACGTGCCGGATGTGTCTCGATGCCTGCCCCTCACAAGCGATCTACGCGGTGTTTCGCAAAGGCGAGAAGCTACTCGTTCCTCAGGCCGAGTAACCGCTTTTACCCGACGGCTTTGCGCAGGTGTCCCCAATAGGCCGTGCCGGCCGACGTGGTTCCGGTGAGCGTGGAGGCAGCGATGATCCGGTAGACCTCGGACCGGGATATCTTCAATTTCCTGGCGGGGTCCAGGAGATTATCGCACGTCGTCAGAAGATGCAGTGTTTTCAGGGCAATGAGGACCGGCCACATACACGCCAGGCGCAGACGAAAATCGCGTCGCGGAATCGACGTGGCGTACAGCCATCCCTGATCCAGGTGGGCAAGAGCCGTCTGCACCAACGTGTGCAGAATCGGGCTGAAGACGGCCATTGATCGTGTCTCCAATAAATCACGAGGTTCCAATCCCGCCTGGGCCAGCATCTCCGAAGGGATATAACACCGCCCGCGGCGCAGGTCCGTGGACAGATCTTTCAAAATGTTCGTTAATTGGAGCCCCTTGCCGAACCGGATTCCCGTGCGAATCTTGGCCTCCCGATCCCAAGTCCGGCGAATGCGGGGCAGATGGGCGTACATGATATTGGTCCAAAACTCCCCGACGCACCCTGCGATCTTGTACGTATAAAGGTCAAGATCCTCCAACGAAGAAAGGGCGGCCAGCTCGATTTCGGATTCCCCGGGGAAACGCTCCAAATCCATTTCCATGCCGCTGATGAGAATCGGCAGGACGCGACGGATCTCTGTCTGATCGTCCTGTGCCAAATCTTCGTACGCCTGAAAACAATGGTCAAGGTGTTCGAGTAACGTGCGCTCACCGGCATGCCCCTGCTGAGAGGCCGTCGCCGCGGTTTGAATGGCTTTGATATCTTCGTGATTGCACGCTTCCTGAACGAATTGGAGCTTGAGTCGCCTCAACAACTCGGCCCTGGTGGTCCGGTCCACCCGGCCTGCATCCGCAATGGTATCGGCCGCACGTGCGAACAGATACGCCAGCCCCACTTGTTTGGCCACACATCCGGGCAAAACGGCCAGGGTCAGATAAAACGAACGCGACACCTGCTTCAACACGTCATGCAACAAATAGCGTTCGAGGTGCTTCGCATTCATCAATGACCGGCCGGCCTGACCTCAAGACGGCCCTCCATTCCCTCTTCGCGGTGGCTGGGAAAAAACAACAATTGTTTATCACAATAAAACGTGTACGTTCCGGGGGTTTCCACCAGAAATCGGATCATGGCGCTGTCTCCGGCGTCCACGCTGACGTTGTGCTGGAGACCCACAGCAGGATAATCGATGATGAAATTGTGCGGGGTCAGAAAACTCTGGTTTTCAAGCTGGAATTCGATCGGCACCCCCGCCTCGACGCTGATACGAGCAGGGGCATACTCATAGCTGTCTAGTATAATGAAAACCCGCTGAATCCCCTCGGCATCCGGTTGGAGAACCAAGACCTCCTGTTCGTTATCACCAAAAGCCAACCCCGTGGAAAAAGTTGTCAACGCGCAACACAGCAACACGGCAAACCAAATTTTATTTCTCATCAGGCATCCCTTTATGTATCCTCAATCGCGAACGATTCCCGCCGCAACCCCCTCTCCCCTGGAGGGAGAGGGCTGGGGTGAGGGGGCGCGTGAGCATCCTGTCTTGACTCACGCAAATATGGTATTACTATATCATGGTAAGTTGACTATAGGGGGGACGCTTGAGGGTTTCAAGCAACCCATCCGGACCAGCCCGGCGGCGGAAGTTCATCGAACAAAGAGCGTGACCCATCACCTGAGCACAGTGTTTTCGCAGAGGAGGAGTGCATGAAAAAGCTGAAAGGCATTGGCCTGCTGCTGTTGTCCAATATTCTGATCTTTGTCACCCTGTCGATCACCTTCACGATTCTCGTGGAAATGGTCCTGCCGGCGTTCGGGATCGACCTCCGCGGTTCGTTCATGCAACAAGACCTCTTGTGGGCCTTTGTCATCGGATTCGGCGGAGCCTTCATCAGTCTGGCGTTTTCCAAGCAAATGGCACGCATGATGTTGGATTGCGAGCAGATTACCCAACCCCGGAACGCCGCCGAATTACTGGTGTATGAAACGGTGCAGAAGATCGCCAACCGGCTGAACATCAAAACACCGGAAGTGTGGATTTACGATTCGCCGGACCCCAATGCCTTTGCCACGGGGCCATCGAAGAACAATTCGATGGTGGCCGTGTCAACCGGGTTGTTGAATAATTTGAACGAAGGAGAGGTCCGGGCCGTACTGGCCCATGAAATGGGGCACGTCTATAACGGCGATATGTTTACGACGACGATCCTGGCCGGCCTGATGAATACCTTCGTCTATTTCATCAGCCGGATCGTGTATCGTCAGGTGGCCGAACGCAATCCCATGCTGGGCCTCGGGGTCTACTTCTTTCTTCAAATCGTCCTGTCGATCCTCGCGATGATTCCCATCAGTTGGTGGTCACGCCGCCGGGAATTCTCCGCCGACAGATTTGCGGCAAACACGGTGGGCAAGGATCACATGATCTCGGCGCTGCAAGCGATCGATCGATGGGTCAAACGAGTCGAGTACCAGTACCAGACGGAAGACGCACTGGCGACCATGAAAATTTCAGGGCAAACGCGAAGTTTTATGCAGATCTTCTCGACGCATCCGCCCATCGAAGACCGCGTCGCCGCCTTGCAGAAGTTGTAAGGCCTGTCATCTCCGCTGACGATTCTGCCCCGACACCCCTGTTAACCTTTCCCTATTTCCCGCTTGATGCGGGAAATAGGGGCGAGTGAGAAACCAGATATCCGGCCGTCGCACCCAGGAGGCCGCCGAGGCACCAGCCTGCGAGTACGTCGGTCGGGTAATGGGCGCCGAGGTAGACGCGGGAGAGACCGCCGAGGAGCAGGAGCGGTACGACAATCCAGCGGGTCTTGGGGAACAGCATCCCGAGCAAGGCTGCGGCCGCGGCCGTATTCACCGCATGATTGGAAGGCAGGCTGAACATTTTCCCGCATCCGGCCAGTTCCTGAACGGCCGGCAGCACCTGGCACGGCCGCGGACGGGCCACCCAGGACTTGATCAGCGTCCCCAGGAAATCCCCCGTGCCGATCGAGACACCCAGGCCTGAGGTAACCAGCAGGCCGTGACGCCAATCGAGCCACGCGCGCCAGGCCAGAAACGCCACGACCAGCACGACGAAATTTGTCGCCGATGAACATTGCAGCATCAGCCAATCCAGGGCGGCCGACTGCCCCGCCCAGCCGTTGACGGCGTAAAACACTGCCGTATCCCAATCCATTGTCTCTCTCGGCTTCTTTGGTGACGAATGATATGCTAGGATGCCCCGCTATGACGAACACGGAGAACGTTCATGCTGATTGACAGTCACGTACATTTGGATGATCTGCGATACGATACCGATAGAGACACCGTCCTTCAACGTGCCGAAGCCGCCGGGATTGAAGCCATGGTCACGATCGGCTGTGATCTGGCAACCAGCCAGGCTGCCGTGGCCTTGGCCCAAGCCCATCCCAATATCTTCGCCACCATCGGCGTGCACCCGCACGAAGCCAAGGAAATCCAAGAGGGCTGGTATGACTCGTTCCGGTCATTGGCCCGGCAACCGAAAGTCGTGGCCTACGGCGAAATCGGGTTGGACTATCATTATGACCATTCTCCACGCGAGGTCCAGCGCGAACGATTTCGTGAACAAATTCACCTGGCGCGCGAACTGAACCTTCCCCTGATCATTCACACACGCGAAGCCCAGGACGATACCGTGACGATCCTCCGAGAGGAAGGCGCAGGCGACGTAGGCGGCGTGTTCCACTGTTTTTCAGGAGACGCGTGGCTCGCCAAGGACGCGCTGGACCTGGGTTTTTATCTATCCTTTTCCGGCGTGCTGACGTTCAAGAATGCGACGATGCTGAGGGACATCGCGAAGACCGTCCCCCTGGACCGTCTCATGGTCGAAACGGATTGTCCCTATCTGGCGCCCGTTCCCTATCGCGGGAAACGGAATGAACCCGCCTACGTGCAATACGTGGCGGAAACCTTGGCTGACGTCCGGGGGAACGGGTCCATCGAATCGCTGGCACATGCAACCGTGGACAATACCAAACGGCTCTTCAGAATCCCTTGAGTCGGCGCTTCCGGTTGCGGACGGCTTTTGGTAACTTGCGAGGATTTCCTTTTTTATCGAGGCGCGCCGGAGGACTCTCTTCTTCGGGCTTGGTCCAGGATTGTTTCGGGGCCATGGCCTTCCCTGCGTGGGATTTTGAATTTCCCAATAATTCAAGTTTTACTTTGAATTCCTGGGATTTCATCACAAAAGCCCCGTGAGATTTAGCCGTCTGGATAATCTCCAGATCCGACGACACCACGGCGCAATCCCGGCCGTACTCCCGGGCTAGACGCTGGATGACCTGATCGGCGCGTTCTCCCCGTTTGGTAAACACCACTTGTACGCCCGTCCGGTGTTCATGATGCTCAAGGCCCGTCGGCTCCCGCCAGGCATCGAACACCACGGTCACAGGATGTCCTTTGCGTTGGCCGTACAACGAAAGCCGGGTGATGAGGGCTTCCCGTGCCTCGTCGGCAGCGCTTACCTGTTCAGGCCTTTGCTTGCCGAAAGCCCCCAATAAATTGTATCCGTCGATGAGGATAGTGAGTCGCATACGGCAAAACACGCTAGCCCAGCGACTTGATACTGTCAATGACAGAACGTGAAGAATTTGGTATTCTGAGACGACGCCATTTTCTGCCGTCGACTCTCATGAAAAACGTCTTTGCCCTTGCCCTGATCTCTTGCGCGGTGGTCTGCGGAATTGCAGCCGGACCGGTCTGGGCATCCGGTGACTCTACCCCACCTTCCCTCCCCTTACCCTTCGACTACGCTCAGGACAGGCAAAGGGGAGGAAAAAGCCCGGCCCTGTCCGATGCGGTAGGCCAGGCGCCGGTTCTCTTTGCCAAAAAAGGAACCGCGCCCGGTCGAACCACCGCTCCGTTCACCGTCACCAAAGTCCGGCATCACGCTCATAGGCAATATACCCGTGTCGTCCTGGATCTGACTGGCCGGGTCGTTGTCAAGGAAACCAAAAACGCACGCAAGGCAACGATTTCCCTGACCCACGTCCGCCTGAGCAAGCGCGCACAGCAACATATCAAGGGGAAAAATTTCCCGCGAGCCATTTCCATAGCCCCGGGCAGTGCGGGAACCGTTCATATCATTCTGGATTTACAAGCCCTTCGAACGTACCGGGTCCTGACCCTCGCTGATCCGGACCGCGTGGCAGTAGATCTCTTCTATACGATAAAGACACGTCGGGCAAAACCTGAACCCAAGGCAAACAAACCCGCAAAGGCTGTTCAGCAGGATGATGCTCCCGTGGTACAGGCGTCTCCCTCCACTTCGACGACGCACGCAGGTGTCCTGGTCGTCATCGACCCCGGTCACGGCGGAAGAGACCCCGGAACCATCGGTAGAAAAGGCACGAAGGAGAAAGCCATTGTCTTACAGATCTCGAAATATTTGCGCGACCTGATTCACAAACGTCACAAGGCCAAGGTCCTGTTGACCCGAACGAAAGACGTATTTCTCGATCTGGAAAAACGCGTCAAACTTGCCAATGCCAAGAAGCGGGAATGGTGCGGGAAGGACATGGGCTCAAACGTAGATGCCGCCAAGAAGTCGCGGACCTGTTTGTTCATTTCCATTCACGTCAACTCTCATCCCCGCAGATCCATCCAGGGACTGGAAATTTACCACTTTGGAAAGGCCAGTGATCCTCGGGCCCTGGAAGTGGCCGCACGGGAAAACGGCATGAGGTTGGAAAGCGACACGCCACCCTGGCAGTTCATCATTACCGATAGCTTGAACGACCATAAGCTCCAGGAATCCCAGACTTTTGCCAAGGCCACCAGTGATAAGCTTGTCACCACCTTGCGCAAGAACTACAAGGTCAAGAACCATGGCGTGAAAACCGCGCCATTTTACGTCTTACGCTTCACGAGCATGCCGAGCATCCTGGCTGAAGTGGGATTTGTCTCAAATGCAACGGAAGAAAAGCGGCTAAGGACAAAAGCGTTTCAGCAAAAATTGGCGGAAGGTATTTATCGGGGTATTCGATCATATCTGAAGGACATGTAAGCGTTTATTCATTCGCGGGCAGAAGGAAAACCAGGAATGATCCACGCCATGCCGTAAACCCACCCAATTCGGCACCGGGTTATGACCACCTACAAACTGCTGCTTGAATATGACGGGACCACGTATGCCGGATGGCAACGGCAACCCGACCGGCCGACGATCCAAGCCGCGCTGGAAGACGCGTTGCGCCAGATTACCAGGCAGTCGATCTCAACCATCTCGGCCAGTCGAACGGACGCGGGCGTACACGCGCTCGGGCAAGTCGTCGGCTTTCAGTCGGATCATCCGCTCTTGCCTCATGAATGGACTCGCGCGTTGAACGGGGTACTGCCGAAAACCATTAGCGTCCGCCAAACGGAGGTCGCGGCTGACGGGTTCCATGCGCGCTACGACGCGTACGCCAAAACTTACGAATATCGCATTCTCAATCAGCCGACGCGCCCGGCGTTGGATCGCCTCCGCGCGTGGCAGATTGCCAAACCGCTTGACGTCAACGTCATGCGCGAGGCTTCACGTCACGTCCTGGGGCAACACGACTGTACGTCGTTTCAAGGCCCAAATGCCGGCACCAAAAATCCCGTCTGCACCATTCACCGGATTGATTGGACCCACGACGGCCCGCTGATTCGTTTCACGATCCAGGCCGACCGTTTTTTGAAACAAATGGTCCGGGCCTTGGTCGGAACCCTCGTTGAAATCGGCCACGGGAAAAGAAACCCGGATGCCCTGCCGGCAATCCTTGAAGCCAAGGATCGTCGCGAAGCAGGGCTCACCGCCCCGCCTCAAGGACTGTATCTTCTTCGTGTCCATTATAAAACGGAAGACGCGCAAGACGGCCCGTGATGTCTGTCCCCGATAGACGAATGTAGGGATCAACGATCGTTGATCCCTACTACAATTTCGTAGTGCCGGGGGTGGGCACCATCCGTTTCACCTGAATACGACCGCGCATAAACGGATGGATCTCGCAATGATAGGAATAGATCCCCGGAGGCAATCCCCGCACGCTGAACCGCTCGCCGGGATGAAGATGTTTGGAGGCAAAGGCACAGTTCCTGCCACGCCCGCATCCGTCGTGTGTTACGGTATGCGGCTGCATCGATTGATTGTGCCACCGGATCGACTGCCCCGGGAGGATCGTCATGGTCGCGGGCGCATAAAAAGGCTCCCGATCCAAAAGAATGATCGGAGAACTCCCGGCCTGACTCAAGCTCGCCGGCAGGAGCAGCATCAGCCAGCCAAAACAACACAAATAAGACAATCGTTTCGACACGCGATTCTCTTTCTCAAACATGACACAACAATCAGCCCGACCCTCCACCGCATCTCATCATACAAGGTGACAGGCGTTGCGTAAATGCCTTTGATCGCAAACTTGAGTGACATTGCCATGCTCAAAGAGTAAGATTTTATCAGGAAGCACGCCCGCCGATTGTCACGGGAACGCGAGGCCATGATCACTGAATTCGATCACCCGACTTTTCGTCTAGCCGTTGCTCAATTCGATCAGGTGGCGGAAGCCATGAACCTGGACACGAATTTGCGCGAACGCTTAAAGACGCCGCAGCGATCATTGCTGGTGGCGCTCCCGATCCGCATGGACGATGGCACCGTCCGCGTCTTCCAGGGATACCGGGTCCAACATGATTCCGCACGCGGGCCGTCCAAAGGCGGGCTCCGGTACCATCAGGACGTGACGCTGGGCGAAGTGGCGGCCCTGGCCATGTGGATGACCTGGAAAACCGCCCTGGCGGGGCTGCCCTATGGAGGAGCCAAGGGCGGCATTCAAGTCAATCCTCGTCAGTTATCCCTCTCCGAACTGGAAAGGCTCACCCGGCGGTACGCGGCGGAGATCTTCCCGCTGATCGGCCCGGACAAAGACATTCCGGCCACGGACATCGGCACGAACCAGCAAGTCATGGCCTGGTTCATGGATACCTACAGCCAGCAGGTGGGATTCGCCGTCCCGGGCGCAGTCACGGGCAAACCGCTTTCAATCGGGGGCAGCTTGGGCCGCGAAGAAGCAACCGGACGTGGCGTCGTCAACGTCACGATCGAAGCTCTTCGTCACAAGGGGCTCAACCTGGAGGACACGAGCATTGTCATCCAAGGGTTTGGAAACGTCGGCTCCCACACCGCCAAAATTTTCAGCGAAGCCGGAGGACGCGTGATCGGCGTGAGCGACGTAGCAGGGGGCGTCTTCAACCCCAAGGGGTTACCGATAGACGACATCTTCCGGAAGCACCGGCTCGGCCAGCCCCTGCAGGACATGAAGGTCGGTGATCACGTGACCAACGATGAGTTGCTCGCCCTGGATTGTACGGTACTGATTCCCGCCGCGCTCTCGGAACAAATAACCGAAAAGAACGCGAGCAACCTTCGCTGTCGCATCCTGACGGAAGCGGCCAACGGACCCACGACGCTGGAGGCGGACGCAATTCTGGACGATCGGGACGTCTTCATTATCCCCGACATTCTAGCCAATTCAGGAGGCGTGATCGTCTCGTATTTCGAGTGGGTCCAGGATGTCCAGCGTTTTTTCTGGAATGAACGTGACATTCGGCAACGCCTTCATGAACTCATCGCCACGGCGTTTCATCGAACCCTCTGCTTTGCGGAAGAAAGAAAAACCACGATGCG
>VXOF01000106.1 GCA_009840285.1 Nitrospira sp. SB0662_bin_26
CGTGTTCGCCGGTGCGGATGGGCCGTCGTGTCGACCGTCATCCTGCCCCTGGTACAACGCCTGCATGCAGCGGCGAATATCAGATTCCAGCGCGATGACCGGAATCACCTGCAATCCGGTCCGAAACCGTACTTCATCCAACACGTGCAGGTTGGCCGGATCAGCCAGAGCGACCGTCAACCGGCGACCGACTTGATTCACCGGTACGGCCACGTGTTGCCGGGCCCAGGCCTGGGGAACGCAGTTCGCAAGCTGCGGCGCCACGTCGGCAGGAAAGGGATACGCCGTGGCCAATCCATACTGCTGGCCCAGAAACTTCAGCAACGTTTCTTCGGAAATGACCTGACGTTCACAGAGGACTTGACCGAGGGGTTGACGAGTCTCCTGCTGTCGAGCCAGCGCTTCTCGCAATTGAGCTGCGGTCACACATCCGGCATCAAGCAGTAGTTGACCCAGCCGGGTGTGCAGCATAAGACCCCGCCACGAAACGTGGAATTCCTTATGAATCCTCCGCGTTGTTCAACTGACTCACACCGCGGAAAATATAATGCATGCCGGAAAGAACCGTCAGCAGACTCATCGTCAACAACAGGGGAAACAGCAGAGCGGTGTCCAGATTTTGAGCGGTAAAGGCAAGGACCAGGATCATATAACCTGCCTGAAACAGGGTCGTGGCTTTACCCAATACCGTAGGTGAGGCATCGATGGCAGTACTGGTGAGATGGGCCAGCAGCGTGCCGGTGAGTAGAATCGCATCACGACTCACCACCAGGATGACGGTCCACACCGGCACCATGTCCAACAGCGAAAACGTCACGAATGTCGTCATGAGTAATAGCTTATCCGCCAGCGGATCGAGGTAGGCCCCAAACCGCGTTTTCTGATTCGCCATACGAGCGATCGTGCCGTCCAGGGCATCGGTCAGGGCCGCGATGATCAACGTCACCAAGGCATACTCCACGTGCTCGTAGATCAATAGCCCGACAATGAGCGGAATCAACAATATCCGGAGTATGGTCAGACTATTCGGGATGTTCAGCGGAACCACGCCGCCAATGGAGAAACGTGCATCCATGACATCCGTGCCTGGCCCTTGTTTGGAAATCACGGGTAACCTCCTTAGTGAAACAAGACTAAGGGTGAGACGTGAGTAAGTCAACCGAAATGCAACCATTTTTCTCAGGCCTGCGGCTTTGAGCACAAACCCGATCGAACGGCATGGTTGAAGCTTCCGGCTCTCCTCCCTATAATCATGGCCTATGAAAATGAATGGAAAGGACCAATCCCCATGAGTACCTTGCCGTTGTCATTCCGGTTACGAAACGCCGTCATCGAGAAGCACCAGTTGGAAGGCACCGATCCCAGCGATCGCTATTTCAACCGTCTCGTGCCGGTCAAACACGTGAATCGCGGCTACACGGCCACGATGACCTACGAAGCCTTAGTCACGGAAAGCGGCGTTCACCAGACCGTGGGCGGCGCCATCACGGACATCGTGGATAAACTTCGTCACTTGGGCTTTACGCACATGCGGACGCGGTTGAATTTCAAGGGTCAAAAATATCTGGCTGAAAAAGAAACGTGGGTTGAGTATCCCGACTGACCCGTTTCCTTCTCGAACGGAGTGCGCACGGCATTCCCCGGCCCTCACCTCCCACCCCATTCCTGATAGATCGCATCGTGAATCTGTGGACGGAACGCCTTGATGGCCTGATTCGTTCGGGTCGGATGCACTCGATTGGACAAAATAATCACCTCAAGGTCACAGGACGGATCGATCCAGAGAGACGTGCCCGTAAACCCCACATGCCCGAATGCCCGTGACGAAAACCTCGTGCCCGAGGATGAGGGGGCGGAAGGGGTATCCCAGCCCAGCCCCCAAGAAGACATAGCGGATTGGCGATGGGTAAACTGTTTCGCAAGAGCAGCGCTCAATACCCCATCACGGCCGTGTACCGCCTGAAGCCACGCGGCGGAAAGTTGGCCGACGGCGTGGACCGTTCCGAACAGCCCGGCGTGCCCGGCGCAGCCTCCCAACGCGTACGCGTTTTCATCATGCACTTCTCCGCACAGCAAACGATTTCTCCAACGTTCCCATTCCGTGGGGACGAGGCGCGCCGGATCCTCCGCGATCGTTTCCTCGCAACCGAGAAACGCCACGGACGAAATGCCCAAGGGCTCATAGATTCTCCGCCGGCAATAGGCAGCCAAGGACGTCCCCGCACACCGTTCGACGATCTCGCCCAGCACCAGAAACCCCAGGTCGCTGTACAGGCTTTGACTCCCCGGCTGGTATTCGATTGGTTCGGACGCGATGGCGTTCAGCAACGCGTGCACGCGTTGTCGTCGTTCTTCTTCATTCCGGGGCGGTAACGCCGAGGGCGCCAATTGTTCATAATAGGGTCGCCACGCCGGCAGCCCCGCTTGATGCGAGAGCAGTTGCCGGAGATCGACGCCGGCAAACGGGCTCTCCCGGAACTCGTCCGCCCATTGCGACACGGGCTGGTCCAGGTGCAGGTGTCCATCCTGGACCAAACACAACATGGCCGTGCTCGTGGCGAGTGGCTTGGTTAAGGAGGCTAAATCATAGATCGAGTCCAGGCGAACCGGCTGGTCGTCGGGTGGAGCCCCCCGGGTTCCCACGGCTTCGTGAAACACGACGGTTCCGCGAGACCTCACCAGGGCCACCGCACCCGGGAACACGTGTTCATTGACGGCCCGCTGGAAGGCCTGGTGGATGGCGCTCACGCGAACATGAACCGACGGCCGTTTCGCCGTAGTTGCGAGCTCCATGTCACCGTGGTGCGACACGCGTCGTCATGAAAGCGCATGGAGACGATCCTCTGTCTTCAATGCAACCTCAAACCAATGTCCCGAATAGTTTGGACCACGGCATATTGCAAGAACATAATCAGCAAAATAGCCAAAATGGGCGAGACATCGATGCCACCGAGTATTCCCACCCTGCGTCTGATGACGATCAGGACGGGGTCGGTCGCCTTGGAGAGAAACTGAACGATCGGATTCCACGGATCAGGATTCACCCACGATATCAGGGCCCGGATGATAATCAGCCACATATACAGGAACAGGACCGTATCCAGGACATAGGCCAGCCCCTGCAAAATATTACCTGCGACGAACATGGTCTCTTCTCCTCATAACGTACGTTGGTTAGCGGAGTTCCCGTCATGTGTCAGCCTGCACCGCACCAGTCTCTACCTCCCCTTCACCCCTCCCGACCCTACGCTCCGCTCAGGGCAGGCAAAGGAGGGGAACAACCGGATGCCGGCCTGCGTTCACGATTCAGCCGTCACGGGCTCCCGTCGCGGGCCGAACAGCGCGGTGCCGACACGCACCAACGTCGCGCCCTCTTCCACCGCGATTTCAAAATCATTGGACATGCCCATGGAGAGTTCGTGCATATGGACGCGCTGCAATGGCAGCCTGCTGATCAATTCGGCCATCTGTTTGAGTCGTTGGAAATACGGCCGCATCAGTTCGGGGTCCGGATTCCACGGAGGAACCGTCATGAGCCCTTGCACGCACACGGACGGGAAGGTGTCGATTTGCGAGACGGCCGACGGCAACGCGTCGGGCGAAAACCCGCCTTTGGATTCTTCGCCTCCAACATTGACTTCGAGCAGGATGGCCTGGGACGTGTGTCGTTCATGGGCCCGTCGTTGAATCTCCTCAGCCTGCTCCAAGGATTCCACAGAATGAATGAGGGTGAATCGACCTACCAGCCACTTGAGTTTTCGTCGCTGAAGCCGGCCGATGAAGTGCCACTCGACGTCCCCACGTTCACCCACCGCTTGCATCTTGGCCTGTGCTTCCTGCCAGCGGTTTTCTCCGCAGATGGTCAGACCAACCCGGACGGCATCGAGGACCCGTGATGCTTCGACGTATTTGGTCGCCGCAACCAATCGCACGTCAGACGGGTCCCTCCCTGCGCGTTCCGCCGCGCGGCGAATTCGATCTCGTGTCGCCTGAATCTTCGTCGAGAGATCATCCAACGCTACGTCCCTGAAAAGACTCTACCCCACCCCCGCTTTCGCGGGGGCAAGCCTGGCTCATCCTCCCCTTACCCTTCGGCTCCGCTTCCTTCGGCTCCGCTCAGGACAGGCAGAAGGGAGGGACAAAACGCAGCCATGCGCCTGATAGTGCAATAAATCAGAGGTTCCTCAACATAATTCCGCTGACCATGTTCCCATGCACTGCTCCCTCCCGGCGATAGGAGAAAAACAAATCCGGGCGACAGATCGTGCAGAGATCCACGCTATGGATATGGTCTTCGGCAAGGCCGAGCGACAGGGCTTGCCACTGAATGAATTTTTTTAAATCCAACCGGCCGGTCTCGAGACCGGTTCGTCTGAGAATGGCCGGGTCCCCGAGCACATCCGGTGGCAACTGGTCCATCACCGGCGTATCGACTTCATAACAGCATGGCCCGGCCGACGGCCCAATCGCCACGTGAAGCGAGGCCAAGCCGGCGTCGAACCGTTCCATCATGTTGCGCACGCTTTTCGCCACAATACCATGCACCGCCCCGCGCCAGCCCGCATGCACGGCTCCAATCACGCCGCGTGAGGTATCCATCAGCAACACGGGAACACAATCGGCGGTGTGGACGGTCAATAACGTGTCGGCTTGATTGGTGAGCACGGCGTCATGACCGCCGAAAAACGTTTGGCCCGCCTTCACGGGACGATCAATGCTCAACACGTCCGTCCCATGGACCTGGCGGATGGAGACGATCAACGGATAGTCGGGATCTCCGGCCTTCACCGTCCCCTGTTCTCCGTTCATCCGTCCATACTCCGGCCCATGACGCGTCCCGAAGTAATGCAAGGTACGTTGGCTCATCCGCCCAAAAGACCAACTTGTGAAGGGAAGCATCGGTGTACGTGTCGGAGGTTCCGCTACCAGGACCATTCTTCCTGCCCTCCTTTCTCCCAACCCGTTAATTGGCTCTCCTGCGCAAAAACGTGGGAACGTCCCAATCCGCATCCACCAACAAATCACCCTGTTCGATTCTCGAATCCAATTCCCCTCGTCGCATGAATGCCGGGCGATCCAGGTCGTCGTCCGATCCGTCCGGGGAAGCCTTCCCTGCCATGGTCAAGACCGGTTGGGGGACCGGAGGCACAGGGAGACGAGGCCGTTCTTGGACTACCGGATTCGCGACCGACGTGGTTCGGAGGAGGTCTTGCTGTTGTTCAAATCCGGTTGCGATCACGGTGATGATGACCTCGTCTACCAAGCCCGGATCGATCACGTGTCCGACGATAATATTGGCTTGAGGATCCGCAGCTTCTTTCGCAATGGTTGATGCTTCGTCGAGTTCATGCAGGGACAGATCCGTGCCGCCGGTGATGTTGAACAACATCCCTTTGGCTCCCTCGATGCCGCTCTCTTCCAACAGCGGGCTGGTCATCGCTTGCTGAACGGCTTCTATCGCGCGATTCGCTCCCCTGGCTACGCCCATCCCCATCACGGCTCTGCCCCTGTAGGACATGACCGTTTTGACGTCGGCAAAGTCCACATTCACCAAGCCGGGAGTCGTGATGACGTCGGTAATGCCTTTAATAGCTTGACGCAGGACGTCATCCGCCACTTTGAACGCCTCCAGCACCGGTGTGCTCTTATCCACCAGGGTCAGCAATTTCTGATTGGGGATCACGAGCAACGAATCCACGTGCCGCCTGAGCTCCCGCAACCCCTCTTCCGCGTACCCCATCCGGCGCTGCCCTTCATGTTGAAAGGGTTTGGTCACCACGCCGACGGTCAAAATACCGAGATCTCTCGCCAGTCTGGCCGCGACAGGCGCGCCGCCCGTTCCGGTCCCACCGCCCATGCCCGCCGTGACGAAGACCATATCGGCGTCTTCCAAGGCCGCCCGGATGTCGTCTTCACTTTCCAGCGCGGACTCCTTGCCCACTTCGGGGTTCGCGCCAGCCCCAAGTCCTTTGGTTCGCGTAGGGCCCAACTGAATGCGGTACTGGGTCGAGGATTTGCTCAATGATTGAAGATCGGTATTCGCCACCACGAACTCCACTCGAGTCAGGCCGGCGGCAATCATGGTATTGACTGCGTTGCACCCTGCTCCGCCAAGTCCGATGACCTTGATCCGAATCGGAGTCATTTCTTCCTCTTGAAATGCAAACATGGAACGCCTCCTTTTTATGATACCCGAACTCCACGCCCAACGGGATCAACCATCATTGATCCGCCGCAACCGTGGCGTCTGAACATTGTATTCGTCACCTCTTAGAAGAGGTTCAGGACCCAACTCTTCATACGACCGAACACCCCTCCCAACCCATTCCCGGTTTTCCTGCTCCCGCCGGCGAACTCGAACTCCTGATCCGTTCGATGGGCGTGCAAGATCAGACCGACCCCCGTGGAAAACATGGGATTACTCACAATGTCGCGCAAGCCACCCACACCGGACGGGACGCCGCGTCTGCCCGGCAAATCCAGGACGAGTTCGGCCGCGTCCGGCATCCCTTCCAACATCGACGTGCCTCCGGTGATCACGACGCCTGCGGCCAGTTTGCCTTCATAGCCCGACCGGTGAATTTCCCGCAGGACCAATTCAAAGGTTTCCTCCACCCGCGGTTGAATGATTTCGGCAATTTCCCGCCTGCTCATGGAGTGCGGTGGACGGCCGCCGACGCTCGGGACCTCGACGACTTCCGTCTCTTTCACCATGCTGACAAGGGCCGATCCGTAACGGACCTTGATTTTTTCCGCGTCGGCCAGCGAGGTGCGCAACCCGATTTGCAGGTCGGTCGTAATATGCTGACCGCCGACCGGCAACACCGCCGAGTGGCAAATCGTCCCATCTGAGAAAATGGCCAGATCGGTCGTCCCTCCTCCGAGATCGACCATGGCGATCCCCAACCCTTTTTCTTCGTCCGAGAGGACGGCTTCACTTGAGGCCAGCGGCTGCAAGACGATGTCGACCACGTCGAGCCCGGCGCGGTTGACGCACTTCATGAGATTCTTGGCCGGCGGGATCGCCCCGGTGACGATGTGCACGTCGACTTCCAACCTCGTCCCCGAAATGCCGACCGGCTCTTGAATGCCTTCCTGGTCATCCACGATAAACTCTCGAGGCAGGACGTGCAGGACCCGCCGGTCCGGCGGCACGACGGCAGCGGCCTTTGCCGTCTCAATGGCTCGATAGACGTCGGCGCGAAACACCTCATTCCGCTTGAGTGCCACCACGCCCTTCGACGTCTCACTAAAAATGTGGCTGCCGGCGATGCCGATGTAGACCGAGTTGATTTGAACGGCCGCCATCAATTCCGCTTCTTCCACCGCCTTCTTGATCGACTCCACGGTGCTGTCGATATTGACGACGACGCCTTTTCGAAGCCCTCGGGACGGACTTGAGCCGACGCCGATGATGTTGACCCCTTCACCGGGCGTCACCTGCGCCACGATGGCGCATATTTTGGTTGTTCCAATATCAAGCCCGACCACAATGTGTTCTTTTTTCGCCATGAGCTTGTTCACCCTTTCTTACGAACGATCACCTTGCCGGCGAACCGCAGATCAATCTCATACGTTCCTTGACGGAAGCGTTCTCGAAGTGACGGCTCCACTTCGAGATACGGCTGCCACATGTCTTTGAATTCGTTCTTCACCCGAAAAACCAGTCCATCGGTTTGTCCGACCATGAACCGTGCATCACTCAAGTCGACGCTGACGGCAGGACCGACGTGGCGCTGCAGGTGTTTGGCGAAACGGAGCCCTTCCCGGGCCTGAGCCTGTATCTTGAGATCGCCACCCAAGATCTTCACCGCCGAAAGACCCATCAGTTCAGGCAACGTCCCCGCCGGCCTGTCGGGTGCAAGGGACAACACCACTCCTTCTTTATCCAAAAACAACGTTCCTCCCGCGTGTTGAAACAACGCGGCCGGCTTTCGCTCGACCACGATCACCGTCAGGGTGTGAGGCAGGACGCGCCCTACCGACGCGGACGCCACCGCAGGATGAGCCTCCACTTTCTGTTCCAGGCTTGAGAGATCCACCGACAGCAACGAACGATCATCGGGCAAATCCAACAGCGACAGCACGACTCGGCGATCGAGCCGTTCGGTCCCGGATATGGACACGCGCTGGATAGACAACAAACCGGCCACAGCCGATGGGAGCCACTGATAGCCCAGCATGCCGAGGATCACCAGGATGCCGAGCAGCCCTCCCCGAATCATGCGGGTCCACCGCCTGCGCGACGACGCCTGCCGACGTGATCGATTTTCGCGCCTCATGCCCGTCCAGTCCTCTCCTTCGCGGTGCTCCAATTCGATTGTCGCGCCAGACCGGACTGCAAAATCCGTTCCGTCAGCGAATCGTAGTCAAGACCGGCCCGGGCCGCGGACATGGGTAACAAACTTCTCCGGGTCATCCCGGGGATCGTGTTGATTTCCAAAAAAACGGGCCGGCCGAGGTGGTTGAGCCGGAAGTCGACCCGGGCTGCGCCCGCACAGCCCAACACCCGGTAGGCCCGAACCGCCAAGGCTTTCACTCGTTGCTCCAGGCCCATGGTGACGGGGGCCGGGCACAGGTACCGTGTTTCGGCTTTCTCATATTTGGCGGCATAATCATAGAATGCATTGGGGGCGACAATCTCGACCGGGGGCAAGGCCTCGCCGTCCAACACGGATACGGCAAGTTCACGACCGTCGATAAACGATTCCACGAGCACATCATGATCGCGTTCAAAAGCCCGTCTCAGCGCGCCCTTCCACTGCGAGGGCTTTCGCACCACCGACACGCCCACCGTAGAACCTTCGTTCGCGGGCTTGACGACCAGTGGCCACGAGAGTTGTGCCGGCATGGCCCGGTTACCGGTCCGCTGCATGACGACGCCGGGTGCGACGGGAACCCCGTGCATCCGCACGAAGGCCTTGGTCACCGCTTTATTCATGCCCATGGCGCTGGCTTGGACGCCCGAACCGGTATACGGAATGCCCATGACCTCCAACAGGCCCTGCACCGTGCCGTCCTCGCCACCCCGGCCATGCAGGGCGAGGAAGGCCAGTTGTACCTTGCGGGCCCGTAGCTTGCGCGGCAGGGACACGTCCACGTCGATGCGGGTGGCGGCATACCCTTTGCGAACCAGCGCGGCATACACCGCCTGTCCGGTCTTCAAGGAAATCTCGCGTTCCGCCGATTGCCCTCCCATGAGGACTCCTATACGGGCTGAGGTTAAAGGCATCGGTCCTCTTCACTGTCTCTGCATGCTACGGAACCTCACTCTCGCCCACCACTTTCCATTCCAATTCCAACATAATGCCCGTTTGCTGCGACACTTCCCGTTGGATCGTTTCGATAAGCTGGAGCACGTCTGCGGAACGCGCCCGTCCGAGGTTGACGATAAAATTCGCATGTTTGGTGGAGACTTGCGCATCCCCCACCCGGTACCCCTTCAAACCGGCATCTTCGATCAGCCGGCCGGCCGTGGTCCCTTGAGGATTCTTGAACACCGAACCGGCATTGGGTTGTGAAAGGGGCTGCGATCGCTTTCGATATTGCAGATACGACTTGGTGCGTGAATCAATGGTTTCCCGAGAGGCAGGGGTGAGACGAAGCCACGCGCCCACCACAACGCCTTCGGGCAGGCTGACCGAACGATACGCAAAACCGACGTCCGCCGCGGCATGGGTCGCTAAACGGCCTTCGGGATCGACCATTTGAATGGCGTCCAAACAGTCTTGCATTTCTCCCAGCTTCGTGCCGGCATTCATCACGACCGCGCCCCCGACGGTCCCGGGTATGCCCGCCGCCCACTCGAGGCCCGATAACCCGTGATGCACGGCAAAGCCCAGCAGAACCGGCATCCGCGCGCCGGCTTCGGCGAACACGAGCCGGGTGTCCTCGATTTCAATGGCTGCCAGATTGGCTAAACTCAAGACGATGCCTCGAATCCCGCCGTCCTGCACCAACAGGTTCGTGCCCCCCAACACCATGATGGGAATCCGGGCTGTCTGCGCTTGACGAACGATCCGGCACACGTCATGCACGTCTTCCGGGCTCACCAACGCGTCGGCCGGTCCCCCGATGCCCAGCGACGTCACCGCCGCCAACGGCGCGTCAAACACGACTTCTCCGCGGATCCCCGACAGGGCCGTTTTCAAATCATGATGGCTCGACACGGTCAACACGTCTCCCGCTCCCCGGCAGTCCGCTCCATACGCTCACACCGACGCCAACAACTCGACTCCCACCTTCCACACGTCTCCGGCGCCCAGCGTGAGGACCGTATCACCGGATCGAAGTTCAGAAACCAAGCGACCGACCAACTCGTCCCGTTTCTCCACCCAATGGACCGCGGGGTGTCCTATGGTGCGGATTCGTTCGGCCAAGATTTCCCCGGATACGCCGTTGATCGACGTTTCACCCGCCGCATATATCGGCATCACGTACAGGACGTCGGCTTGCTCAAAGGCTTTCGCAAACTCATCCAACAGATCATGCGTCCGGCTGTACCGGTGAGGCTGGAAGATCACCACCAACCGCCCCGGCCATACGGACCTGGCCGCCTCCAGGGTCACCCGGATTTCCGTCGGATGATGGCCGTAATCGTCCACGACCACGATGCCCCGTTT
>VXOF01000025.1 GCA_009840285.1 Nitrospira sp. SB0662_bin_26
CGCTCCGGGACGCCTTGCCCTGCATCCCGCTATCACAATAAATCAGAGGTTCCGTAAGGAGTGTCGACGGGAAGAGCCATTCCTGAGTTGACGAATGCTCAGTTTATGTCATAATGTCAATTGACGTTTGGGCGACAAGCATCCCGGCCCGTTTTTCCAGGGAACTGAGAGGTCAGAGTGAAAAAGATCTATTTGGCCAATCCACGTGGGTTTTGCGCCGGTGTTGACCGAGCCATCGAGATCGTTGAAATGTCGTTGAAGCGCTACGGCGCGCCGATTTACGTGCGACATGAAATCGTGCACAGCCGGCACGTCGTCAACTCCCTTCGGAAACGGGGCGCGGTGTTCGTAGAGGAACTGGACGAGGTCCCGGATGGTGCGCTGGTGATTTTCAGCGCCCATGGGGTGGCCCAACGGGTGTGGGAGGAGGCGCGGCGCCGCAATCTGAAAGTCATTGATGCAACGTGCCCCTTGGTGATCAAAGTTCACAATGAAGTCCATCGTGATTACAGCAATAATTACGAGCTCATTCTCATCGGTCATGCCGCCCATCCCGAGGTGGTCGGAACATTAGGCCAGGTTCCGGATAAGTTCCATCTGGTGTCTTCGGTCGAAGACGTGGAAAGACTCCAGGTTGAAAACAGTGAACACCTGTCCTATGTCACTCAAACGACGTTGAGCGTGGATGAATGCAGTGAAATCGTGGAAGCGCTCAACCGGCGATTTCCCGGCATCAAAGGTCCGCATCAGGAAGACATTTGTTACGCCACGCAAAACCGGCAAAACGCCGTGAAAGAACTGGCCAAATTCGTTGATTTGATCCTGGTCATCGGGTCTCCCAACAGTTCAAACTCCAATAGACTTCGTGAATTGGCCGAACGATTCGAAGTCCCCGCCTATCTCATTGATTCCTATCAGGACATCCAGCTTGAGTGGATCAAGGACGTGGAAGCCATTGGGGTCACGGCTGGAGCCTCGGCACCGGAAATTCTTGTCAATGAAGTGGTGGCGTATCTCAAGGGAGTCGGGGCCCAGGAGGTCGAAGAACTCACGGTTGTTGAGGAAGACATCGAATTTCTGCTTCCCAAAGAACTGATGATGCCCGGACAAAACCGAAAACAGAAAGCCCTCGTCTAGCCCGGATTCCAGCTGCTTCCCTATCTACAGGAAGCCCACAAGCTATACCCTGAAACCCACAACATATACACAGAACCTCATTAAGCACCACATTATTTAGTGTAAAATCCTTGATTTTTTTCTCTTCTGTGGTACAGTTGGCGGACGAGTCCGTTTGCCCCATCACCCATTTCCCGCTAAGAGTTTTTCATGAAGTTGAAATCCCTCCTTGTTTCCGGATTCAAGTCCTTTCCCGAAGCTCGACTCGACTTCCCTCAAGGTATTACCGCGGTGGTGGGGCCTAACGGAGTTGGGAAAAGCAACATCGTGGATGCCATTTTATGGGTTCTGGGTGAGCAAAGCACCAAAACATTGCGTAGCGAACGCATGGAAGACGTCATCTTCAATGGGACGGAATCGCGTAAACCATTGGGGATGGCGGAAGTTTCGCTGGTCCTCAGCGACGTGACAAGTCAGGAACTCGAGGCCGTAGCCGGCGTGATGGAGTCCTTGCCGGGCAACAACGAGCTCATGGTCACGCGGCGGTTGTTCCGTGACGGGGAAAGCGAATATTCCATCAACAAAATCCCCTGCCGGCTGAAAGACATCCGCGGTCTCTTTCTGGAAGCGAGGGCGGGCGCCAAGGGCCATACGGTGATCGAACAGGGCAATATCGATCACATTCTCTCCGGGTCTCCCCAGGACCGCCGTACGTTTATCGAGGAAACCGCGGGAATCGGTCGCTTCAAAAAGCAAAAGACGGAAGCCCTGAACAAACTCAAAACCACGCAGCAGAACTTGGCTCGCGTGCGCGACATCATTGCCGAAGTGGAAAAACAGCTGCGGACCTTGAAGCGCCAGGCGCAACAGGCCGAGCACTATCGGAAGCTGCAAGAAGAATCCCGTGCCCTCGAAATCCGGCTCCTGAAACACGATTTTGAAAGCCTGCGTCGGCAGCGGACGCACGTGGAATCCGAACTGGCCAAGCTGGGATTACGCGAGGCCGAACTCATGGCCGAGGAGGCTCGCCTGACGGCGTCGCATGAGGAGGCCAAGTCTGCGCTGCTCCGTGACGGGGAACGCGCCGGACATTTGCAGGAGGAACTCCGACGGTTGGAGCACGACATGGGGCAGGCCCTCACGACCATGGAAGTCGAGCGCAATCGAGCCGATTTGTTTGACCAGCAACGAACGCAGGCAGCGGAAGAACAGACGCGTCTCTGCGCGGTGTCCGAGGAAGCCACGACGAGCATCGAGAGCCTTCAGGAGCAGGTGCAACGCGCGGAAGGTGACCAGGCTGAAGTGACCGGACGATTGACGGAATTGGAGACGGAAGAGCAACGGCAAGGCAAACAGCGGACGGCGTTACAGACCCGGAACGAGGAAAGCCGGCAACGCCTGTTCGATCTTGCGGTTGAACGTTCTCAAACCGAAGCGCAGTTGGCAAATCTCGATACCAAGCAACGGGAGCTGGGGACCCGCCTCCAAGACGTGCAAGGCGATCAGGCCCATTGCGAGCAGGAACGAGCGAAGGCCGAATCGGCCCTGGCCGAGCAAACAGGACTCTCGGAACACGTCGCGCAACAGTTGGCCGCCGACCGCGAAAAGCAAGAAACTCTGTCAGCCGAGAGGTTGGAACTCGAAAAACAGATTCGAGAGGTCGATCAACAACGGGTTCAGGAGCAAACCGACCGGGCGGCCGCCGAATCGCGGTTGCAGGCGCTGCAAGCCGTGCTTCGGGAAGAGTTGGGGTATCGGCAAGGCCAGGAAGGGAACGACCTTTCCTTGCGACGGATGTGCCAGGGAGTCCGGGAAGTGTTCGCTGAACGGTTGAAGGTGCCGCAAGAATATGAAGTCGCCATCGAGTCGGCCTTGGGAGAGCATATTCGCGCCTGGGTCGTACGCGGGGTCGATGACGTGATGCAAGCGCTTGCGGTCGTCACGGAACAGGGTTGGGGGCGTGGGACGTTTGTCACCGCGCAAGCCCCTGGTTCCTCTTCCTCTCCGGCGTCGTGGTCTGACTTGCAGCAGGCGAACGGGGTGTTGGGCAGGGCGGTCGACCTGGTCACCGTCCCCGACGACCTTCAAGGCGTGTTGCAGAGCCTTTTGGGACGGGTGGTATTGGTTGACACGCTCGAGCATGGTCTGTCGGCGATGACACGCGTTTCTGAATCCGACCTCGGGTTTCTCTTGTTGGTGACGAAAAACGGAGAAGTCATTGATCCCCGGGGCATCGTGACCGGCGGATCCTCCGGAGAGGCAAGCGGGCTGCTTCAACGACGGCGCGAGGTGCAGGTGTTGGAACAGGAACTGTCCTCGATGGACCAACGCATCGCCGGGTTTGACGGCCAACGCCGGACCGTCCAGGAACAGGCAGAGACGAACAAGCAACAACTCGAAACCCTTGAAGCCTCCCTGAAAGAATCCGAAAAGCGGCAACTCGTGGTTGAACAGGAAATGTCCGCCCTTGCGAACCGCCTGCAGGATTTGGATCAGCGGTTGAATGCGAATCAGACGGAATTGGAAGCCTGTCAAGCGGAGCTCGCTCGGGTTCAAGAGCAGGAACGTCTGGCTCAAACGCGGCTCGAAGAAATTGCGCGACAACACGGCGAAGAAGAAGCACGGCTGGAGGAATCCACCACGCAACTCCAGGAAATGGACGAAGCCATTCGCGTGCTCTATGACCGGTTGACGGAGACGCGGTTGACCCTCACCACGTATCGGGAACGTCACGAACGCGCCCGTGCGGATCTGGACCGGTTACAAGAGGAGGATCGCAACCGGCGGGAGCGACTTGCGAGTCTTGCCGGGCAGATCGAATCCCTGCAGGTTCAAGCCGAAAAGAGCCGGGAAGAACGCCGTCTCGCGGATGCCACGTTTCAGGAATTGGAAACCGGAAAAACGAAGTTGCAGGGTGAACTTCGCGAGGTCGAAGAACGTCACACGAACGGCCTGCAACGGACCCGGGAACATGAACACGGTCTCACTGAGAATCGAAAACAGTGTTCTGCGATCAAGGAAACGAGACGGGAATCGGACGTCCAACTTGCCGAGATCCGGACGCGGATGCAAACCATCGAGGAAACCCTGACCGGCACCTATGGGGAATCCCCGGAGATGCGTGACCCCGAAACACCTCAGCCCGACGTTTCAAATGACGCCGAGAGTGAGGGGCCCGAGACTTGGAGAGAACGGTTGCAGACCATCCGGACCAGGATGGACCGCATGGGGGCGTTGAATTTGGCCGCGATCGACGAGCACCGGGAGTTGGAAGAGCGATACCGGTTTCTCCGTGAACAGGAAGAGGACTTGACGGAATCGATCCGCTCGCTGCAGGAAATCATCGAACGCCTGAATCGCACGACGAATCGAATGTTCCAGCAGACGTTCGAGGCTGTCCAGGAAAAGTTCGGGGAAGTGTTTTCGGCTTTTTTTGCCGGCGGACAGGCGGAGTTGGTCTTGGTGCAGCCGGACGCCGAAGAAGACGAAGAAGAGCCCGGGCAGGAGCCCGGCGTCGATATTATCGCCCAGCCGCCCGGGAAACGCCTCAAGAACCTGACGATGTTATCCGGCGGAGAAAAAACTTTGACCGTGTTGGCCTTGTTGTTTGCCAGTTTTCTGACGAAGCCGTCGCCCTTTTGTATTTTGGACGAGGTCGACGCCCCGTTGGATGAACCGAACGTGGTCCGGTTCGCTCGATTCCTGCCTCAGTTAACCCCGCTGTCGCAGTTTCTCGTGATCACCCACAATAAACGCACCATGGAAGTCGCCGATTCTCTGTTCGGGGTCACCATGGAAGAACCCGGCGTGTCGAAGTTCGTTTCCGTGCGAGTTGCGGATTTCGAGAAAGTGTAACGGCGAAAGGTCGAAAGAGTTAGCCCGGGGGGAAAACACGACGCCCCGTCTTCATACGAAGACGGGGCGTTTCAACATTAGGTTCCTTAGTTTCGTACGCCGCTCCAGACCTTCTCAGGGTCGATTTCCTTGTCAGGGTTCAAGGTTCTCGCTTTTTCGAGCAAAACCTCGGTGGTTTCGGGGACTTCCGGGTCGGAAATGCAACAGTCATCGACCGGACAGACTGCCGCGCATTGCGGTTCATCAAAATGCCCGACGCATTCCGTGCAGCGTTGATGGGTAATCACGTACACCGTATCACCCTCGCCTTGTCCTTCACCCACCTCATACCCTTTTTCTTCCGCGGCACTCCGGGTTTCGAAGATCGCCTCGTTCGGACATTCGGGGAGGCATGCTCCGCAATTAATACATTCTTCCGTTATCAATAACGACATACGTTCCTCCTTGTATCAAACCAGCAAGAATCCCCAAGCGATATGGATAGATACATTCTAGGCACCCGTGAATAGCGTAGTCAACGGGACAGAAGCCCTATGCCATAAGCCATTTGGACTGCCGTCGCTCCCTTCGCGGAACGAATTTTCCTCCCCTTTGTAAGTGGGCGCATTTCCGAAGAGGGAATGCGGGTGGGGTAGAGTCCAACGGCCCGTTATTCTTCGAGACGATAGTCCCAGCCCCGGACTAGGGAGGGCCTCCCGGCAACCGCCAAGGCTCCCAAGAACCCTTGCCCCAGGGGGAGATTAAACAGCGACCAATCCTCGGGGGGTGAGCCTGTCCCCGAAAGATTGAGTTGAAGATTCAGGATTCGCGGAGGGTCATCGGAGGTGAAGGTCACCGTCACGTTTCGCAGGGGAAAGGAGAAGCCGTGGCCCAGCGCTTTGACAAAGGCCTCTTTCCGGGTCCAACACCGGAAAAACGCCGCCCGTTGTTCGGCCTGCGGCAGTTTTTGGAAGGCCATGAGTTCACCGGCGTTGCAAATGCGTTCGGCAAGCCCTGCATAATCCAGGGAGTCCCGGTCTTCTTCAAGATCGATGCCGACTTCGAGATCGCGGGAAACGGCATAGACGGCCCACTGTCGGGAGTGAGACACGTTGAAATGCAGCGAGGGCCCCGCAGAGTCTTGCAAGAACGGTTTCCCGAAGGGACCCGATTCAAAATGGATGTCACGGGGCGACCGTCGGAGGTAGCGGGCGAGAATATGGCGCAGGATGCCTCGTGCCGCGGTAAAGCGTCGCCGGTGTCGGGAACCTTTAAATCGTTGCGCGCGTTCCTGCTCGTCGGGACTCAGGGTTTCCTGGTACACTTGAAGACGGGTCAAGGGTACGTCTACAATCGCCCGCCACACGTGGATATGGCCCGCCTGAAGCAGATGCCCGCCCGCGGGACAGTTCTCAAAGAAAGAAAATGGAGTGGATGATGAGGTCAGGGAATGATCGTGCTTCATATCTGATTCAGAGGACGTTCATGGGAACCATGGCTGGCGTGCCCGTGCGACCGGTGCCCGCCGGGTCGTATTGTACAGAGAAACGCATTCGGGAGGCGAGCGTTGAGTAGCCCTTCCAAATCGGCGGCCTATGCCGCCTTGCTCACCGCCTCGGTCGTGTGGGGCGGGTCGGTGGTGGCGCAGAAAGTGGCGCTGGGTGCCTTTTCAGCCGTGGAAGTGTCCGTATTTCGCGGCCTCGGCGCGTTGTGCATTCTAGTTCCGTTGTGGTGGTGGCAGGAACAATCCACAACGCGATTGACCATGCGGGACCTCGGGATCCTCACGGCCCTGGGGATTGGCGTGCTTGGGAATCACCTGCTGATCTTGTACGGGCTTCAGCACATCGGGGCCGGGGCCGCCGGGGTGATCATCGGGGCCAGCCCGGCCATTACGGCCTTTCTGTCCTCCCTGATGCTGCGGGATATCCCGTTTAGCCGGGTCTGGGTCGGGTGTGCGGTGTCGTTTATCGGCGTGGCCCTGGTATCGGGCGGGAATGCCACGACGGATGGCGGAGCGGATCCTGTGCTGGGGGGCGGGTTGGTCGTCCTGGCCCTGGTAAGCTGGGCCTTATACACCATCGGCAGTCGCTGGATGATGGAGGGGTTGTCGCCGCTGACGGTAAATTGGACGACGCTTCTCATCTCCATCGTATTTCAAATTCCGTTGCTGTGGATAGATCCCCAGGTGTTGGAGGCAGGCGTCGGGAGTATTCCTCCTTCCGGTTGGGCGGCGTTGGTCTACGTCATCGTGTTTGCCACCGCGCTTGGCCAGCAAGCCTGGCTTTACGGGGTATCCGGTATCGGTCCCTCACGGGCCGGGATCTTTACCAATCTGATTCCAGTGTCCGCCCTGTTGTTGTCGTTCGTCATTCTCGGGGAATCGTTGGACCTGATCAAAGTGCTTGGCATCGGATTCGTTTTGGGCGGCGTCTGGTTGGTCAACCGCTCCTCACAGACCTGAGAGCATTCATGGACCATGCTTGCTCAATCGCTGCTCGAATGGGATGATGATTTCGTCACGAACGAGTTGCCGATGCGGAAGGCGTTGGACGGAGAAAGGTAAAACCGAATGCTGAAAGAGCGAATTGAGGAAGTCACGTTAGCCAACGAGGCATTTTATCGGGCCTTTGAAAGCCTGGACATCGGAGAAATGGATAAGGTGTGGGCGCATCAGGAATACGTCACGTGCATTCATCCCGGCTGGAGCATGCGGGTCGGTTGGCCGATGGTTCGGGATTCCTGGGTCGTCATTTTCAACAACGTGTTTTCCATGGGATTTTCCCTCACGGAATTACAGGTGCAAGTCGCCGGGGACGTGGCGTGGGTGATTTGTACCGAAAATATTTCCAGCCGGCACGCCGATAACACCCAAAACAGCCGGGTTGTGGCGACGAACCTGTTTGAACGCATGGACGAAGGCTGGAAAATCATCCATCACCACGGCTCACTGTTAATGGAATAAGCAGGGAACAACGATCGTTGTTCCCTGCACGGTCATTCGATGGTTAAAGGTCAATGCGGGAGGGCGAGGGTGGCATACCATTCTTTGACAATCGTATCCCGTTCGACCATGGTCATGCCGGTATATTTGCGGAACATCCCTTTGCCCCCTTTTTTGCGCCGCCAGGTCACAAAATCGGCAAAATGGTCTTTGCACACGGTACCTGTTCCGGCAGGGGCATAGCCTTGGTTCGCGCATCCCTCGATCATACAAGCTTGAGCAATCATGCTGCTGTCTCCTTCGTGATGGTCTTTACGGCAGTATGCCCAACCGTCACGTAACCGTGCAACGGTGTGCCGACGAACGAGTCCGAGGTCGTTACTTGCATTATCGTTGACGGTCTGGCTATCGTAGCCGCCAAGTTGAAACAGGCGAAAGAACCATTCTGAACGGATTGAGAAAGGAGAGTGTCTTGTGGCAACAGCAACAGAAGTCTTTGAACAACTGAAAGCGGCGGCCCTGGCGGCGACCGGAGCGGATGAACGGGCCTTGCAAATTGATTATGATGCCCTGGAGAAAAAAATGTCAGCAGCCTTGGGATCGCGGACCGTCGCCCTTTTGCACATCAACCAATATTTGCCGGAAGGGTATGAAGACCAAGGCCATTTCAATGCCATCGCCGTGACGGAAGGCAACGTGGTGTATGACATGGTCATCGGCGATCAATATTTTCGCTATGATGTGTTTTCCGCTGCCGATCTGAACAAGTTCCAATCCATCGACGGCATCTATAAGGACGAGGAAAAACGCGAAGAGATTTCGTTCTTGAGCCTGCGACTCCAGCATGGGGACGAGGCGCATATTTTGTTGGGCTTGGATGACGATCAGCGCGCCAGCATCCTGGCCATCGCTGACAAACTCTCGTTAGCCCGCCATCCGGAATAACATCCTTCAGACCATTAAGCTGCTATCCTTTCGCGTCTCACGGGCGGACACGCAGGTCCGCCCCTACGCGTGATAGAACGGAAGGGCCTGTACGACGCAGGGCTGGCGTTGTTCGTTAATCTCCACGTCGAGGGTGGTGCCCGGAGCGGTGAAGTCCCGTAACGGAAACGCAAAGGCAAGGGTCTTGTTCAAAGTGGGGGAGTGAATGGCGCTGCTGATCCAGCCGACCTCTCGATCCTGGCTGAATACTTTGGCATCAGGAGGGGGAATCGTTTCCGAATCGATGACCAGGCCCACCAGCCGTCGCTTGACCGTACCGTACGTGTCCATCCGTGCCACGACTTCCTGGCCGGGGTAGCACCCCTTACTCAGGCTGAAGGCTTTCCCCTCGAGGTTGGCTTCGGGCGGCACGATGCGTTCATTCAAATCCGGTCCGAGTTTGGGAATGCCCGCTTCGATCCGCAGGGATTCCCGCGCTTCGGTGCCGAATGCCCGGAGGCCGACGGCTTGCCCGGTCTCCCATAATTGACTCCAGGCTTGGTCCATGACCTCACTCGGCATCAGGATCTCAACGTCGTGCTCGCCGGTTTCCTGAGTCGCGGCCATTAAGGCTGACTGTCCATTCAGGTCGTGGGTCAGGAAGGTACCCGTTTTCAAACCGGTGACGTCGACGCCGAACGCCAGCCGGATCAGGTCAGGGGCCTTCGGGCCGCTGACCAGAATAATGCCCCAGGTGTCTCCGCAGTTCTTCATTTTGGCTTTGGTGCCGTAAAGCAGAAATTTGCGAAAGGTCTCGTAGGTGACGGCGCCTGCTTCACCCATGTCTTCCACCAGGAGAGATTCCTCCAGCCGATAGACCCGGAAGTAGCTCATCATCTTGCCTTTATGCGTCATGAAACTCGAATACAGCCAGTCGCCGGATTGTAGCGGCAGGATGTCATTACTGATAATGCTTTGCAGCCAGGTGACTCGATCTTCTCCCGTGACCGTCAGCTTTCCGCGATGGGAAAGATCGGCAATCCCCACGCCCGTTCTCACCGCGTGATGTTCGGCAACGGGGTCCCCATAATGGACCGGCATCTCCCATTCTCCGGCAGGACCGAAAAGGGCTCCCAGTTGTTGATGGGTGGCATGCAGGGCGGACTGTTTCATGCCGGACGGGGTTGGGTCACTTCCTGGAGCAGGGCCAGGGTTCGGGCGGAAAACTCATTGCGTGAGACGATCTTGTCGATACCGAGTTCCTTGGCCTGCCGCCACGTGTCGATTTCTTCGTGATTGGCAAACGCCAGGACCGGCACGCGGTTCAAGGCCGTCTCGCTTTTGGCGGTTTTCAGCAGGGTGGTGGCGTCGAGCCCGGGGTCGTTCATGTTCAGCACAATGGCCGTCGGGGCTTGCGCTTTGGATTTTTCGAGAATGTCATCGGGGGATTTGACGCGCTTGAGCCCATAACCGGCCGGTTTAAACGCATCACGAATCTTCGTATAGAAAAAAATATCGGTCACACCCACGAGCACGATTTTTTCCTGTTCCACGAATACCACCTTTCTTAAGAAAATCGGTCAGCGAACAAAGTCGCAGGTCTCAATTTATTGTGATAGCGGGATGCAGTGCAAGGCGTCCCGCAGCGAAACCTGAGACAT
>VXOF01000001.1:0-6607 GCA_009840285.1 Nitrospira sp. SB0662_bin_26
CGGGCTGGCTGACGGCCAACGGAACTTGCCCCATCGTCAACATCACGCCGACGACCAGGGCAGAGAGAAGAATGCCGAACACCAATCCTTTGTTACGCGTCTGCACCACTCTCATAATGACGCATCCTCCTTTGATAAAGATTAAAACAAAAATAACTGCGGACTACCCACTTCCTCTAGAACTGCACTACGGTTACTACTCGACAACTTGTTGCACACTTTCCAACTTACGCCGAACCGGACTGCCCCGACTCCGGCTTCTCTTTGTCCAAATAATTCTGAGCCCCGACCTCATCCATCAGGAGGCTGAGTTCATTTCCTTTATCCTGTGCTCCGCATTCGAAGGAGATGCCTTCGGGAGAGACAAAATTAGCCGGACGATAATCCGTTTCCGAATATGGTTGAGGAGTCACGCCCAAATAGGCAATTTCAAAAGCCACCCATTGAGCCGTCAAATCCGCAATGAGCTTATAGAACCCATACTCGGCTTTTTTCTTTAACATGCCGGAAAATAACGGCACCCACCTTCCCACGTGTTCCTTCACGAACTTCTTTTCGGCCTCGACCACCGTCTTAAGTTTTTCCGGGCCGTCATGGCACAACGCATACGATTCTTTGTAGGCCAGGAAATGCAAGAATTCAAGTTCCACGCTCAAATGGTCCAGACGTTCATGGATGTCCTGAGAGAGCTGGACGCCAAAGGCCGAATAAAATCCGGCAATATCTCCCATGACGTAGGATTGGCCGAACACGTGATCATTACCGAACAGGGTTTCATATGGCGGACAATCCAAAGCAATGACGTTACTGAACACCCTGCGATGTTCATCTCGCAGATCTTGCATATCCCAATTGACGCCCTCGGCCGATATCCAATTCTCCACCTCGTCGAAATGATCCGCGATCCCCTGTAAGACTTCTTCGGTTTCCTGGTCAATAGGAGTCGACAAAGCCGCTTTTAGACTGTTGAGTGCGGCTCGTCCATCCTCCACCAACTCTCCGCTTTGAAGATAATCCAAAAATTCATCGTCTTCGGGATACAGATAACTCCAAGACAGAAGAAGATATAGCTTGCTTCTGGCTAAGGCCCGCTCAACGGCCGGAGAGTCTTTTACCGACGACCCCACCGGTGGAGAGACGGAAGAGGTTGCTGCTCCCCCGTTTTGTTCTTCCCTGACTTTCGCGGTCATAAACCTCCGGTTGTCTCAACAGGAACAGTCTCTGTTCCCATCTCTCACATAAATATAACGCATCCGGAGACTCCTCGCCACCGGAAGTGCGGACAGATAATAGGCCAACTGCTGATCGAAGTCAAGTTCTAAAACCGGCCCAAAAACCGGCTCGGAACGCGCAAACGATTCAGGAGAGATGCCAGTTCCCATTTGAGGCCCCGGGAAGTCTACGCCCGTCAACTTACGGTCAGGCCCCTAATCTAGCCGGAACGACCCTGATCGCCACATGATCATTCACGGTCTTGCAAATATGCTCGCAAATCCCGCACCCGACGCACCGGTCCGCTTCAACCCGGATGGCCAGCGAAGCAAAATCCATCGTAAGGGCCTTCGTCGGGCACGGGGCCACACACGCGTTGCAGCCCTGCCCGGCCGTACAGATCCTTTGGGAAACGACGGCGAGGCCCAGGTTGACGTCCCCGAGGCCGCCGACGGGGCGAAGCGCCTCCGGTTCGCAGGCGGCGATACACGGAAAATCCTCACAAAGGTAACAGGGCTGTTCGTCCGGATAGATGACGGGGGTCTCTCTCCGCTCAGAACCGTCGGAATCGTGGTGGTCTTTGAGGACACGGATGCTGTCGTGCGGGCACGCGTCAACACATTCTCCGCAACCCGTGCAACTCTCAAGAAACCGGGCTTCTTCAAGCGCGCCCGGAGGCCGCAACCAATCGGTTCGTCTTTTTTCCGGTTGTTCCTCTTGGGCGTCTTCCGCGTCCCGGTGCTTGACGTACTCATGCACGGTCACACCCAGGGAAACGACGCTCTGTTTGAGAAAATTCCTGCGCCCGTAGGACGGCTCAGGATGTTTGGAGGACCCCGGAGGAGATTGTGCCATGTACCGGCCCTTGCTTCATGCGATCAATTGAGGAACCTCTGATTTAATGCACTATCGGGCGCAGGGCTGCGTTGTGTCCTCGCTCAACCCTCACCTATCTCTCTGATAAGCCTCGGGTTTCGTTGCGGCACGCCTTGCCCTGCATCCCGCTATCACAATACATCAGAGGTTCCTTGGTGGAGCACCGACGCGACTCGGACTCTCGATGCCTCATCGCGCCGCAAGAGACGAACCGGCATGGGCCGTGCCTAAACAACGCCTGCGGCACGAAGCCTGTAGACCTCCACGCAGCGGTCACAGGCACCATACTCGACGTCCCATCCCGGATGATTTTCCCTGATATAATCCAGTACGTAGGGTTCAACTTTTTCTTCAAGATCCTCGACCCAGGAATAGGTGGGGAATCGACAGAGCGGACACGGGAATCCGGGCATCAGCAAGGGTTTGGCCGGTACGTCCGCGGGCAGTTCACCTTCTTCGACCTCCACCGCCCGCTCCATCACGCGGACGGTATCTTGAGACATTTCCACCAATTCGGCATGGGTGAAATATTCCGTCTGCCAAAGCCCCTCGAACACCGATTCAACTTGCGTGGGCGGGATCTTCCGGTACCAGGAACGAAATTCCCGCAGCCGGTACTCCCGGCTGAACATCGGTTCCTTCCCGGACCGGGCGATCCGGCTGTCGACGTGCAAGCTCCACAGGACCCGATACCGATTCAGGAGCAGATGCTCTTCGCCCGGATTCATGCCGACTTTCGTGTCCGGATCATATCCAAACGCAGAATCAAGCATATCGGAGATATGCGTGAATTCATGGCGAAGATACCGGTTAATGGCCGGGTCGTAAAACCGCCGGGGAATCAACTTGATCCCGACGCCCTTTTGCCCCTTTTCCTCAAATTGACGGGCCAGTTTCTCCTCCACGCTCCCCCATTTTCTGAGGATATCCACACCTTCCTGATCTTCTTTCAGCACGCCTCGAACGAGGACGATGCCGATCTTTTCCTTCAGGTCGGGAAATTCCGAAAAGCCGTCTCTCAGGATATCGGCGAAGCCCCATTTGGCAAAAAGGTGCTGATAGAGTTTCTTGAATTCCGGTTCCCGGTCGTCCAGGGAAAATTTCTCGTAGATCGGGTCGGCTACTTCATGGAACTCATTGTAATAGGTGGGATCTCCCTCCCGCTCGGTTTTTTCGGCGAACGAGTCAATGACTTCTTGAAGCAATGCCGGCTGAAATCGAATGTCCATCCTCTCACTCCTTACCTGTCTCGACTGCGGTCTTGACGGCCCGTGCCCACGAGCCGGGAACCGTCTCGCACCGCCTCCCGCACCTGCTTGACGACGCCGGTAACGGCTCGCTAGTATCCTTCTCCGAAAACGTCATTGGCATTATAGGCAGGCCTTTTTTTTCAACGCAAGGCCCCGGTGACGGAGATTACACTGAAAGGATTTCGGTTTATGACTCAACCTCCGCTCCCACACATGGCACCCCCAACGTTCACGGAAGAACCCAAACCTGAACTGCCACCGATAGACGCCTTGGAATATTGGAAGGCCGGCATCCATGAAGTCCGGACCTTTCGAGGACATTCCCACGGCGTCTGGAACGTGGCGTATGCCCCCGATGGCTTGACGCTCGTCAGCGGAGGCGCAGACCGGCTTCTCCGCATCTGGGAAATCGAAACCGGCCGCCTGCTCAAGTCCCTGAAAGGACACACCAACGATATCCGGCAAGTCGCCTTCAGTCCGGACGGCCAGATCCTCGCCACCGGCAGTGACGATAGAACGATCCGGCTCTGGAACCCTCACACGGGGGAAACCATACGCCTACTGTTTACGCAATACGATCACGCGGTCGCCAGCCTCTCCTTCTCCCCGGACGGCTTGATGCTGGCCCGGGCCGGACAGAATAAAGACATCAAAATCTGGGAAATCACCACCGGCACCGAAGTCATGACGCTCCTGGGGAAAGATCAATATGACCATCACTGGACGGTCTGCACGGCGTTTTCTCCGGATGGCATTCACTTGGTTGGCGGGAGTGATATCGGCAAATTGAAGTTATACGAAGTCCTCCCCAGCGGGGAAGAGAAACTCGTGCATGACGGCCACTGGCGCGACGAACCCGATGACGAAGAGACCGAACAACGAGGATTTTTCGTGGATGAACAGGGTGGCTTTCAAAAACCCATGGAATATTGGATCGGCGCGATCGCGTTTACGCCGGACGGCAAGACCATGATCACCGGAAGCCGGGATACCGCAATCAAATATTTCGAGATGCCCAACATGAAGGAAGTCCATACCGTGAAAGGGCATTCCGAATGGGTGCGGGGTTTGCTCGTTTCTCCGGACGGGAAACTCCTGGTGAGCTGCAGCGACGACCACACCATCAAGATGTGGGACATTCAGACCCGGCGACAGGTTCGCGAGATCAAGGACCACAAAGGCCCGGTCAGAGGCATCGCCTTTTCCCCGGATGCCCGGTATCTCGCCAGCGCCTCCTGGGACCGCACGGTAAAATTGTGGAAAGGGGGAGACGGATCGGACGACTGACCGCAACCCAAACCCCTTTAGCCGGACGACTCGTCACCGTCATCGCCATCCGGGGTTGCGAGACCGTAGCGTTTGCATTTTTCCCACAAGGCTTTCCGCGAAAGACCCAATGATTTTGAGGCCGCGGTTCGGCTCCACCCTTCCCGCTCCAACACGGCCAGGATATAGTCCCGTTCACAACGTTCACGCACTTCGGCAAGCGTGCCTTGTTGCGGGGCATTCGTCGCGTTCGCCAACCCTTCCTGACAAAACGCACACGCGGATTGCACCGGCCCTCCCAGAAAAGGACACCCATTCTGGCCGCAGAGGTCCCACACCTGGATTTCATCGCCTTCCTGCGCCAGCGCCACCGCCCGTTCAACCGTGTTTTCCAATTCACGAACGTTCCCTGGAAAGGAATAACGGAGGAGCACATCCCGTGATGCCGCGGAAAACCCTTTCATGACACGCGAAATCCGGCTCATGCTCCGTTGCAGAAGATGCTCGGCCAGAACGAGAATGTCTTCCTTCCGTTCCCTCAGAGGCGGAAGGGCCACCTGGACGACGTTGAGCCGATAGAACAGGTCTTCACGAAATCGTCCGGCTTCGACCTCTTTCTTTAAGTTTTTTTGCGTGGCGCAGACCAGCCGGACGTCGCTGTCGATCGTCTCCGTGCCCCCGACCCGTTCGAACCGCTTTTCCTGCAAAACCCGGAGGAGTTTGACCTGGACCATCGGGGAAATTTCTCCGATCTCGTCCAAAAACAAGGTGCCCCTATGGGCCAATTCAAATCGGCCCAGCCGTTGCTTCAAGGCACCGGTAAAGGCGCCTTTCTCATGCCCGAATAATTCGGCTTCCAGCAAGGTTTCCGGCAATGCGGCGCAACTCACTTTAATGAGGGCCTGTCCGGCGCGCGGGCTGTTTCGGTGAATCGCATTCGCAATGACTTCTTTCCCTGTTCCGCTTTCACCGAAAATCAACACGGTGGCATCGGTGGTGGCCACCAGTTTGACTTTTTCCAGAACCTGCCGCATCTGTTCGTTCTTGCCCACCATGCCGTCGAAATTGAATTTTCCTTCGAGTTCCTGTCGAAGGGCCGTGTTTTCCTGCCGCAACGCCTGGACCTTGGTCGCGCGATCCACCGTCAGTAAGAGTTCCTCCATGGCAAACGGCTTGGTGACGTAATCATGTGCCCCGAGTTTCATGGCCTGGACCGCCGTGTCAACCGAGCCGTGTGCCGTGATCACAATAACCTCGGTTTCAGGAGAGGCTTCCTTACACACCCGGACGACCTCGAGGCCGTCGCTTCGAGGCATTCGCAAATCGGTGATCACCAAATCATATCGACTTGCTTTAATTTGCTTGATGCCTTCCTGGCCGTTGGAGGCTTCCTGGACCTGATATCCCTCGGCTTTGAGCGCATCCAACATGGATAAACGCATCAGCGGCTCGTCATCGATAATGAGGATCGACCGGGGCATCAGGAGACCTTGACCAGCCCAACCCGGTTGGCACTCAAGGGCAGGCTCACGGTAAAGACGGTGCCTTTCCCGACTTCACTTTCCACGGTCAATTGCCCGCCGTGCCGTTCCACGATACCCAAACTCACCGATAACCCCAGGCCCGTGCCTTCACCCGTGCCTTTCGTCGTAAAGAACGGATCGAAAATATGGGGACGAACCTCGGGGTCGATGCCCGACCCGGTATCCCCTACGTCGATCTCACAGCGCTCGTGGGCGAGCCGGGTCTGCAGGATGATCGACCCTCCCTCGCCGGTCGCCTGGACGGCATTGAGAATCAGGTTGGTCAAGACCTGTTCGATCATCAGCGGATCGACGAACAACGACGGCAAGTCGTGGTCGTAGACTTTATGTAACTGGAGCCGTTTCTCGGCAATGGCATAGTTCGTCAACACCAGGACGCGATCGACCAATCCGTTCATGTCATTCATGGAAAACTCCGGCTCGTGTTGTTGGGAAATGTCCAACAATTGCCGTACGAGT
>VXOF01000001.1:6617-10280 GCA_009840285.1 Nitrospira sp. SB0662_bin_26
CCCGTCTTCCATGTACGCGAAATATTCTTCCTGGCGTTCGGACGGCAGCGTGCCTTTCCGTATGTTAAAGAGACAATTCAAAATCCCGCCCAACGGGTTGTTGATCTCATGCGCCACCCCGGCAGCCAGCTTCCCGACGGAAGCCAGCCGTTCGGTGTTGCGAAACTGCTCTTCCATGAGTTTTCTGTCCGTAATGTCCCGGGCAATGCCCAACACACCGATCACGTCGTGTCGTTCGTTTTCCAGCGGTGACACACTCACCAGGACCGACCGAAGTTCCCCGCTTTGACTGATCACCTCCACTTCATATTCCTGTTTAACCTCCAACTCCAGGATGTCTTTGAGACGACGACTGCGATGGCGCTTGGCGAGTAAGGTCAAAAACGGCCGGCCCAGCAGATCTTCTTTATGGTAACCCCAATTCTCCACCTTGTTGTTTACGTAGGTGAATCGTTGATCACGATCGAGGGTGTAGATCACGTCATTGGCGTTTTCAAGCAGGCTTTCCAGGTATTTTTGCGTTTTTTGAATCTCCAGCGTCCGGACCTGGACTTTCTCCTCAAGTTCCTCGCTATGCCGCTGGAGCTGCTCTTCCAACAGCTTTCGTTCCGTAATGTCACGGAGCTGTACCATAATCGAAAGCGTCGAGCCTTCTCCCACGCGAATCACGTCCATTTCCACGGACCGCAACTTCCCTGGGGCGTCAAACACTTCCAATTCCGTAGCCGGGATTTTCTCTTCGTCGGACACCACCGTGTCCAGCAATTGTCTGACCGTTTCCTTATACGAGTCCGGCACGAGCGTCAGTAAGGATCGAGAAAGCAAGGTTTCCTGTTTATAGCCAAACACCTCCTGCTCACGTTCGTTCACCGCCACGATGCCGCCGGCCGGATCCACCATGAAGATCGAATCCGCCGAACGGTCAAAGAGCACACGATACCGCTTTTCCGATTCGGAGAGTTGTTGCGTTTGAGCGGCCACTTCCTGTTCCAGGTGTGTGGTGTACCGGTCGATCTGTCGCTGCAGCGCTTTCCTTTCAGTCACGTCCCGCACGAACGCACGCGTGTACACCAGGTCGCCCGTGTCCGAATCGATCAGGGCCGTGGAATGAATTTCGACGTCGATCGGAGTCCCGTCTCTCGTAAGAAACACCGTTTCAAGCGAGCTTCGGGGTTGCGTGGGCAACCGGTTGACGTAGTCGAGTGCTTCCGCCTTCCTCTCCGCAGGCAGAATATCCCACAAATGCATCGACAGCATTTCCAGCAAGGTGAAGCCCAATTTTTCCAATTCGGTTTGATTGACGTGAACAAAACGACCGGTCTTGTCGATTTGATGAATCATCTCGGGAGAATTCTCGATCAGGTCACGATAGCGTTCCTCGAGGAGACGGATTTCCGCCATTTGCGTATTCAACTGCGAGAACGACTGTTTCAGGTTGACGGCCATTTTATTGAAGGCATGAGACAGCGCTTCAATTTCATCGCCGGTCTTCAGGACGAGAGGATGATCCCAATTGCCCGCGTCGATTCGCTGCACGCCTTCATGTAACGTTTGAATCGGGCTCACAAGTTTTCTGGCTACGATCAGGCCCGCCAACCACAAGACACCCAACACCACGACGCCATACATCGCCACCTTCACCAGCAGTTGCTGCAGGGGGGCGTAGGTCTCCTCGGGATTCTGCCGCACAATCGTCAGCCATTGTCTGCCCTGGAAACTCTCCGTAGCCAAGGTTTCCGGAATCCGCAAATGGGCGTAGCCGACAAGGGAATCTTTCGCGCCATGGGTATCCTGCGTGACGTGAACCCATCCGGTCTGCTCTTCGTTAATGGCGGCCACCATGGCGGGATTTGCGGTATGCTGCTCCAGCGACAGGACGGGACAAATCAAGGGAGTCCCATCCACGTCGATGAGCATGGCATGGCCGGTGACGCCCGCGGTCACTTCGGAAATCGACCGGAACAACGAATCCCGTCGCAGGACAATGCTGACGGTCCCCAGAGCCTGGTGACGGCCTTGATCGAATATGGGAACGGCTACGTTCAGGACGTGGGTTCCGAATGAAGGATCGAAGGTCAAATCACTCACGTAAATCTGACCTTGGCCCTGCTGAAACGCGGCCTCCCACCATTCCGTATCCCCGTGGTAAAAGCGCACTTGAGGCAAGGAACTGAGAACCAATGCGCCCTGATTGTCGGTCACCAGAATGCCCAGGTAGTCCGACTTGCGGACGGCGTGCCAGTCAACCAGGTAATTGGTGGCAATCCGGTTGACAAAGGCGGGAAATTCATGAGGATTCTTTCGCGCCCGCCACCGCTCTTTCCATTCTTCGATAAAAGCCTTGATTTTCTCCGACTCTCTTCCTTCATAACTCCGGTTCGCTTCCTTCACCGCGGCGCGAATAAAGGGGATGGTGGCCAACTGTTGGGCCTCATTGATGCCCCGCATGATCTGGGTTTCGATTTTTCGCGCCACTTCAACGGCAATACCCTTGAAGTTTGACCCGGTAATTTCCCGAAGGGCCCGGCGTTCTTCCACGTAGGTGAGGAATAACGAAAGAGCAAGGGGGAGCAAGCCGACCAGGACCATTCCCAAAATCGTTTTGCGCTGGAGACTCTGTGACCAAAGCCACCGTTTCATCGCCGGAATACTCCAAAAGACAGACTGGTGCCTAACCGCTGAACGTTCGGGAGAATGTTTTCAGAGAGGGCAACCCTTGTCAAGGATGGGGCACGAGACAACGGTGCATTCAGGCGCCTCGACTCAGGAGCCGGCCCTTGCCGCCAGGCCATACCAACAGCAGAGGACTGGCCACGAACACGGAGGAGTACGTGCCGATGAGCACGCCCAATAACAGCGCGAGCGAAAAATCATGGAGCACTTCCCCTCCGAAGATCGTCAAGGGAACGAGCACCAACACCACCGTCAGGGTCGTGATCAAGGTTCTGGTGAGTACTTGATTGATCCCGGCGTTGATAATGTTCAGGGTGGTCTCGCGGCGCCGGGCGCGAAGATTTTCCCGAATGCGGTCGAAGACCACGACGGAGTCGGTCAGCGAGTATCCGGCCAAGGTCAGTAACGCGGTCACGACCAACAAGGTGATTTCCTTGTCGAGGAGATAGTAGATGCCCAGGACGGCCAATACGTCATGGAAGGTTGCCACCGCCGCGGCCACGCCGAAGCGCAATTCAAAACGCGTGGCCACGTAAAGAATGATCCCGATCAGGGAAATCGTGATCGCCAGCAACGCGTCCTGTTGGAGCCGGTGCCCGATCGTCGGGCCGATTTCCGTGCTGGAATCGATTACGAACTTGTTCTGACTGAATTCCGTTTCGAACACCTCCACGATTTGTTCCGCAATCTTTTGTTCAAGCGTGTCTTCCGTTTTCACGCGAATCAGCAGTTTATGGTCCTGGGTGAATTCCTGGAGTTCCGCGTCCTGTAAACCATGTTTGCCGAGCGCCTGGCGGGCCTGCTCAATCCCGATCGCATTCTCAAATTTCAATTGGACGGCCGTGCCGCCGGCAAAGTCGATGCCAAGATTGGCGGCTCCGGTCCCGATCTGAACGAGAGCGACCAAGCCCAACAGGACCAGCAGACCGGAGCCGCCGAATGCGACGCGGCGTTTCCCCATGAAATCGATATTCGTTCTTCCGATTATTT
>VXOF01000112.1 GCA_009840285.1 Nitrospira sp. SB0662_bin_26
CCATTGATCAGGCTTTGAAAGTCCTGGAGGATGAGTCGCTCAAGTCGCCGGAAAAATCCCGGGAACGGTTGGCAATTCTGGAAGACATCATTGGGAAGCGCTTCGATTTTAGAGAAATGGGGAAACGAACCCTGGGGAAACATTGGCAGCAATTCAGCGAAGCCGACCGGGACGAATTCGTGCGGCTGTTCCAGCGTTTTCTATCCAAGACGTACGCCGGAAACGTTGATGGTTATTCCGGGGAACAGGTTCAATATCTCAAAGAACGGAGAAAAGGAGATTATGCGGAGGTTCAAACCGCAGTGACTTCGGAAAAGTCAACCACCGCGATCTACTATCGCTTGTTGAAGAGTGCGAATACTTGGAAGGTGTATGATGTGCTCATCGAAGACGTCAGTTTGGTCAAAAATTTTCGAAGCCAATTTGGACGTATTATCGAGGCCGAATCGGCCAAGGGTCTTCTTGAGAAATTACGAGCGAAGACCTCCGGATCCAAATCCTAGGATGTCTTGTGGCCGGCTGGAGTCCTTGTTTCCACTTCTATGGGTTCCCGGGTGGGAGACCGCCCCGAATATGACGGTAACATATCCTAGTGGGATTTCTTGACAGTCCGGTCTGATTCTGTGAAACTAAGGGTCCGCGCCACTGGACTTCCCCTTATTTAGGGTTTATAGTGCAATCAAGTGCATTGTCCAATAGGAGGATATGGGCATGTCTCTCCTGAAAGGAATCGAAGGGCCGTCCGACCTCAAGAAATTGTCGCCCGAACAATTTCCGGAACTGTGCCGGGAAATCCGCGAAGAGATCATCGCCGTGATCTCGAACGTCGGCGGGCACCTCGCGTCCAATCTCGGCGTGGTGGAATTGACTGTCGCCCTGCATTACCTGTTGAACACGCCCGAGGACCTGATCGTTTGGGACACCAGCAACCAGACCTACGCCCACAAGCTGCTGACCGGTCGACGGGAACAGTTTCATACCATTCGGCAATTCGGCGGGATCAGCGGTTTTTGTAAACGGGAAGAAAGTGTGTATGACACGTTTAATGCTGGTCATGCGGGTACGGGTGTGTCTGCCGCGGTGGGCTTCGTGGAAGCCCGCGAACAACAAAAACAATCGCACAAAGTCGTCTGCGTGGTAGGTGACGGCGCGTTGACCTCGGGGCTGACTCTCGAGGGGCTGCAGCAGGCCGGGGACAGCCGGCGGAACCTGCTGGTGATCCTGAACGACAACCAGATGTCGATATCGAAAAACGTCGGGGCGATCTCCGCCTACCTGAACCGGACCATTACCGGTGAACTGGGCGTTCGCATACAAGAAAAGGCAAATCGAATTCTGGAGACGATTCCCCGCATTGGCGACCAGGTGAAGAAAGTGGCCGAACGAGCCCAGTCGTTGGCCAAGGGGCTGGTGTCGCCGGGGATGCTGTTCGAGGAACTGGGATTCCGGTACGTCGGGCCCCTCGACGGCCACGAGTTCGACTACCTGCTGCCCACCCTGGACAACGTGCTCAAGCTTGAGGGCCCTACGTTATTGCACGTGATCACCAAAAAGGGACTGGGCTATGAGCCGGCCATGAACGATCCCGTGTGGTTTCACGCCAGCTCACCCTTTGACCTCGATACGGGCAAACCCAAGAGCAAGTCCGCGCGGCCTTCGTACAGCAGCGTCACCGTCAACACCCTGATTCGGTTGGCCGAGGACGATCCGCGTATTGTGGCGATTACGGCTGCGATGTGTGAAGGGACGGGGTTGAACGCCTTTGAAAAGGTCTTTCCCGACCGGCTCTATGACGTCGGGATCGCGGAGCAGCATGCCGTGACGTTTGCCGCGGGCATGTCGACACAGGGTATGCGACCGGTGATTCCCATCTATTCGACCTTCCTGCAACGTGCCTACGACCAGGTCATTCATGACGTAGCCACGCAAAATCTTCCGGTGACGTTCTGCATTGATCGCGGCGGACTTGTGGCGCAGGATGGGACGACCCACCACGGGGTGTTCGATTTTGCGTACCTCCGGCACATGCCGAACATGATCATTATGGCTCCCAAGGATGAAAATGAATTACAGCACATGGTCAAATCGTGTATCAGCTATGACAGGCCTTCCGCCGTTCGTTATCCCCGGGGTTCGGGTTTGGGTGTGAAAATGGACGAAGTCCCGGAAACCCTGCCGCTGGGCAAGGGTGAATTGTTGCGAGAAGGCAAAGACGTCGCCCTGGTGGCGATCGGTGCGACGGTGCATCAAGCGATGGCAACGGCCGAGCGGTTGGAGCAGGAAGGGATTTCTGTTGCCGTCATCAATGCCCGGTTCGTCAAACCGCTTGACGGCGATTTAATCGGGACCGTGGCGAAGCAGGTGAAGTGTCTGCTCACCGTGGAAGAAGGCTCCGCAATGGGTGGATTTGGGTCCGCGGTTCTTGAGTTCCTCTCCGGGGAAGGCCTTCTTGTCAACACGCCGACGAAGTGTATGGGGTTGCCCGACCAATTCATTGAACAGGGGCCTCAGGATGTACTCCGGGAGAAGTACGGCTTGACCGCGGATGGCATCTATCAGCAAGCCAAACAATTGTTCAGTCGTGTCTCCGTTGGATCGGTTCTGACCTGAAGCAGCGTTTCTATGAGGATCACACGAAGAAAAACCAGACAGATCCGGGTGGGTTCCGTCAAGATCGGGGGCGGGGCGCCCATTGCGGTCCAGTCCATGACCATCCCGCATCCGAGCGACGTCAAGGGAACCGTCGAGCAAATTCATCAGATGGAAGCGGTAGGATGTGAGCTTGTGCGGGTTGCCGTGCCCGATCAGGACGCAGCGGCGGCTCTCCCCAAGATCAAGGCCCAGATTTCGATCCCCTTGATCGCGGACGTGCATTTCGATCATCGTCTGGCGCTCAAAGCGGCCGAAGTCGTGGATTGCGTTCGCATCAATCCCGGAAACATCGGGCCGTGGTGGCGATTGGCCGAAGTGATCAAAGCGGTGCAAGACCGGGGCATACCCCTTCGGGTCGGCGTCAACGGAGGTTCGTTGGAGCGCCCGCTGTTGGAGAAGTACGGGTATCCCACGGCCGAGGCTTTGGCCGAATCGGCGTTGAATGCCGTGCATGCCATCGAGGACGCGGGCTTCACGAACATGAAGGTGTCGTTGAAAGCCTCGGACGTGCACATGGCCGTTGACGCGTATTGGTTGTTTGCCCATCAATCGGATTATCCCCTTCATATCGGGATCACCGAGGCGGGCACGGCCAGCACCGGCGCCGTCAAATCCGCCATCGGGTTGGGCTGGTTATTGTCTCAGGGGATCGGTGACACCTTGAGAGTGTCGCTGGCCGCGGACCCCGTGGAAGAAGTGAAGGTCGGCTTTGAGATTCTCAAGTCCCTGGAACTTCGTCATCGCGGGGTAAACGTTATAGCTTGTCCGACCTGCGGCCGGGTCGAAATCGACGTGGTGCGACTGGCCGAGGAACTGGAAAAACGGCTCAGTCATATCAAAATGCCCTTGAACGTGTCCGTCCTGGGCTGTGTGGTAAATGGTATCGGCGAAGGGAAAGAGGCGGACATCGGCATTGCGGGCGGGCAGGGTATGGGAATCCTGTTCAAAAAAGGAAAACTTGTCAAAAAAGTGCCGTCGGAACAACTGATGGACGTCCTCATCGAAGAAGTCGAGTTGATGGCGTTGGAACAGAATGACTCACGTGAAGAACCCCCCTCCGAATCCTCCCCGGTTTCCGATCCCGCCACATCGCCCCATCGTGAACTTCCCGTACTCTCCTGACGCATCCCCCCAGTCCCTGGCGCCTTCGGGCGTGGTTGCGACCCGGTCCCGACAGTTTTCTTGGGGGTGACACCCCGCAGCCCCCTCCTTCTCCCTCGCCTTGTCAGGGTTCGGGGGCCCCGTTATAATACCGTCCGGGCGCCGTACCCAAGTGGCTAAGGGAGCAGTCTGCAAAACTGCGATTCAGCGGTTCGATCCCGCTCGGCGCCTCCATTGCCATTTCATTTCGTCAGTCGACTAGAAAGGCCCCCGGGAAACCATGGCTGTTCCTATCTCCCAGATGTTCACGGTCATAAGCTACGTGTTCTCGCAAAAACTCAAACGCGTCGAACGCTATCCGCTGGTGTTGATGCTGGAGCCGCTCTTCCGGTGCAATCTGGCCTGCGCCGGCTGCGGCAAGATCCAATATCCCGAGCACGTGCTGGACCGGCGTTTGACGCCTGAACAATGCTGGGCCGCGGCTGAAGAATGCGGCGCTCCAATTGTCAGCATTCCCGGCGGGGAGCCGCTCATCCATCCCGAGATGCCGGAAATCGTTCGAGGATTGGTGCACCGCAAGAAATTCGTGTATTTGTGCACGAATGCGATCCTGTTGGAACGCAAACTGGACGAGTATGAACCCTCCGACCGGTTGATTTTCAGCATTCACATGGACGGGTTGCGCGAGGAACATGATCTCGCGGTATGTCGTGACGGGGTCTATGACGTGGCGACGAAAGCGATCAAAAGTGCCTTGAAAAGAGGATTCCGCGTCACGACCAACACGACCCTGTTCAACGATGCCAATCCGCCGCGGGTGAGAGCCTTCTTTGACGAGATGATGGATCTGGGAGTGGAGGGGATGATGATTTCGCCGGGCTATAGCTACGAAAAGGCGCCGGACCAGCATGGCTTTTTGAAGCGTCAGCGGACGCGCCAACTGTTTTCCGACGTGCTGGCGAAGAGAAAACGCCGGTGGCGATTCAACCAGTCACCGCTGTTCTTGGAATTTCTCATGGGCAAACGTGAGTATCAATGTACCCCGTGGGGAAATCCCACCTATAATATTTTCGGTTGGCAGAAGCCCTGCTACCTCTTGCAGGACGGATACGTGTCGAGTTTCAAGGAATTGCTCGAGACGACGGAGTGGGAACGGTACGGCGTGGGGCGTCATGAGCAATGTCGGGACTGCATGGTGCATTGTGGGTTCGAAGCTTCGGCCATGGAGGACACGTTCGGGTCGTGGACCGGGTTTGCCGGCACCGTGAAGGCCATGCTGTTCCCAAACGCGACCTGACGGCCCGCCGGTGACGGCCCGCCGGCCGGTTCCCGTGTCAGGATGCCGATGTCTCAGGATGGGCTTGAAGATCCTTCCGCACAAAGCCTTCAGGGAGCAGTTTTTCATCCCGGCTCCTGGCAGGAGTTGCACCGCGTCATTGAATTGGCTTTCGGCTACCGAGGGGACATTACTCTGGAATTGAAGTCCCGGGAACGTGTCAACGGCTATCTGTTTAATCGCGTCTTGGATGGCCCGCACTCCTATGTGGAAATGTTTCAGGCTGATCATTCACGTCCACGGAGAATTCCCTGCCACGATATTCACGCCTTCCATTTTACAGGACATGATACGGCCTCCGGAGAATCCTGGGAAGCGTGGGCCCGGAAACGCCGGGAGGAGCAGGACGGCGAAGGCCGGAATTTCATCTAACCTTAGACCTTTTCAGGCCATGATTATTGACAGACGAAAGCCCCTTGTGCTAGAAGTCACCGACCTTTTTTGCCCAGCATTTCCCTTCCTGTCAAACGGTTGCTTAAGGATTGAGGTGTGGTCTCTCCAAAGGAAAAACGGATCATCTGGATAGGCTCTCCGAAGTGGCAAGTACCGGACTCGATTCTACGCAGCCCGTCATACGTTCTCCCGCTCCAATATGACCCTGTTGTGGCTCGTCGAGGGGGCCATGACGCTTAAGAACATGACCGTCGGTCATCCTGACTGTACAGACAGATAGGGGGAAAAAGGCCCAGGGAAATTTTTTCCGAAATGCAATATGTGGGAAAGGAATTTCCAGGCTGAAGAAGATTTCTCAAGGAAAAGAAGACAGCAGAAAGCAGAGGTTTTGACACACAGATCGTTTTTTGACCGACTAAAGCGAAATATAGGGGGGGTTATGGAGAAGGATACATGCCAAAAAATGATGAGTCTTGTTGCCGTTGCGGCATTGGGATGGACGCTATCAGCCTGCGGAGAAGCCAAACCGCCGGCTCCGCCACCCCCGGCGCCTCCGGAATATGCCGACTACCATATGCCGGAAGGCTATTGGAATAATCCGGAGATTATCGAACAAGGGAAAGCGATCTTTACCGGCGTGGAAAATATCGACGTGAATTGCGCCAGTTGCCACGGCAAGGACGGGAAGCCCGTCAAGGCCGGAGCCAGGGATTTTCGCAAGGGTGATTTCATGAAGCTGTTCTCCGATTCCCAATGGTTCTGGCGCGTGTCCGAAGGGGTCAAGGGCACCAAGATGAAAGCCTGGAAATCCAAGCTTTCCGAGGATGATCGGTGGAAAGTGATTGCGTTTGAAGCCACGTTCGGCTTGAAAGGCATGGAATACGACGTTGCGGCAAAGAAATGGGTGCCTCAGGGAACCGCCGGCGCTCCCGCGGCTGAAGAGGCGGCCCCGGCAAATGGAGAGGCGGCCGCTCCCGCGACCGAAGACGCAGCGGCTCCGGCGGCTGAAGAAGCGGCCGCTCCGAATGGAGAAGCGGCCGGAGGAGAATCTTCCCAGTAACGCGGGCGATTCCCACGTTTTTTGCGGCATTAACCGGAAGGAGGGCCACCACCCTTGAAAACCTTAATCCGCAGTTCTGTGATTTTGCTCGGACTTGTGCTGGGCGGGCTTGCCGTCGCCTATGCCCAGGCTCCGGCTCCCCCACCTGTGGAGTTTCCCTACACCGGGAATCGGACCGGGGTGTGGATCGTGGCCCAACTTCATATTTTGTTTGCGGCCTTCATCCTGGGAGCTCCGATATTCGCCGTAGTGTCGGAATGGTTGGGCTATAAAAACCAGGATCCGAAATATGATCGGCTGGCCAAGGAAGTCACCAAAGTCACGGTGATCCTCTATAGTATGACCGCCTTGACGGGCGGGCTGTTTATTTTTGTCCTGCTCGCCACCTATCCCGGTTTCACCACCTGGCTCATTCAACATTTTTTCCTGATTTTCGCCGTGGTGTATCCGGTCCTGTTTATTCTCGAAACCATTATTCTGTACGCGTATTTTTACTCCTGGGATTCCCTGAAGGGTGAAAACAAGGCCCGGCACATTGCCCTGGGGGTCTTGTTGAACATCGTGGGAACGGTCACGTTGTTCGTGATCGACGGTCCGACGGCGTTTATGAACACGCCTGCCAAATCCGCGGAAGGGGTTTCGTTGATTCAATTCGTCCAAAGCGCGGGTCTGTGGGACAAGATCGCCAATTACAGTTGGATGCCTTTGAACCTCCATCGGTTGGTCGGAAACGTGACGTTCGGCGGGTTTATCGCGGGACTGGTGGCGGCGTACATGTACATGGGCGCCAAGACGGATGAAGAGCGCTCCTACTATGATTGGATGGGGTTCGTGGGGAATATGATCGGCGTGGGCGCCCTGTTGTTTCTCCCCTTCATGGGGTATCTCCTGGCCTATGAACTCTGTGATTATGACGCGTCCATCTGCCCGTACATGATGGCGGACCAACTGTCGATGTTTTTTGAGATGCAAGGGGCCATGGTCGGCCTGATTTTCCTGGCCAGCAACTATTATATCTGGCTGAGTATGAAGCGGATTCAAGGCGTGGAGCAGGTGCGTATCTCCGGGATGGTCATGCTCGCCGTGATTCTCATTCCGGTGGTCATGGGCGTCGCCTGGAAACTGTTCCCGCCGCCTGAATGGCAGTCGCTGATTTTCCTGGCGGCACTGATCGTGCTGCCGCCGATCCTGAGCCGGCTTCCGGGTTTGCGGTTTACCGTTTCGTGCTTCACCATGATCAAGGTGGGATTCCTGATGATTGTGGTCGCCAACGCCATCTGGATGACGCCGCACGGATTCGTGGCGACTCAAGGGTTGGCCACCGAAGAGTTGGAGCTTCCTTCCTGGGCCAGTGAGTTGGCGCTGATGCCGGCGAAAAATGCGGCCGCGTTCACGCTGGTCTTTCTGACCGTCGTGAACTACATTCTCTACAACCGGGCCATCAGGAGCGGAACCATCATCTGGGGGAAGATCGACTTCACGTCTCAATTCGTCCTGATTTTCCTGGCGTTCAGTGCAATCTGGACCATGGGCCTGATGGGGACGGTTCGATCCCTCACGAGAAAATACTTTCACGTGTATAACCTGGTGCCGGACTTTACTCCGGAAGCCTTTACGCCCACGCTGGCTTATTCCGCCTGGTGGATTACGGGAGTCACCCTGATCTTTTATCTCGTCGTCAGTTTCGCCATTGTCGTGACGTTGAGAAACACCGGCCAAAAAGCAGAGGCCCCGCAAGGGGCTCCGGTACCTGCCGGTGCGGAGTAACGGAGGTGGAAAGCGAGTATGGCTGAGCAAAGTTTGATCCGAAATATCATCAAGAAAGGCGTCGTGGGTGTCATCGTGGGGATCGTGTTGGTCGCGGTGGCAAAGGCCACGCACTTCCCCCTCGTCTTTCAGGTCATGTTCTTTATTTATGCCATGCTCGGCGCGGGTGTGTTCATCCTGCTGGATGCGCCCTCCCTGAATCGTCTTGAGGGCATAAAGGCCATCATCGGCCTGGTGTTGTTTTACCTTGTGCTTTCCGGGGTCTACATCGGCGGAGCGAGCGGCCTGCCTCAGTACGACCCGGAAGTCGAAAAAGGAAAAATCGAAAAGATCCTGAAAGCGCGCCGGGCCAGGACCCAGCAAGGCAAAGCCGAAGAACTGATCGCACGGGCCAAAGCCCTGAATGAGCGCGCTGTCTCGATCGAGCAACAATTGAAAATCCTGGGCGGTGGCGTACAGGTCGTGGAGGAAGCCGCGACGCCCGCCTCAACGGCCGCGGCAGGTGACCTGGTAGCGCTGGGCCAGGAGCAATGGGAACTGCAAGAGTGTTACAACTGTCACAAACTCTTCGGAAAGGGCGGGAAGAAGCGGGGACCGGAGTTGGACAATATCGGCAATCTCATGACGCCTGAAGCCCTCCGGCAAAAAATCCTGGACCCCAAGAGTTGGAAGGCCGAAGGATTCGACAAGCAGTACAAGAAGGGCAAAATGCCGGACAAATATAAAGACCTGATGTTCGATGAAGAGGTAGACGCGCTGGTGGCCTTTTTGGCGACGTTGAAAGATACATCGGTCAACACGCCGAAGCCCATCAAAATGAAATAACCTCATTCCGGGTGGTCGATGCAACCGAAAATTAAGGCAAAAGCGCGGTGCGCCGACGGGGAAGTCGGCAGCATTTCCAAGGTTATTGTCGATCCGCTATCCCTTGAGATCAGTCACGTGGTCGTCAGGGAGGGGAACGGCCAAGGCGTGGATCGACAGGTCCCGATCGGCCAGGTCCAGGAAATCCCGAATGAAGAAGAAATCATTTTGCGGGGTTCACTGGAGGAATTCAGGACGTGTCCCGTGCTGGATCGCGACGCCTACGTCACGCATCATGACGTGGAAATTGCCCACCTGGAGGATCGTCTCCACGTGGAGCCCGGCGAAATTCTTGTGCCTTTGCCCCAACTCGAACAGGGGGTGCCCCGCCGCAGCTTTTTTATGAACATGACGCATGCCATCGGGACGTTGATCGCTCTTCCCTTGGCGTTCCCCGTTTTAAAATATCTCATGAAACCCATGTACAAGCCGTTTGATAATACGTGGTTTTCCGTCGGAAACGTTCGCAAAATCAGGAAAGATAACATCGGATACCAGTTCAAGTTCACGCGGGGCTTCAAGGAAGCCTTTATGCCCGAACAACAGATCGAAAAAAACATCTGGGTCGTGAAGGCCACGCCTGAAGTGCAAAAGGCCGTCTACGGCGGGAAAGACAAAAAGTTTTATGACCATAAGGGAGATCTGGTGTGGGTGAATAAAGCCAAGGCGCCCTACATTGGATTTTCCGGAAAATGTCCGCATTTGGGATGCGGGTACAAGTGGCGTAGAACCAAAAATTTCCCGGATGGGGTCTTTCTGTGTCCCTGTCATTTGAGCATCTATGACGAGGCGGGCAAAGTGCTGGACGGCCCGGCCCCGCGGGCTCTCGACGTTCTGCCGATGCAAGTCAATGCCGCCGGGGAAGTGCAAATCATTGACGTCGAATACAAGGCCGGCGTGAAAGGCCAAATCCGGCTCCTGTAGCGTCTTTATGAACGGCGATACCACCAACCAACCCAACGCATTTGAAAAAGTCGTCGACTTTGTCGATGAACGCGTCGGCCTGAAAACCATTCAGGCCAAAATGCTGAATGAGCCCGTTCCCGGCGGGTCTCGATGGGCCTATGCGTTCGGGTCGTGTTT
>VXOF01000045.1 GCA_009840285.1 Nitrospira sp. SB0662_bin_26
GGTCAGGGTTTCCCGTTTCAGCTCGATCTTGTGTGCGATTTTTCCGTTTCCCTGGCCGTTTCCATTTCCAACGTCCCCTTTAATTCGTTGCCGAGCGGGAAACAGTTCCGGATCGATGGCCGTCGTCGTGATGGTGCGGGGATCGGCCGGTTCGTCGTCCGTGCATTCGGGGTCCTGTTTGACGGAATCCCCACGCAGGTCATCCTGGTTGACCTGGGCGAGTTCCTTTTTGTCCAGATAGGTAATGGCCAATTCACGGAAAATGTAGTCGATGATCGAGGTCGACATTTTAATGTGGTCGTTGAGGTTGACCGGGCCGTTGGGTTCGAAGCGGGTGAACAGGAACGCTTCGACGAATTCTTCAAGCGGCACGCCGTGTTGGAGGCCTAATGAAATGGCGATGGCAAAACAGTTCATCAGGCTGCGAAACGCCGCACCTTCCTTGTGCATGTCCAGAAAGATTTCTCCGAGCGTCCCATCCTCGTATTCCCCGGTGCGGAGATAGATCTTGTGACCGCCGATCATGGCCTTTTGCGTATAGCCTCCTCGTCGTGAGGGAAGAGGGCGACGTTTGGCGAGATACCGGACCAGCACCCGTTCCGTCACCTGTTGGGCCGCCTTCATGACGTCGTCATGACGTTCGGATTTTTCGGTCGGGTCCGTCGAGGCGTTGAGGGGCTGGCTCAGTTTGGACCCGTCCCGATACAAGGCCACGGCCTTGAGCATCTGCTGCCATCCCATGAGGTACGCGTCTTCCGCGTCTCTGACGGTGGAATCCGAAGGCATGTTGATGGTCTTGCTGATGGCTCCGCTGATGAACGGCTGGGCCGCGGCCATCATCCGGATGTGTGCCTGCGTGGAAATGAACCGTTTCCCGATGCGACCGCACCGGTTGGCGCAGTCAAAAATCGGAAGATGTTCGTCTTTGAGGTGCGGCGCCTTTTCTATCGTCATGGTCCCGCAGCAAAAATCATTGGCCGCGAGAATTTCTTCCTGGGTAAAGCCCAACGCGTTGAGAATCGTGAACTGGGGATCGTTGAGTTGGTCGTCGGAGAAGCCGAGGACGTCCCGGCAGAACTCCTCACCCAACGTCCATTTATTGAAAGCGAATTGAATTTCAAAAACCTCGTCCAACGTCGCTTCCAGGCGATCGAGCACTTCCGGGGTAAACCCCTTGGCGCGGAGTGATTCGTGATTCAGGTGCGGAGCCTGTTTCAGGGTCCGGGTGCCCGTGGCATAGGTGATGATGTCGTGGATCTGCTCCTGGGAATAGCCGAGTCCCTTTAACGCCGGGGGCAGGCTTTGATTAATGATTTTGAAGTAACCGCCGCCGGCCAGTTTCTTGAATTTGACGAGCGCAAAATCGGGCTCGATCCCCGTGGTATCACAGTCCATGACCAACCCGATGGTGCCCGTGGGGGCGATCACCGTGGCCTGCGCGTTTCTGAAACCGTGGGCTTTGCCCAATTCGATGGCGCGGTCCCAGGTCTCCTGCGCGGCCTGTACCAGTGCGGCGGGAGCGGAAGCCTGGTCAATGCCATTCGGCGTCATCGTCAGGCCTTCATAGTCGTCGGGTTTGGCCTGATACGCCGCCCTTCGATGGTTTCGCATGACCCGCAGCATCGGCTCGCGGTTCTTCTCAAACCCGGGGAACGGGCCGAGTTCCGCCGCCATCTCCGCTGAAGCGGCATAGGCCTCGCCGGTCAGGATCGCGGTCAGGGCTCCGCAGATCGCCAATGCCTCGGGAGAATCGTAGGCAATACCCTTTCGCATGAGCAGGGATCCGAGGTTGGCATAGCCCAGCCCCAACGTGCGAAAGCGAAAACTCTTTTCGGCAATGGGCCGGCTCGGGAATCCCGCCATGAGTACGCTGATTTCCAGGACGATCGTCCAGAGCCTGATGGCGTGTCGATACGCCGGGATGTCGAATTCACCGTCAGGCGTCATAAAGGCGCCCAGGTTCAGAGACGCCAGGTTGCACGCGGTATCATCCAGGAACATGTATTCGCTGCACGGATTGGAGGCGTTGATGCGTCCGTCCTCGGGGCACGTATGCCATTCATTGATCGTGGTATCGTATTGAATCCCCGGGTCGGCGCACATCCAGGCCGCCCAACAGACGCGATCCCACAGATCCTTGGCTTTGAGCGTTCTGGCCACGGCTCCGTCCGTCCGGCGGATGAGCTGCCACTCGCCGTTCTGCCGCAGCGCATCAAAAAATCCGTTGGGCACGCGAATGCTGTTGTTGGAGTTTTGCCCTGATACCGTTTGGTAGGCCTTGCTGTCCCAGTTCGTATCATATTCATGAAACACGAAATGGGTATAGCCTTCTTGTGCATAGGCAAAGACCCGTTGGATATAGGCCTCGGGCACGCTGGCTTGACGAGCCGCGCGGACGGCCTCCTTGAGCGGGCGGTTGCGTTCGGGGTCGATTTCGACCGTATCGGGACCGCCGACATTTTTTTGATGACAGGCCTTCAGGACGGCGTTCAACTGACCGGCGCAGATCCTGGATCCGGTCACCATGGCGGCTACCTTCTGTTCCTCAATCACCTTCCAGTCGATGAACTCTTCGATATCGGGATGGTCCAGATCCAGGCACACCATTTTGGCGGCCCGCCGGGTGGTACCGCCCGATTTGATCGCGCCCGCCGCCCGGTCCCCGATCCGAAGGAAGGACATCAGCCCGGAAGATTTTCCTCCGCCCGACAACGGCTCGTTTTCTCCCCTGAGCCTGGAGAAGTTGGTTCCGGTGCCCGACCCGTATTTGAACAAGCGGGCCTCGCGGACCCACAAATCCATAATCCCGCCGTCGTTGACGAGGTCGTCATCGACGGATTGGATGAAGCAGGCGTGAACTTGAGGCCGTTCGTAGGCGTTTTTGGACAGTTTTAGTTTCCGGGCGTGGGGATCGACGAAAAAATGTCCTTGCGAGGGGCCGCTGATGCCATAGGCATAGTGCAGACCCGTATTGAACCATTGCGGTGAATTGGGGGCGGCCATTTGTCTGGCCAGCATGTAACACAGTTCGGCATAAAAAGCCCGGGCGTCCCGGTCCGTGTCGAAATACCCGTGGGTCTCGCCCCACTGCGTCCAGCAGCCCGCCAGGCGATGAAACACCTGCCGGGCATCACGTTCGCCGCCCGTGACCGGGTTCCCTTGCTCATCCTTGATGGGTTGGCCATCGGCATCGACCTGTGGCACCCCGGCTTTCCGGAAATATTTTTGGGCCAGAATGTCCACGGCCAGTTGGGACCACTGATCCGGGACCTGAATGTCATCAAGCTGGAATACAACGGAGCCGTCCGGATTCCTGATTTCCGAAGACCGGGTGGAAAACGGAATACCTTCGTATGGAGATTCTTCGACTCGGGTGAAACGGCGTTCGATCTTCACCGTTTAGCAACCTTCAAAGTGTAATTTATACCTTTTAGTTGGAATTTATTTGCTCAAGATGACACTATCCTTAGAGCCTGACTTGAGCTGCCAATACTAAATATTGTGCTTCTTGTTGTCAAGACTGGAATACAGTGTATAGCCTGGGAACAACGAAAACGCTTGTGATTCAGAAATTTATAAGGAAACATTTTGTGTTATGCACAGGATGAGAAGGGCGTTTTCCAGTCATCCACAGGATTCTTTCGGCTCGCGTGGCGATGACAACGAGGATCTCTCTGGTCGTCGAGTCTCGATTTTTGCCGGCATCCATACTATTCTACCCGTTGCATAAGGGGGACAGTGCTTCAACCAAAATCACATCCGGACCTTGATTCATTCTACAAAAGGAGGCGTGCCTCATGTACGTGTGGAGCAAACGGATTGTCATCACCCTGTTGGTGACGTTTGGCGTCCTGCAGGCGCTCTTTTGGAATGCCGCGACGGGTGGGAGCACGAGCGAACTCACCACGCGCACCACGCACTGGTTGGGGATCAACTACTTCCTGCTGGTGGTGTGGGTGTTTGTCTGGATCTACGACCAGGCGCGCGTCCGTGGGAAAAATGCGTGGGGCTGGCTGCTCCCCTTGCTGGTTGCCCCGCTGCCCACCCTGGTGGCGTTTGTTCTGGTCCTGCAGCGCCGGCTGAAATAACGAGGCCTCTTATCCGATCATCACCCTGGATTCCGGATAGCGGTACCGGGGGGTGGTGGTGGTGTAAACGGCGAACAGGCCGATGAGGAGCGGCCCGAACCGGCCGATCAGCATCGAGGCGATAATCACCAGCTTGCCGAAGTCGGTGAACAGGGCGGAGAAGCTTCGCCCGTCTCCGTCTCCGAGGGACATCCCGACGATTCCCATCGCCGACGTAACTTCGAACATGATGCTCAAAAACGGGCGGTCTTCCGTAAAGTCGAGGACCAGCGTGAACAGGGTGATGGCCGTGAAGGCCAGGATCGCCAGGCAAAACGCGCGGACCACCAGTTCTCTCGGTATTCTCCTATGAAAGATTTCGACGTCGTGCCGGCGTCGAAGCACCGCCCAGATCGTCACCCAGATGATGGCGAACGTCGTCGTCTTGATCCCTCCCGACATACTGCCGGGTGAGCCGCCGATGGTCATCAACAGCAGCAGAAAATACAGGGTCGCGTCATTCATGGCGCTGATATCCATGGTCGTAAACCCCGCGGTCCGGGACATCGCGTGGAAATGCGCCGTGGCCAGGCGTTCTCCGATGCTCAAGGGCTGAAACGTCTGTGGATTGTTCCATTCCAGGACCGTGATGCCGAGCGTGCCTGACACGAGGATGACCAGGGTGACCACGATCACGAGTTTCGTGTGCGTCTGAAGCCGAAAACGTCGGCCCTTGAGATTGTCCTGCACGTCTTGAAAGACAAGGAAACCGATACTGCCGAGAATGACCAGGACCGTCACGATGAGATTGATGGACAGGTCGGATCGATAGGCAATCAGGCTGTCGGAGAACAGAGCGAACCCCGCGTTGTTGAAGGCGGAGATGGAATGGAAAAGCCCGGAATACAGGGCTTCACCCCACGGCATGTCTTGTGAAAAGCGTAAAGCAAGAAAGAGAAACCCCAATCCTTCCAACGCCACGGTCGCGATGGCCACGATTTTGACGTAGCGAATCGAGCCGGCCATGTCGAACGTGCTCAGCGTTTCGGCCAGCATCATCCGGTCCCGTAGGCCGATGCGATGCCCCAGGGCCAGCAGGATAATCGTGGCCAGCAAGGCGTAACCCAGCCCGCCGATTTGGATCAGCAGTAGAATGACGATTTGCCCGAAGGTGGTGAATTCATGCGGGGTGTCCATCACGATCAACCCGGTGACGCACACGGCCGAGGTCGCGGTAAACAGGGCGTCGATGAACCGTAATTCCATGCCGTCCGGGGTGGCAAACGGGAGCATGAGGAGGGCCGCGCCGATGAAGATCAGGGCCGCGGCGGCTAACGCCACGACCTGACCGGGCAAGAGGCGAACGGACGCCAGCCGGCTGCGAAGGGAAGATGGGGCTGTTTGGGACCGTTCAAGAAGTGGCATGGGGCCGGTATCGCGTGAGTCTGAGGGAGGCTGTTCGCATCCGGGAGAGTGCCGCTATCCCCTGAAGGGCATGCGGAGGCCGGAAGCGTTCAGCAGCGTTGCCCGTTAAAAAGGCAGGGTTTGTAGCGGGTCGCGTCAAAATCAACGTCTTCTTTATAGACGAGTTCGTTCCCATTGACTCCGTCCTGTTCGGGATCATTCCACATCGTGTGGTTCCACCAGTAAAACAGGGGATAGGATTCAAGATAGTACACGGGATTGCCATACACGCTTCGCTGGTGCTCCCAGACTTTTCGCCCGACCACGTAATCGACTTCTTCCGTCCCTTTCAAGGAATACAAAAAGATGACCATGCGCGTTTCATGGTCGTAAATTTCTTCCAGCCGGGTTTCTTCGTCCGGCTCCACGGGCAGGGTAGGCTGCGCTACGCTCAAGCCGGGCAGGGCAAGCAGCAATGAGAGGACGATCGGTGCAATCGCAAACGGGTGGGTCATACGGCACCTAAGACGAGACGTTGAACAACCATGCCTTCGGCAACTCCTGTTCATTCTACTCCTAACTATGCCCTTGGGCAATTCGTTTTTGTGATTGACATAGATTTGTCCTTTTTATGGGACTAGACACAGGAATCTTTCATGCAGGCTTGCCGCCTGCACACCAAGTGATGAAAATGGGGCACATCACGCCACTCTGTCATCCTCGACATTTTTAATCGAGGATCCAGCGTCGTTGTTTTTTCGTTCGTGAAGACAAAAGACACTGGATTCCCGATTACTAACGTCGGGAATGACGGATTCGGGGATTTATTTTCATACCAATCGTCAACGGTTGTGGGCATGCGGGCGGGTTCTCTATAATATTTCTCTCCAAACGGGATCCTGGACGCATGAAGAAAAAAGTCGCTTTTTACACGGCCGGGTGTCGTCTCAATCAATCGGAGACCGCGGTTCTGACCGACCGGTTTACGAACATGGGTTACGAACAGGTGGCCTATGGAGAGCCGACCGACGTGCTTGTGTTGAACACGTGCAGCGTGACGGAGAATGCCGAGGCCGATTGCCGGCGGGTCATTCGCCGGACCTTGCGCCACTCGCCGCGGGCGTTCGTGGCGGTGACGGGATGCTATGCACAGACCGGGCTCAATACTTTACAGCACCTTCCGGGGGTGGACCTGGTATTGGGCAACCAATACAAAATGTTGCTGCCGGACTATCTGGAAGAGATGCCTCACGTGCAAAAACGAGCGTCGACGTTTGTCCGGCATTCGGGATCCATGAGCCGGGAGGATTTCGTTCAGGACGGGGTGGGGGAATACGCGACGACGCGAGCTAATTTGAAGATCCAGGACGGCTGCAATTTCATGTGTTCCTTTTGTCTGATCCCGTTTGCCAGGGGCCGGGAACGAAGCCGGCTAGCCGACGACGCGGTGCGAGAGGCTGAACGACTGGTGGAACGAGGCCACCGGGAACTGGTCCTGACCGGCGTGAACGTCGGGCGATTCGCCAATGGGTCCGAAGGACTTCTCGACCTGATTCAACGGTTGGAACGTATCCCCGGATTGGCCCGCATCCGAATTTCTTCCATCGAGCCCACGACCATCCCCGACGCGCTTCTCGAGTATATGAGCACCTCGAGGAAGCTGTGCCGGTTTTTACACGTTCCCCTGCAGAGCGGGCATGACGGAATCCTGTCGGCGATGAACCGTCGTTATACCGTGAGCGAGTATCGGGCTTGGGTGGAAGACGTCGTACAAAAGATCCCTGACGTCTGTGTTGGCACCGACGTGCTCGTCGGGTTTCCCGGAGAAACCGATCGTGAGTTTTCGGCGACCTGCGACGTGGTGCGTGATCTGCCATTGGCTTATGCTCACGTGTTCAGCTATTCCACTCGACCGGGGACCCCGGCCGCTCGTTTGGGCAATCCCGTGCCGCCGGCGGTCATCAAGGCCCGGAGCCGGTTGCTTTCGCGGCTGTCTGCGACGAAACGTGCGCAGTTCTACCAGCGATTTCTCGACAGGGATTGCCTGGTGTTGTTTGAATCCATGGGCAAGGACGGTTTATGGACCGGCCTGACGGATAATTTTATCCGGGTGAGCGTGGCCGGTTCCGGCTCGTTGGCCAATCAGATACGGCAGGTCAGACTGACCGGGGTCATGGACCATGCGGCCTTGGGGAAATTGGCGGATGAGGAACCGCCGCGGCCAAGGCGATTTCCGATTCCGGTGTTTCAATCCTTTGACAAGGAAGCTGCGTTGCCGGCGTAGCAAAGTGCCGAGCAACGGTTCAAGAGGTTCCCAAGTGTCCTATCGCGTCTACGTTCAAACGTTCGGCTGTCAGATGAATGAATATGACACCGAATTGGTGCGGTCGTTGTTGAAAGACCGGGGGTTTGCGTTTACGGAGCATCCGGAACAGGCCGACGTGGTGCTGATGAATACCTGCGCGATCCGGGAAAACGCGCATAACCGGGTCTACGGCCATCTGGCCGAGTGGAAGGCGATGAAGCAATCACGGCAGGTGGTCATCGGCGTCCTGGGGTGCATGGCCCAGAATCTGAAAAAAGAATTGATGGAGTCGCAACCCGTCATCGACGTGCTCGCGGGACCGGATTCCTATCGGCAACTGCCGGACCTGCTGACGAAGGCCCTGGAACTTCGCGAACCGTCGATGGCCGTGGATCTGTCGGAATACGAAACCTACGAAGCGATTCTTCCGGAACGCAAGCCCGGGGTCAACGCCTGGATCGCGATCATGCGGGGCTGTGACAATTTTTGCAGTTTCTGCGTGGTGCCCTACACCCGCGGGAGAGAACGGTCTCGCCCTGCGCAGGGGATTCTGGAAGAAACGCATGTCCTCGCGGCTCAAGGGTACAAACAGGTCACGCTTCTGGGGCAGAACGTCAATTCGTATCAAAGTGACGAGGTTGCGTTCGCCAGGCTCCTGTCGGATGTGGCCGACGTGCCGGGTATCGAACGCGTCCGCTTCACGTCCCCGCACCCCAAGGATTTTCCGCCTGACCTGATCGAGGTGGTGGCGCATCACCCGAACGTGTGCAGGCAAATTCATCTTCCGCTTCAAGCGGGGAGCGATCGCATCCTGGACCTGATGGGACGGTCGTATACGCGGGCGAAGTACCGGGCCTTGGTGGCCGAAATCCGGAGGCAGGGAGACATGACCCTCAGCACGGATATCATCGCGGGGTTTTGCACCGAGACCCACGAGGAATTTCTCGAAACCTATGAGCTGGTGCGGGAGATCGAATTTCAATCGGCTTATATTTTCAAGTATTCGGAACGAAAGAACACGATTGCCTATCGAAAATTCCCCGATGACGTCCCTGAATCCGTCAAATCGGAGCGGGTGACGCAGCTCGTCGAACTCCAGCGAACGATTTCCTCCGGGAAAAACCGGCAGTTGATCGGAACGGAGGTGGAAGTGCTGGTGGAAGGCAACGCGAGAAAATCGTCCCGGCAATGGATGGGGCACACGGAAAGCAACGTGACCGTGGTCTGGGACAAAGACGCGCTTTCTCTCTCACTCGGAGACCGGATCACGATCAGGGTTGAGGATGCCTCGGCCTCCACGCTCTTCGGGACCCCCGTTCCCTCACTCGCCTCCGTCGGCTGAGATCATTCCGACGATCCAATGCGGCATGGGTGCTCACCCGACCGGCCGAGTTGACCGGCTCCGCAAGGACTTGTATAAGATTGAGTCCTTCAGGAGATCACTTCCATCGCACAGCCAGAACGCGCGCCCGTAGCTCAATGGATAGAGCATTTGACTACGGATCAAAAGGTTAGAGGTTCGACTCCTCTCGGGCGCGCCATTTCGGCACTTCGCCGAAAACGGAGCCTATTCGTCGGTATGCGCGGTGGGGTTGATCTGCCACATGCTCCAATCCACGGCTTCCCTGAGTTCCTGCATGAGTGGATCGTCTGAACGGGCAGTCCATACCTTCAGGGCGAACCGTTCAAGCGGTTCGAGTGACCGCAGGTCCGGCGTTTTCCCGATGGCTCTGACGATTTCCGTTTGAACGCGAAGATGAACGTCAGGCGCCTCCATCTTGGCTAGCAGAGGCGGCAGGATTTCGATGTTGCCGCTGTGCGCTCCAATTTCCCCGAGCGCTTGCGCGGCGGCGGCTTGGATATCCACTAATGGATCGGCCAAGAGGTCCATGAGAGTCGGAATGGCCGGTTCGCCCATGAACCCCAAGGCGACCGTGGCCGGGACGGCGAAGTCGGCCTGGGTTCGGATTTGTTGCAGGGCCTGCAGCATGGTGTCTCCCGGCACGTGACCGGCGAGCGAGAGGATTTTGAGCTTGACGGCCTTGTCGGTTTGGGGATCGGTCAAAAGGGAAGAAAGCCGCTTGGCCTGTTTCCATTCCGCTGCCAGATCAAGCGGGAAGTCACTGTCCCGCAAGGCCTGGCCGAGGTGCTTCAACGCGAATTGGCCTGCGTCGCCGTGCCCGTTGGCCCGTGACGCCTCCCACGCATTGTCGAAAGTGGTCCGGACCTCATACTGCCAGGGTCCCTTCCGGCCGTCGAAGAAGTAGCTCAACTGGCAGGCCGGTCCTTTCCAATTGCGGGACGGCGCCCCCGGCTGCTGCATCTCTCCATCGGATTTCCTGACTCCCCCCCACGGCTTTCGCTCATCGCACCTCACCTTCAGCACGACGTCATGCGGCTCATTCCCGGCAGTGACGACGGCGAACCCGGTTGCGGTCAGCCGGTCGGACACCGCCTTCTGGATCAGGATCGGATCGACCATCCCCTTTTCCGTCAGCGTGACCGTTTTGGCGAAAATTGTCCGGACTCGTTGAAGCTGCGCCTTCTGCTGCGCGTTAAAAAGAATCCGCTCGGCGGAGACGGGTTGCGGAACGTAACAGATTCCTAACAGGACGAGACTGATAAGACAGGATAATGGAATACGCATGCCCGGTATGCTCCGTTTTGAGGTTCAGGACGAACAATTCTGCATACCAAGGAGAATCGACGAAAAGCAAGGGAACGCTTCGAGGGGGATTACCGCTTGCGGCTTCGAGGTTGAGCTTTGCGAAGAGATTTGACCAGGACTTGCTCAGAGCGCTTGGAGGCTTTGCGAATCCCGGGGCTCAAGGGACGCGCCAGTTCCAGGATGCATTCAAGTCGGGGGTTGTCCCGGTCCAGAGTCTTATACAGGTGAATTTCCATGATCCGATTGTCATTGAGGTTCATGGCTTCACAGAGGGCGTCTTGAGCGATTTTCAGCCCCCCATCGATATCCCGTCGTAACAGTGTCGGAAAGTAAAAATGGATGGTTAGTGTCAGGAAGTGTTCCTGGACCTTCTGCAAGAAAGCGGTCCATTCGGATGAAGATGGGGCCGTCATGAGCAATTGGCCGACCGTGACCTTGTAGCGACGCCCTGTTGCCGACAACACGCGGCGTCCGTTGACCGTGGCATATTGCCGGTTGATGCTCGGGGGAAGGGGCAGGGTGAGCGAAAGGGCGTTGCCGGTCAGGGAGAAACGCGTGGCCTGCAAGACGGCTTCGGCGGAAAGACGCGGCCATCCGGGTTTCTTGCGGGATCGTGAGAAAGCGTTAATGGCCGTGTCTCGTAAGAGATGGACGTTGGAGACGCCAACCGGGCCACCTCTGCCGTTTCTTAACACGTATTGAGGCAGGTCAATCGGTCGATCCGATGGAGGCACGGGTTTGGTTCGTAGGGTGTGTAAAGAAATGCCAACGGGCGTTTGGAATATGTGGATGCCGGTGGCCTAAGGTTCTCTAAAGCAGGTCGAGCATTTTGCCAAGGTTTTCTTCCAATTGCTCATCATGCTGCATGAGATAGCGACGCCATTCGGAAGGATTCCAGATTTCCAACCGGTGAAACATGCCCACGACCACGATTTCCAGGTCGTCTTCAAGCGGGATGACTTTTCTCAGCCGTCCGGGGATGAGGACCCGGCCCGTCTTGTCGATTTCAGAAGACGCGGCTTCAGCCACGACGTAGTGCATGAAGAGCCGGCTTTGATCCTCGTCAAACGATTCTTTGACGCGCGCAAGGACTTTTTCCCACTCTTGCACCGAATAGGCGGACAACGGAAGATCCTGCCCCTTGACGAAAATTACGCGGTCTCCCTCGACCTGCTCGCGCAAAGGAGTCGGGAAAATGAAGCGACCTTTTTCGTCGAGTTTACAGTGATACTGTCCGGCAAACATGATATTTTTCCTCCACAGAGGCCACGGATCCGAGCCAAGCATCTATACTCAGGTATTTAGACTAGATAAAACCATCTACAAAGTCAAGAGGTTCATTTCTCGCGGCTCACTATTCATGGGCGTTCATCCTGGCCAGGGTCTGAACGTAGACGGCCTCCGCGCCGGCTTTTCTGAGCGCCTTGGCGCATTCATTGACCGTCGTACCCGTGGTGAATACGTCATCCACGAGCAGCGTGGTTTTTCCCTCGACCGCGGAAGGGGTCGCCACGGCAAAGCATCTTCGAAGATTCTTGAGCCGCTCCCTTCGCGTGAGGGACGTTTGGGGCGTGGTAGGCTTTGTCCGCCTGAGCACGTCGATGAGAACGGGAAGATTCCATTGTCGGCCCAAGTGGTGGGCCAACAGGAGCGCCTGATTATATTCCCGTTCCCGCAGGCGGTCGGGGTGCAACGGGACGGCGATCAGGACATCGACGTTCGTGGGGGCAGGGTGGGTTTGGGCGATCAGTCCGGCCAGGGCCGGGGCCAACTGAGTCTTGCCCCGGTACTTCAAGAGCCCGATGGCTTCCTTCAAGGGAGATTGGTAGGCATAGGGCGTCCAGACCCGGTGATAGGCCGGCGGGTGTTTTCGACACGGGCCGCACAGATGTTCGGGACTATGAGCCAGCGCATGCGGAGAAGGAAAGGGTTGCGCACAGCGAGGGCAGCTCGGCGAACGGATGGGCTCAATCCGGTTCCAGCAGCGTTGGCAAAAAAAGGGAACAGGGTCCTCCTCCAGGGCATTGTCGCACGTCCGGCAATTCATGGGAAACACCATGTGGAGGAATCGGCGAAGCAATCGGGCGGTCATGTTTTTCCCGGTCCGGGACGTGAGCGGCAATCTCACGATCACCTCCGATGTTCCGCACGTCCCGTCAGCTCGTGTTGTTGGACGTTTCCATCATGTGCTATACGGAATCGTGATGGCAAGGCCGCCGTCACGCGCTCGCAACGTCGAAAGAGGTATCGGTGTCTACGATCACCTTGGATCGCGTCTGCAAAGTCTATGAACGGGGCAGCGTCACGGTCTCCGTGCTTCGGGACGCGGACCTTCACGTTGCCTCCGGAGAATTTTGTGTGATCATGGGCCCGAGTGGAAGCGGGAAAAGCACGCTTCTGAACCTGGTTGCGGGTCTCGATACCGTGACTTCCGGGGCCATTCGTCTCGATGACCAGCCCACGCACGGGTTTTCCGATGCGGAATGGACCCGGTATCGACGGGAGATGATCGGCATGGTCTTTCAGGCATTCCATCTGGTTCCCGGGTTGACAGCCGCCGAAAACGTCGGGTTGCCCTTACGGCTCCAGAAGACGTCGTCGACGGTCATTCGAGAACGCGTGGCAGAGACGCTCGAGCGGGTGGGGGTTTCCCACCGGGCCGGGCATCGGCCCTGGGAATTATCCGGTGGAGAACAACAACGCGTGGCCTTAGCCCGCGCTCTTGTTCATAGCCCGCGCATCCTGCTGGCGGACGAACCCACGGGCAATCTCGACTCCCGGACCGCCAAAGAGATCGTGGCGCTGATCCGGCGCGTGTCCAAGGAAGCCTCCCAGACCGTGGTTTTCGTTACGCACTCGGAATCCGCCGCACGGGTCGGGGATCACGTGTACGAACTGGAAGGCGGACAAGTGTATCCGGTGTCCCATGTCCCCGGAACGACCTGAGATGGATCTTTCGACCACGATTGCCAACGTCCGTTTTTCAACCTGCCTGATGAATGCCTCGGGGGCCTTGTGCGTCACCCGGGAAGAACTGGAAGCCTTGGGCCGGAGCCGGAGCGGGGCGATCGTGACCAAGTCCATGACGCCGGCGTTCCGGCAGGGCAACCCGGAGCCCCGGTATTACAGTTTTCCCGGGGGCTCCATCAATTCCATGGGGCTGCCCAATCTTGGCTATCCGGCCTACGCCACCATTATTCCAATCCTTCGGCAGTTCGGGAAACCCATTATTGCAAGCGTTGCCGGTCTTAGCCCCCCTGATTTTCTCGAAGCGGCCCGGGCGATCACGGCCGCTTCGCCCGATCTCATCGAAGTCAACCTCTCATGTCCGAATATTCCGGGAAAACCGCAGATCGGCTATGACGTGGAGGCCTCCCGCGCGTTACTCCTGGAATTGAAGGACATCGTCACCGTGCCGATTGGCGTCAAGCTGCCTCCGTATTTCGATCCGGTGCACCATGAGTCCGCGGCCCGGATGTTGCAGGACGTCGGAGTCGATTTTCTGTCGCTCATCAATTCCGTGGGCAACGGGTTGGTGGTCGACCCGGACGAGGAACGCGTGGTCATCAAGCCCAAAGGCGGGTTCGGCGGCCTGGGCGGCGCGATAATCAAACCCGTGGCCTTGGCCAACGTGCGGGCCTTCTGGAAGTTATTTGATGGCCGGATGCCCATTATCGGGACCGGGGGGATCGTCTCGGGCGCGGACGTATTCGAACATATTTTATGCGGAGCGTCCGCCGTGCAAATCGGAACGGCCCTCGTTGACGAGGGGGTCGGCGTGTTTGAACGCTTGGAAAAGGAACTCGGCGAACTCTTGCAACGGAAAGGCTACGCCTCGCTCATGGACTGTCGCGGAGCGTTACAGGAACTCTGATGCGGTTTCGGGAAAGACGGAAACATGCACGGCGACGACGTCCAGCCCTGGCAACATAGCCATACGTTCGGACAGGACCTGAAGCGTCCGGGGGAGCGGCGGACGCTGATCGTCATTGCCGTCACCGGCACGATGATGGTCGTGGAGATCATCGCGGGCGTCCTGACGGGATCCATGGCGTTATTGGCCGACGGCCTGCACATGGCGTCGCACGCCGGCGCTCTTAGCCTCAATGCCTTCGCGTACGTCTATGCGCGACGTCACGCATACGACGAGGAGTTCAGTTTCGGTGCCGGCAAGGTCAACGCCCTGGGCGGGTTCACCGGTGCGGTGCTGCTGGCTCTGTTCGCCCTCCTGATGGCCTGGGAGAGTGTGAGCCGGCTTCTGCACCCGGTGCCGATCATCGTCGATCAAGCCATTCTCGTGGCCGTTCTCGGGTTGGTGGTCAACGGAGCCAGTGTCTTCATTCTCCGGGTGGACGACCATCAGGATCACCACAACCCGGACGGCTCCCACCACGCGCACCACCATGACCACAACCTGAAGGCCGCCTATCTGCACGTGCTGGCGGATGCGCTCACGTCTCTTCTGGCAATCGTGGCTTTGCTCTGCGCGAAGTACCTGGGTTCGACTTGGATGGATCCGGTGGTGGGCATTATCGGCGCCATCCTCGTGTCCAGCTGGTCGTTCGGCCTGCTGCGCACCACCAGCGGAATTCTGCTCGACAAACAGGGGCCGGAAAGCATCCGGGACAAAATCAGGAACAGTATCGAACAGGATGAAGACAGCAAAGTCACCGACCTTCATCTATGGTCTATCGGTCCGAATATCTATTCCGTGGTGATCGCTATTGTGGCTCCCGATCCCGCAACCCCCGTGCAATACAAGGAGCGCATTCCCAAGAATCTCGGGCTTGTCCATATCGCCATCGAGGTTCATGCATGCCCGTCAGGCGGTTGGATGGAAGGAAGTGAATCCAGGAACCCCTGATTTATTGTGATAGCGGGATGCAGGGCAAGGCGTCCCGGAGCGAAACCCGAGGCTTATCAGAGAGATAGGTGAGGGTTGAGCGAGGACACAACGCAGCCATACGCCCGATAGTGCAATAAATCAGAGGTTCCCTCAGTGGGCTTTGCCGGTGGGGATAGTATTCTTCGTGATAAGCCGTAGGGTCATGGCTTGCCGGAGAAGTTGGGCCACGTTTCGCACGCGGAGTCGTCGCATCAGATTAAACCGGTGGACTTCAACCGTCCGGACGCTGATGTTCAGTTGTTCGCCGATTTCCCGATTCGTGTGACCTTGGGCCACGAGACGAAGTATTTCCTTTTGCCGGGCAGTCAGCGAAAGCACTTCGCCGGATTTTTCCTTGGAATGGTTCTTGCTCTCTCGAGAAGCCGATTTGACTTTGGCCATAAGAGACTCGCGCGTGCTTTTTGACGGAAGTTCTTATTTGGAGTTCTTATACGTTACCACAACTGGATTTTAGGAGACAACATTTTTTGGAACGGATATTCCTATTTGGCACCTTGGCCTTCAAACATTTGACGAGCCGGCCTTTCAGAACCACGCTCACGGTAGTCGGGGTTGCCGTCGGCGTGGCGGCCGTGCTGGCCATCTACCTGGCGAATCAAACCGTCTTCGAATCGTTTCAGCGAGCCGTCACGCGGGTTGTCGGCGAGGCCACGATTCATATCTCGGGGGCGGAACGTCGACTCGACGAAACGCTCATCGAACGAATCCGCCGGCATCCTGACGTCCAGGCAGTCCATCCGTATCTTTCACAGTCCGTCACACTCGAATCGGCTGACGGAGACACCCGCGCCGGCATGGTGTGGGGGCTGGACCTGTTGGACGTACTCGGCAGGGAGACGGGTATGCGGCAAGCCTCCGGTGACGAGGAATTCTCGCTGGATCCCTTGCTCAGCCCGGAAACGATTTTTGTGGATCGCGAGTTGGCGAGCGGCTTGGGCGTGTCCCGAGGCGATCCCGTGACAGTCCACGTCGGGCCACACCATTTCGAGACGACCGTGAGCCGGGTGTTGGCGTTTTCCGACGATGAAACACGATGGGATTTCATGGCCGTCATGGACATTGCCGCCGCCCAGGTGCAATTGAATCGACTCGGCCAACTCGATGGGGTGGATGTCGTGACTGCACCCGGCGTCTCCGTGGACCGCGTGATCCGGGAACTGCAAGGGCAGTTGGGGCCTTCCGTTCTCGTCAATCGTCCGTCCCAGCGCGACGCGCAGGTACAACGGATGCTGACCTCCTTTCAGTTGAACCTCACGACGCTCAGTATGGTCGGGCTCTTCGTCGGCACGTTCCTGATCTACAACGCGGTCGGATTTTCCGTTGTCCAATATCGACGGGAGATCGGGATCCTGCGGGCGATCGGCATGGTTCGGGGCCACGTTGCCCTGTTGTTTCTTGGGGAGGCGATCATCGTCGGCATTGCCGGCGGAGGCCTGGGGTCCGTGCTCGGCAGCGGGTTGGCGCACTGGCTTGTGGGGCTCGAACGGGAAACGGTTTCCGAACTCTATGGCATCGCGACTTTTGGAGAACTGCCGTTTACTTTGCCTGTGCTCTTGGGAGGAGGCCTCTTGGGCATGGTCCTCTCCGTGATCGGGGCGTTGGGCCCGTGCCTGGAGGCGAGCCGGACCTCGCCGGCGTTGGCCATTGCGCCCGGACAATATGAAACCGCGCGGCATCATCATGGCCGGTGGACCTTCCTGGCCGTGATGGTGCTGGGTCTGGCCGGGCTTCTCTCGTTGCCTGGTCCGGTCAACGGTCTTCCCGTGTTTGGATATGCCGCGGCGTTTTGCGTCCTGTTGGGATGCACGCTGCTCTCTCCTTTGGGCATTCACCTGCTGGGTTTGGCGGCCTCTGCCCGATCACGCCGGAATCCCGGTCGCTTTGGGATCGAACGGCGGGGAGATCCGTCGGGGACAGGCTTGAAGGCAGGGTCCATGACTCGCCTGGCCGTGGATCAGATCGCCAGGTCTTCGGGCCGAAACAGCGTGACGCTCTCGGCTTTTATGGTCGGCATTGCGATTGTCGTGGGTGTCGGGGTGATGATCGAGAGTTTCCGGGATACCGTCGAGCGGTGGATCGATCAGACCTTGATGGCGGATCTGGTTGTGACGCCACACGAAGAAGGGTTGGATGCCGACGCGCACGACAACGTCTTTCGCATTTCCCCTGAAATGGTCAGACTTGCCGGGGAGGTGCCGGGCGTGGCAGCCGTGGACCCCTACCGTCAGATGCGCATGCAGGTGGGATCCACCCAGGTTTACCTCGCGGCGCGCGATCTGGCCCTGCACGCGGAACGGAGTCGCTACTTGTTCGTGGACGGCGATTCTTCCCGCAGGCTCCGCCAGGCCATTGCCGAACGGGGCGTGGTAGTTTCGGAAGTGTTGGCCCGGCGGCTGGGCGTCAACGTGGGTGACGTGCTGTCTTTGCCGACCGGCGCCGGGCAGAAGGAGTTTCCCGTGGCCGGCATCTTTTACGATTACGCCACGGACGGCGGAAAGATCGTGCTGGACCGGTCGCTTTATGAACGATGGTGGGGTGATCGCACGTCCACGGTGTTGGCGGTGTACCTCGAGCCGAACGCGAGGGCTTCCCGCGTGCGGGGCGACCTGAAAAAGGCGCTTGGTCCGCTCATACCGGTGTCGGTCGTCAGTAACACGGAACTCAGGACGCATATCCTCGAAATCTTCGACCGCACCTTTCGGTTGACCTACGGGTTGGAACTCGTCACGGTGATCGTCGGCCTGTTGGGAATTATCAATACGCTCCTGACGACCGTGGTCGAACGACAACGTGAGTTTGCCACGTTTCGCGCGATCGGCGGCAGTCGCAGGCAAGTCCGGGGATTGGTGGTCCGCGAATCTCTCTGCCTGGGTTTCCTGGGGTTGGGTCTCGGGTTGCTCGCCGGGGTCCTGCTTGCCACTCTCTTGATCAGCGTGATCAACAAACAGTCCTTCGGCTGGACCATTCACATGACCGTCCCCTCCAAGACCATCCTGGAAGCCTTTCTGGTCGCAGGATTTACCGGGCTGTTAGCCGGGTATCTTCCGGCCCGCTGGGCCACCCACGGCGCCATTGCCGACGGGTTACGGTACGAGTGAGGAGCGGATGACGAAACCCGCCCTGATTTGCTTTTAGGTGGTCGAAACAGCGGAATCAGTGAGAGCAGGGTTTTTACCTGATACTTCAAAGCCCATGTCAGCGAGCATCCGTTCGACTTCACGGGCGGGGTCGCCCGGTGTCGTCAGATAGCCGTTGACGAACAACGAATCCGCCACGTACAGGGCCATGGGTTGCAGGGACCGGAGATTGAACTCCCGCCCGCCCGCCGCGCGCAGTTCTCTTTGCGGATGAACAAAGCGGAACAGGCAGAGGATTTTCAGGCACCGTTGTGGGGTCAGGTGTCTGGCGTCGGCCAAGGGGGTGCCCGGAATCGGGTGCAGCATGTTCATCGTGATCGAGTCGGGATTGACGTCCCGCAGGGCAAAGGCCAAGTCCACCAGATCTTCGTCGGATTCTCCCATGCCGACGATGCCGCCCGAACACAATTCCAGGCCCGCGGCGCGCGCGTTTTGCAAGGTGGTCATCCGATCCTGGTAGGTATGGGTCGTGCAGATGGAGGAGTGATAGGCCTCGCTGGTGTTCAGGTTATGGTTGATGCGATCGACGCCGGCGGCTTTGAGTCGTTTGGCCTGGGGTTCGGTCAGCAGTCCCAGGGAACAGCAGACCTGCATCGGAAGTTCCTGCTTGATCCGCTGCACCGCGGAGGCGATGTCGTCCACTTCCTTTTCAAGCGGGCTTCTTCCGCTGATCACCACGCAGTACCGCTCCGCTTTGGCTTCATGGGCCCGGCGGGCGGCCTTGAGCATGTCCTCCGGTGACACCAACGCATAGCGGTCGATGGGAGCCGTGGAAATGCTGGATTGCGAACAGTAATGGCAATCCTCCTGACAGGCGCCGCTCTTGGCGTTGAACAACATTTGGATGGTGACTTTTCGACCGAAATAGGCGTGGCGAATCGTATACGCGGCGTTGACGAGGGGTAAGAGTTGGGCGTCGCCGGTTTGGAGGAGTTCCAAGCCTTCTTCACGGGTGACCGGATGGCCTCCCAGCACCTGTTCCGCGAGCACGTCGAATCGAGTCATGCGTTTACTCCCTCGGCAATTGAAACTACGGTGTCAGCTTGCTTGATGCAGCATCTTCGGCGATTCGGGGGCCCGCGACAACAGCGTGCTCAGGGCTTGCGAATCATATTCCGTTGACGGGATTTGCGGGGCGTCTCTCCACATGTTTTCGATGCCGTAATAGACGCGGCTCTCTTCACGGAAAATATGCACGATGACGTCTTGATAATCGAGAAGGACCCAGTTCGCCGCGGTTTCTCCCTCTATGGCGCCGTGGTCCCCGAAGCGATGAGCCATTTCCTGCCGGATGGCTTCGGCGATGGCTTTGACCTGCCGTCCTGAATTTCCGGAGCAAATGACAAAATAATCGGCAATCGAGGTGAGGTGTCCTATTTGCAGGACCATGACGTCGGAGGCTTTTTTATCGAGGGCGACTCCTCCGATAACCAAGGCTTTGCGTTTGACGTCTGAAATAGGGCGGCTCCTTAATGCGGGACGTACAAGTTGTGTTCGATTATATAAGAATGTACCGGGGGTGGCAACCAGTCCGTGACGTCCGCGTCCGTTCGGATTCGTTCCCGCACGTCGGACGAGGACACCTCGCAGGGGTCGATTCGCAGGAACGTGATCGTGGTTTGCGGGCCGATGGGGTGATCCAAGCGCTGTTGTCGTCCTTCATCCAAACGTTCAAGTTGCAAGGGCGGCGGGGGAGGGAGCAGCGTCAGCGAGGCCATCCGGGAAAAGGGAACGCGAGGCCGCGACAATACCAGAAAGTTCGTCGAGGCCAACAGGGTTTCGGCTGATTTCCACCCCGCAATCTCGAGAAACGCATCAAGGCCGATGATAAACCAGAATTCGCCCTCCACGGTTGCCCGAAGCGTCCGGACCGTATCGATGGTATAGGACGTCTCCGGCGCGTTGGCTTCCACGTCGGAAACCGCAAAGTCCGGCAGATCCGCGACGGCGCGTTGCACCATGCTCAAGCGATGGTGCGCCGGGGCCAACGATTCACCCGACTTGTGGGGGGGGGCTCCCGAAGGAATGAAGATCACCCGGTCGAGCGCCAATGCCCGTTGCGCCTGTCCGGCAATCGAAAGGTGGCAGTTGTGCACGGGGTTGAACGTGCCGCCCAGCAAACCAATTCGAGTAAGGGGGGTGTCGCTCACCGCGTCACGACGAAGGATCGGGATTGAGGCGGTCAGCCCAAGAGGGCAAGGTTGTCCCGGTGGATGACTTCTTCATATTCGTGAGTGCCCGCCTCATGGGAAATCTCTTTGGTCCGACGCCCCTTGATGACGGCGACGACGTCCGATGAAAAATTCACCAATCCCTTGGCAAACTCTTTGCCGTCCGTGTCCACGCAAGAGACAGGATCACCCGCCGCAAACGTCCCTTTCACGTCGACGATTCCGGAAGGCAACAGGCTTTTTCCTCGGGTGGTGAGCGCCGTGACGGCGCCGGCATCCAGCACGAGTTTTCCCTTCGACCGGAGCGTATAGGCGATCCAATGCTTCCGGCTGGGGAGCTTCCGGCCTTGGGAAAAGAACAGGGTGCCGTGGTCTGAGCCGGCCAAGACGCTTGACAGCAGGCCCGGGGTTTCACCGTTGAGCAACAACGTGGGGACTCCGAATTGCCGGGCCAGTTTGGCCGCCTGGATTTTCGTGACCATGCCCCCGCGGCTTTCCCGGGTCTGCGAGGTTCCCGCTCCTTGTTCGATCTCCGGGGTGATGTCCGTCACGTGTGAGATCAACGTGGCCTCCGGGTCGCGTCGCGGATCCGCGGTGAACAGCCCGTCGACGTCCGAGAGAATCATGAAGAGGTCCGCATCGACCAGGTGGGCGACCTGTGCCGCGAGGGTGTCGTTGTCACCGAAACGGATCTCGTCCACTGAGACGGCGTCGTTTTCATTGATGATGGGAATAACCCCCAATTGGAGCAACGTCGTCAGCGTGTGCCGTGCATTGAGAAAACGCTTGCGATCGGCCAGGTCTTCATGCGTGAGCAAGACCTGGGCGATTTGTTGCCCCGCTTCCTGAAAACAGGTTTCATAGGCGTGAATCAGATGGCTTTGTCCGGCCGAAGCCGCTGCCTGTTGCAAAGGCAGGGTTTGCGGATAGGACTTGAGCCCGAGTTTCCCGATGCCGGCCAGGATAGCCCCCGATGACACCAGGACGATTTCTCGTTGTTCCTGCTTGAGCCGGGCGATTTCACCGGAGAGGCGTTGAATGTGGTCGAGCCGCAAGCCCGCCGTGGCGGCGAGGATGCTGCTGCCGATTTTTATGACGAGCCGTTTGGCGTGTGAGACGATGAGATCTCTCATGCCGCCTCGATTTCCCGAAGACGTTGAACCATGAACGTCCGTAGGATGTCGAGCCCCTCACCTGTGGCCGAGGAGACGGGAAAGAAGGTCATCTGTCGGTCCCGGCAATAGCGCTCGATGTCCCCGCGACGTTGCCCGTTGCCTTGGGCGTCGATTTTGGTTCCGACGACGGCGAAGGCACGCTGCCCCAGGGTGCTATCGAAGGCGGACAACTCTTCCTGCAACACGCGTAACGTGTTCACGGGATCATCCGTAGCCCAGTCGGAAACATCAATCAGATACAACAGGAAACGCGTCCGTTGAATATGCTTGAGAAATTGATGCCCCAGGCCCTTGCCCTTATGGGCACCTTCGATGAGTCCGGGAATGTCGGCCATGACGAAACTGTCGTATTCACCCATGGGGACGACGCCCAAATGCGGTTGCAGGGTCGTGAACGGATAGTCGGCAATTTCCGGTCGAGCAGCCGAGAGCGTGGAAATCAACGTGGACTTTCCGGCGTTGGGAAATCCCACGAGTCCGACGTCGGCCAGGAGTTTCAGTTCCAGGTCGAGGGGCAATTCTTCACCGGGTGTCCCGTCTTCGAACGTCCGGGGCGCCCGGTTCGTGGAGGTGGCGAACCGGGCGTTGCCTTTGCCGCCTTTCCCTCCCTTGGCCACGATCACGCGCTGTTCCGGTGTCACCAGATCAGCCAGGAGTTCGTTGGTTTCCGCGTGCCTGATGACGGTCCCGACCGGCACGGTGATCGTGACGTCGGCGCCGGTACGGCCGTGACGATTGGCTTTTTGCCCGGGCGCGCCGGATTCGGCCTCATAGTGGCGCCGGTACTTCAAGTCGAGTAACGTGGTGACGCGGGTCGATGCCATGGCCACGACGCTTCCGCCGTTTCCGCCGTCACCGCCGTCCGGGCCGCCATGGGGCACGAATTTTTCCCGCCGGAAACTACAACCGCCGTTCCCGCCGTTGCCGGACCGGACAAAAATTTTTGCGTGGTCGATAAACATGCGCCACCACGGTTGCCATAGGAAGATGGGAGAGAAAGAGCCCGGGGAGGAAGATGGATCGTTTATGTTGAGGAGGGATACACGCTGATCTTCCGGCGCGCTTCGCCTCCCTCGATTTTCACGATTCCGGCCACTTTGGCAAAGAGGGTATGATCCCTGCCCATCCCGACGTTATAGCCGGGATAAAACTTGGTGCCTCGTTGGCGAACGAGAATGTTGCCGGCTTGCACCCGTTCATCGGCGTACCGTTTGACGCCCAGATATTGGGGATTGCTGTCGCGTCCGTTTCGAGATGAACCGCCACCTTTTTTATGTGCCATGCCCGGTCCTTTTCCTAGCCCGTGACGATGTCATCGACGCGGAGTTGGGTGAATGCTTGACGATGCCCGCGGGTTTTCCGGTAATTCTTCCGGCGTTTTTTCTTGAACACCGTGATCGATCGGGTCCGGCCGTTCCGAATCACCGTGGCTTGGACGTGCGCCCCTTCGATCACCGGTTGTCCGCGAAGGAGCTCCTCACCCGTCGAAATGAACCGAACGGGCTTCAATTCCAGGGTTTGGCCGACTTCGGCGTGCAGCGTTTCGACCTGAAGGATCGAACCACGTTCGACCCGATATTGTTTTCCGCCGGTTTCCAAGATCGCGTACATACGAGCGTCATCCTTTCATCGGCTGCACATGTATCATGCACCAGAAAGAGGTGTCAAGGCGTGCGGGGAGGTCGAAACAGCCGGATTGACAGGCTGAGACCGCCTCGTTATAAGCTAAGAGTATGAGCACACGTTTCCGGGAATGCAGTCGGGAGCAGAAAGGTGGGTCATGGTGACGCCGAGTGAAAAAAGCTGGACGGATGGAACTGACGCTTGCGGCGACCCCCATCCCTCGCAGCTGACGCCGAGTGAAAAAATCTGGATGGACGGAACCTTTGTGAATTGGAACGAAGCCTCCGTCCACGTGTTGACGCATTCTTTGCACTACGGCATGGGAGCCTTCGAAGGCATCCGTTGCTACCGGGGGAAAAACGGGTCGATAATTTTTCGCTTGCGCGAGCACGTGGACCGGCTGTTCGAGTCGGCGCACATTATGGCGATGAACGTTCCCTACAGTCGCAAGGACGTGGCGGAAGCCATCGTGGAAACGGTCAGGATCAACAAATTGGAATCCTGTTATATCCGTCCGTTGTTGTACGTGGGGTATGGGGAAATGGGGCTGTATCCCGGGAACAATCCCGTCAAGCTGGCCATTGCCGCCTGGTCTTGGGGCACCTATCTCGGAGAGGACGCCCTGGTGCACGGCATCCGGGCCAAGGTATCGTCCTTTACCCGCCACCACGTCAACGTCTCGATGACCCGCGCAAAGGTCTCCGGATACTACGTGAATTCCATCCTGGCCAAGTGTGAGGCGAAAAAAGCGGGGTACGACGAGGCCATTCTCCTGGATACCGAGGGCTACGTGGCCGAAGGCACCGGAGAAAACGTGTTCATCGTGTCGAAGGGCGTTCTCAAGACCACACCCTTGACTTCCATCCTGGAAGGGATCACTCGTCATTCCATCCTGGAGTTGGCCAGGGAGAAAAACATCCCGGTGGTGGAAGAACGGTTTACCCGTGATGCATTATACGTGGCCGAGGAAGTGTTCCTCACGGGAACAGCCGCCGAAGTGGCGCCGGTTCGGGAAATCGATGACCGTCAGATCGGAACCGGAAAACGCGGCCCCGTCACGGATCTGCTCCAAAAGGCCTTCTTTGACATCGTGAAGGGTGAAGACCTGTCCCACGGCCAATGGCTGACGCCGGTCTGAGCCGCAGGATTTGTCGCGATCCGCTTTCTTTTCCCGTCATCCCCGACCTGATCGGGGATCCAGCTTCTTTGCAGGTGTAGCCGCCGCATCTAATGCGGCCGGGCTTCGTTTTCAGGGAAAAATCAATGTGCAGAGGAGGACGTCTCGGACGAGTCAACGGGGACTCCCGATGCCTCGGGAGGCGCGGCATCCGTGCCGGCCGGAACGGAGGAGGTGGCTTCGCCGGACGCGGCGGGCGTGTCGATCACCGACGCGACGTTTTCCTGCTTGGACAGTAACGCCAGCCCGAGCGAAGTCAGCATGAAAATAATGGCCGCAGCCACCGTGACTTTGCTAAGAAACGTTCCGGGACCGCGACTGCCGAACACCGTTTGACTGGACCCGCCGAACGCCGCGCCGATTTCGGCTCCCTTGCCCGCCTGAAGCAGGATCGCGGCGATCATCAAAAAACACACGATGAGATGGAGAATGACGGTGGCAGTATACATGGACGTATTTCGTAACGGATTTAAGAGGCTATCCGGCAGATCTTAGCAAAGCCTTCAGGATCAAGACAAGCTTTTCCGACCAGAGCCCCATTCACCTCACCCGATCCAAACAGTTCAGGGGCATTTTCAAGGGCAACGCTTCCGCCATAGAGGATCCGCGTGGTGTCTGCGATTTGCGGCCGTTCGCTCTTCAGGATGCTGCGAAGAAAGGCATGCACTTCTTCAATTTGCGGGACGGTAGCGGCGTATCCGGTGCCGATGGCCCAAACCGGTTCATAGGCAATGGCGAGTCCGGTCATCCGTTCGACCGACACATCGACAAACGCTCTCAGCATTTGTGCTTTAACCACGTCTCGAGTATGACCGGCCTGCCGTTCCTCCAGTGTTTCTCCCACGCAGAGAATGGGAGCGAGGTCGTGCTGCAACGCGGCTTTCAGTTTTTTATTGACTTGGGCGTCGGTTTCTCCCAAGAGTCGCCGGCGTTCCGAATGCCCGACGATGACCGATTGGCAGCCCACGTCTTTCAGCATACGACCGGAAACCTCACCCGTATAGGCTCCTTCTTCTTCCCAGGCCAGGTCTTGCGCGCCCAGTTTGAACGGATCGCCGGCGCGGAGGATTTGCCGGACGCCGTTAAGAGCGGTAAACGGGGGCATGAGCAGGATGTCCGCACGGACGTCCTGCTCCAGGGCTTGCCGGAATCGATGGACAAATTCGACAGCTTCGGCCGTCGTCTTGTGCATCTTCCAATTGCCTGCGATGAGTCGGGGGTTCACGAACGCGGTGACCGTAAGAAAGCAGGATAACAGGAAGGAGCAGGACCCATCAGCGGGCAGGCAGGGCCGCCAGCCCCGGCATGTTTCCTCCCTCCAACAAGGTGAGGGCCGCACCACCCCCCGTTGAAATAAACGACATGCTGTCGGTTTCGCCGGCGCGGTGGATGGCCAAGGCCGTTGAGCCGCCCCCGACGATGGTCAGGGCATAGGCATTGGCGACGGCATGGGCCATGGCTTGGGTGCCCCGGGCAAAAGCGTCCCGTTCAAACAGGCCCATCGGCCCGTTCCAGAGGATGGTCTTGGCATTCTCAACGGCCGCGGCAAAGAGTTTGACGGAGGCCGGGCCGATATCCAGACCATGCCATCCTTCGGGAATTTCCTGAATGGGAACGATTTTTGTTTCGGCGCCGGGGTCCAGGCTGGCGGCCACCACGCAATCCACCGGAAGATAAAATTTTATGCCTTGCTCGACGGAGCGTTCGTACACGCCTTTGGCAAAGTCCAACATCTCGTCTTCGACCAGGGACCGGCCAATTTCCAGTTTCATGGCTTTCAGAAACGTAAACGCCATGCCTCCGCCGATAATGACTTTATCGACTTTGTTCTCGAGGTTCTTGATCACGCCGATTTTTCCCGAGACCTTTGCGCCTCCCAACACGGCCACAAAAGGACGGACGGGACTTTCCACGACCCCCTCGAGATACTCCACTTCCCGTTTCATCAAATAGCCGGCCGCGGATGTCTTGATGAACAGGGGGATGCCGCACGTGGAGGCGTGAGACCGGTGGGCGGTCCCGAACGCGTCATTGATGAAGACATCACCCAGCGAGGCCAATTCCGAAGCGAACTGCTCGTCGTTGGCTTCCTCTCCGGGATCAAACCGGAGGTTTTCCAGCAGCAGGACGTCGCCCGGTTGGAGTTGACTCGCGAGGTTCTTGACCTGGGGGCCCACGCAGTCGGGCGAGAACGTCACCTCCTTGCCCAGCAGGCGTTTCAGGCGTTTGGCCACCGGCGCCAAGCTGAGTTCCGGGCAGACCTTTCCGTTGGGACGCCCCAGGTGGGAACACAGAATCACGCTCCCGCCTTCGTCAACCACGTGATTGATGGTGGGAATCGCCGCGCGAATCCGGGAATCGTCCGTAATTTTCCGGTCCTCATCGAGCGGAACGTTGAAGTCCACGCGGATAATGACCCGTTTCCCTTGCAGGTCGACCTGATCAATAGTTTGTTTGGTGATATGCACGATACTCCCTTTCCTCCCAGGGTTGCAGGAGGACGAACCCTGAACGCTTAGTTCTTCGAGGCCAAAAATTTTACCAGATCCCTCAATCGGCAGGAATAGCCCCACTCGTTGTCGTACCAGGCAAAGACCTTGACGAACCGGCGATTCATCACGGTTGTGAGGGGCGCATCGACGATCGCCGAATAGGAACTCCCGTTCAAATCAATGGAGACAATCGGATCTTCGGAATACCCCAGAATTCCGTTGAGCGGGCCTTCAGCGGCCCGGGCAAAAGCGGCATTGACTTCGGCAGCGTCACAGTCCCGTTCGGTCTCCACGGCCAGGTCGATCAGTGACACATTAGGGGTGGGGACGCGAATGGCGACCCCGTCGAGTTTGCCCTTCAGTTCCGGGATGACCAAATGCAAGGCTTTGGCTGCGCCGGTCGAGGTCGGGATCATCGAGAGGCCCGCGCTTCTGGCGCGCCGCAGGTCCTTATGAGGCAAATCCAAGAGTTGCTGGTCATTGGTGTAGGAGTGAATGGTGGTCATGTACCCGTGGTCGATGCCGAAATTGTCGAGCAGGATCTTGGCCACGGAGGCCAGGCAGTTCGTCGTACACGACGCGTTCGAAATGATGTAATGAGACGTGGGATCATACGCCTGTTCGTTCACCCCCAACACGACCGTAAGGTCGGAGTTTTTCCCCGGAGCCGAGATCACCACACGGGGCGCGCCGGCCGATAAATGTTGGCTTGCCGCTTCCCGGTCGGTAAAGCGACCGGTTGCCTCGATAACGACGTCGACGCCGAGCGTTTTCCAGGGCAATTCCTTGGGATCCCGTTCGGCAAAGACGCTGATACGTTGGTCGTTGACCAGCAGGTGATCGTCTCCGGCTTCCACCGTTCCCTGAAATCGTCCATGGACCGAGTCGAACGCCAACAGATGACTCAGGGTTTTCGAATCGGTCAGGTCGTTGATTCCGGCAAATTGAATATCGGGGTCGCCCAACGAGGCCCGGAAGAAATTGCGCCCGATACGTCCAAACCCGTTGATTCCCACACGTATAGCCATGACTGTCCTGCTTGTGAAATGAGCTAAAAATTCTTCAGGAGAGGGAAAACCTAAATTCTACTTATGGGAAATAGTGAAGTCAAATTTTCATGGCTTCCTTGACCTCTCCGAGCGTTTGGCGGGAGATCTCGGACGCGCGTTCGCACCCGGCCTCGGCCACTTCGTCGAGCCGCGCGGGGTTGGCTTCGAGCGAGCCGCGAGCGTCCCAAATAGGCGAGAGTTGCGCCACGACGCGGTCCGCCACGAATTTCTTGCAGTCGATGCAGCCGATTTGAGCCGTGCGGCATTCCTGGTTGATCTGCTCAACGACCGCGGGCTCGGAATACATCTTGTGGAATTCGAACACCGGACAAATCTCGGGGTTCCCCGGATCGGTGCGTCTTACCCGGGCCGGATCGGTGACCATGGTCTTGAGGGTTTGCCGGACCGTGGGTTCGGTGTCCGACAGGTTGATCGTGTTCCGGTAACTCTTGCTCATTTTGCGACCATCGGTGCCGACGACTTTGGGAAACTCCGTAAGCAGTTCCTGCGGTTCCACCAGCACCGGCGTATAGAGACTGTTGAACCGCCGGGCGATTTCGCGAGTCAGTTCCAGGTGGGGGAGTTGGTCCTTGCCGACCGGCACGGCGTCGGCTTTGTACAGCAGGATGTCCGCGGCTTGCAGAACGGGATATCCCAAAAACCCGTGCGTGGAGAGGTCGCGTCCCTCCAGTTGTTCCTGTTTTTCCTTATACGTGGGATTCCGTTCAAGCCACGAGACCGGGGTCAGCATCGAGAGGAGCAAATGCAACACGGCGTGTTCTGGCACGTGCGATTGGATAAAGACCGTGGACCGTTCGGGGTCGATCCCCGCCGCGAGCCAGTCGATCAGCAATTCTCGGACGTAGGTCCTGACGTGGCCGGTGTCTTCGTAATTGGTGGACAGCGCGTGCCAATCCGCCACGAAGAAGAAACACGTATGGCTGTCCTGAAGCGTTTTCCAATTCGTGAGGGCTCCCAAATAATTACCCAAGTGCAGGCGCCCGCTGGGCTGCATGCCGCTTAACACGCGCATCGTTCACTCCTTCACAAGCTATGATAAGACCAACCTCGAGAGAATACTGCCGGTCATGAATTGGAAGATCGTCCCGATAAAGCCGCTGACTACGTGAATCCGCGAATCGAAAAAGATCAGGCCGAGGATCACCAGCATGCCATAGGGCTCCAGGCGGCTGAGCAGGGCAGCCGGTTTGAGCGGGAGGCTGCTCACGAGGATCCGGCCTCCGTCGAGCGGGAGAATCGGAAGCAGATTAAACGCAAACAGCAGGGTGTTGATGATAATCGAAAACAGGGCCATGGCCACCAGCGGCAACAGGAGCATCCCCAACAGGTCGCTTCTGGGGGTCACGCCCGGCTGTGGGGGCCAATGCTCCTGCAGCGTGGGATCGATGGTGAGCAGGACGTTCAACAGGATGCCGCTCAGAATGGCCAGGACGAAGTTCATGGCCGGACCGGCCGCCGCCACGAGGGCCATGTCGCGCCGGGGATTGCGCAAACGTCCCGGCGTCACGGGAACGGGTTTCGCCCAACCGAACAGGAAGCCTCCGGGCATCAACAGGCAGAGCAGGGGAACGATGATCGTGCCGAACCGGTCGATGTGGACGAGGGGATTGAGCGTCAACCGGCCGTGTTCCCGAGCCGTGGCGTCTCCGTAATAATTGGCGACCCAACCGTGCGCATACTCATGCAGGACCACGGCCAGCATGAGCGGAAGGATCACATAGGACAGGGTATGAAAAAATTGGGCCATGAATGCTTAATTCTACTTAATTCAGTTGGACGAACCGGCCATTCTGAATTTGGATCATATACACTTTACGGGTGAGGATGCCACCCTCATCGAATTTTTCCAAACCGCTCAGGGCGGGAAGATCATGCCGGACAAAGAGTTGGATGCGGACGTCGGGCCCCGTCGTGGCCCCGCGGCGGATCGCATCAAGGACCACGTGCATGGCATCGTACGCCTGGACCGCAAAAATGGATGGATCAGACTGAAACCGTTCACGATAAGCGGTGATAAAACGTCGGGTTTTCGGATCGGTGGTCTCAAGGAACAGGGCGTCGCCGAACAGCCCCCCATCAATTGAACTGCGTCCCCACGTCAGGAGATTGGGGTGGTTCCAGGTATTCGTTCCCAACAGGGGGACGTTCACGTCGAAAAAAGCGAGTTGCGCGGCCAGAAACGCCACGTCGGTCGGATGGCCCGGCAGAAACAGGGCGTCGAATCCGGGCGTATACACTAACGGCACATCTTCTTCATTTCCGTCCTCAGGTGCGTCGTCCTCCGTGACCACAGCGTTCTCCGGATCGGTCAGCTCCTCGGGTGCCAGCGGCAGCATTTCTCCATAGAGGCTCAAGTCCGTCTCTTTCATGCGAATGATTTGACGTGACGCATCGGTCGTTCCCGGCTGATACCACTCCGCGGCAATCACCTCCCCTCCATGTTGACCCGCGGCCTGTTGAAAAATGTGAAGCAACGTTTCCCCATGGGGCGTCTGCGGGGCCAGGATACAAAAACGCGTATACCCGAAATGCCGCATGGCATACTCCACGAGCCTGTTGATCTGGAGGGAAGGCGTCATGGCGCTGCTGAACCAATACCGTCCGAATTGCTTGACGTTGGGCAGGGTCGCGGTGGGTGTAATAAAGGGTACGGACGCGAAATCCGGGGTATCGGCCAGGAGTTGAACTTCCCGGGCCAACAGGGGGCCAATCAGGGCAATGGGGGCAAATTCGTCGAGCAGTTGAGACACGTCGCGACGGAGTCGGGCCGTCGGAAGGGCGCTGTCTTTGACCACCAGACCGACGGCGTCGGAACTCCCAAAGGCCTCATCCTCTTCCAGAGCTAATCGGATGCCGTTGAACGTCTCGGTTCCAAAGGGTTTCATTTTTCCCGAGAAAGGCAACGTCGCCGCAATCACGTGGCGATGGGCTTTGATTCCGGCAGTGACGGTCCGCAGAAGCGCGGTCGCGGTCCGGACATAGGGATGATCGGGAAAGCGTTGAAGAAAGGCGCGGATGTCCCGTTCGGCCAACGTCTCGTCGTCTCGTGACTTGTGGAATTCAATGAGGCGGATTAAGGCCAGATCGCCGGGAGACGCGCCCGGAAAGGCGTTGATGACCTCACTGAGGGACGGTTCGCTCATCTTTTCCAGGATGAGATGCCGGACATAGTCCAGGAGATCCCGTCGTTTGTCGGCCCCCGATTGTTCGGCATGATGCAACGCGGTTTCAATCGCCCGAAGGTACTCGCCGTTCGACTCGTATGCGAGGCACAACCGATAGAGGGCCTCGGCACGCAGGGTGTCGTCCGAACTCAGATCCAGGACCCGGGACAGGATGGAAACGGCCCGGTTGGGCTCTTGCACTTCGGTATAAAGGGTGCCCAGCCTCAACCGGGCCTCGTGGACCAGCGTTGAGCCTGGAAATTCTTCGAGGAATTGTTCGAGGGTGGTGATGGCCTGGTTGAATTGTCCCTCGGCTTCCAGGGCTATGGCATACAAAAAAGAGAATTGCTCGATGAAAACGGGCGTGTCGGATTGATCGAGAAACCGTTCGATCAATTGAATCGCCTCTCCGGTGTGTTCCTGTTCGAGTTGAGCCTTAATCCGGGCGAGACCCTGTTCCTCGGTCAGTGGATGGGGCTGTTCCACGTACGGGTCAGCGGATGAAAATTGGGCAAGCGTCGCCCCCGGCCACAGAACGAGGCTGATGAGGAGGACCTGAAAAAGCGTGCGGGAAAAAGAGGACGCGGCGACGATCATGAGACATTGTTACGCATTGTGGTATATAAAGCCAGGGTCGAGAACTGTCAAGAAAAGCTGAACAGGCTGACTCCCTCTGTCATCCCCGACTCGATCGGGGATCCAGGGTCTTTCTCTTCGCATCGTAAGGAAAGGCAAAGACTCTGGATCCTCGATTAAAAATGTCGAGGATGACAGCAGGGGGAGTCGGGTGGAGGCAAACGATCCAAGAAGAGCGCAAACAGGTATGACTGACCAGCCCACACCGGAACCGTGGCGCATCGAAGACCTGATCGATCAGTACCTGACCAATCTGCGGGTCGAGGCTGGCGTCGCCAACAATACCGTCCGGGCCTACCGGCGCGACCTGGAGAAACTGCACGCCTACCTGGCGTTGGAGGGCAAGACCGATCCGCTGGACGTCCCGCCGCATTTGACCGGGTTTCTGAATCACCTGCGCGCGCAAAACCTGTCTCCGGCTTCGGTGTCCCGGTGTCTGGCGGCCATCCGGGGGTTTTACCGCTTTCTCAGCACGGAGCATGGAGCCTCGGAAGTCCTGTCACAATTACCCGGGGCGCCCAAGCAATGGGCGAAATTACCCAAGACCTTGTCCGAATCCGAGGTCACGGCCCTGTTGGAACTGCCGGTCGGGCCGAGCTTAGAGGAAATTCGGGATTCCGTCATGGTGGAGTTGATGTATGCGGCCGGGCTCCGGGTGTCGGAACTGATCTCGCTTCCCCTCTCGGCAGTGAACGTGGAAGTAGGGTACGTGCAGGCTACCGGTAAACGCGACAAACAACGCATGGTGCCCATCGGCGAAGTGGCGCGCCAAAAGCTGGTGGCCTATTGCCGGGACGTGCGGCCGGTTCTGCTGAAAGGTCGCTCCGCGCCGGCCTTGTTCGTCACGAGACGGGGGGGCGCCATGACGCGGCAGAGCTTTTGGACTATTCTCCGGAGACGAGCGGTGCGAGCCGGTATTCACAAGCCGATCTCCCCGCACATGTTGCGTCATTCGTTCGCCACGCATCTGCTGGAACACGGCGCCGACCTGCGTGCCGTGCAGATGATGCTGGGCCACGTCAACATCGCTACCACGCAAATCTACACGCACGTGGAACACAAGCGGCTGAAACAGGTCCACGACGAGCGATTCCCCAGAAAACAGCGACGCGGCTCGCAGGGAAAACCGGCCTCTCGAGAATAAGGGCTCTCGCTTGAGGGACGGCACTGATGTCGGCCTACGTTGCAAAGGAGAAACCCCCTATGGCAGGCTTGATCGCCGGTCGCATTCGTTGATGGCTGAAGGAGGAAGAGCATGAAGTTTAAGCGGCAAGTCCATTACGTCAAAGGGGTCTTTATCTGTCCCAAGTGCAATCAATCTTTTGTTCAGGAACGATGGATTGAAGAGTGGCGCGTGCGCTGTCATCGCTGTGACTATCGCGGCACCCTCACCCATGTCTCCGTGGAAGAACACATGGAAGAGGAAACCGAGCGCATGTAACGATCAAAACGGCTTCCCGCCGCCTCGTGGCGCACGGATTTTTGCCGTTCCTTCCCCGTGTCTTCGTATCCATCCATGTCCGTTTCTTTCACCATTCTTTATCGAATCGTCTCCCTTCTCTTGCCCTCATGGGTTTCAGCTTGCGGGTGCGGGCAGTGGTTAAGCGGGAACCAGACAAAATGGAACCGATGTGATGACCGAACTGCCTGATCACTTTCAGTGGACCGTGTATTGGGAGCGTGAGTACACGACGGCTATTGCGCCGGAACGGTTAAAACTCGATTTTCATCCCCACCGGCCGTTGATGACCAACATGCCGCTGCACGAGCAGCGGGAACTGGCCGCCGGCGGCTACAAGGTGCTTCCTGATGATTGCGGGCCGGTGCGCATGGTGGGCCAGTACGGGTGGCTGGTCCGGTGTCCGGTGGATTGCAAGATTCGCCGGACGAAAGACGGTTTGAAATGGCAGGCGCCTGAAATCCGCCCCGAGGAACGGCTGCTCGGCTACAAATCCTTTTCCGGGATGTATGTGGACACGATTTTGAACAGCGGTTACGCCAAACTCTGTTGCGGCATCCGATTCTATTATCCCAAGCAGATCGGCATTATGCTGAAGGATATCCCCAACCACTTTTACCACTACCCGGAACGCACGTTTTCCGTCTGGGAAGGTATCAAGTCACAGGAATACAAACTTACGCCCAATCTGTATGACTTTCTTCCGGATTACGACGCGTTTGTGGCCAATGTGCTCCTGCAGTTGGAAAAACCCACGACGCTGAAACGCGGCGACCCGGTAGCCTTGGTGGTCCCGGTCCTGCTCCCCAAGCAGTTTCGTTTGGAGGAACTGACTCCGGAGCGGAAACGTTCGGTCCCTCCCGAGGCGCGGTGATTCGAGTCCGGGCCAGCTATGGCTCTTCCCGATTTTCATGACGTGGAACTCGCGGCGGCCCGCCTAAAGGGCATCGCCCGTGAAACACCCATCCGGACTTCCCGGCAACTCGACGCCCGGTCGCACGCCACCGTCTTCCTGAAGTGCGAAAACTTTCAGCGCGTGGGGGCGTTCAAGTTTCGCGGGGCGTACAACGCCGTAACACAACGCCCGTCCTCGAAGTCCGTGGTGGCCCTGTCGTCCGGGAATCACGCCCAGGGCATTGCGCTGGCCTGCCGGTTGTCGGGGAAAGAAGCGCACCTCGTGATGCCGGAACCTGTAAACCCCATCAAGCGGGCGGCGGTGCAGGAATACGGCGGCATCGTCCACGTGCCTCCCGATCCCCGTGATGCGGACTCGTTTTCCCGGGATCTGGTGCGGGAACTGCACGGAGAATGGATTGAAGCGTTCAACGATCCCGACGTGATTGCGGGGCAGGGCACCGCTGCGTTGGAATTGTTGGGCCGCGTGCCGGATCTCGACGTGCTGTTGGGCCCCATTGGCGGCGGGGGCCTGTTATCCGGTACGTGTTTGGCGGCTCACGGTCTCAATCCCAAAATCCAAGTCTTCGCGTGTGAGCCGGCCGGGGCTTTGGACGCCCTGTATTCCGTGCGGGAAAATCGCATCGTATCGCAGGAACATCCACGGACCATTGCGGAGGGGTTGCGGACGAGCGTAGGGACCCTGACATTGCCCATCCTGCGCGACCACCTGGCCGGGTTCTTCGTGGTGACAGAGGAGGAAATCGTCGCGGCCATGCGGTTCGTCTACGAACGCATGAAACTGGTAATCGAACCGGCAGGCGCCGTGGCCGTGGCGCCGCTGCTCCGGCAGGAGCCCGCGTTGCAGGGCAAACGCGTGGGCGTGATCATCTCCGGCGGCAACGTGGATTTGTCTCGCTACTTCGACGGGCTGTCGGGTTTCTAAGTTGCTTATTCAGCGGCGGGTTGCGGCAGCGAATCGCGGAGTTCTTCCAAGTTCTTGATGACAAGCAGGTCGCCGTTGGCGGTGGCGACGTCGATGCCTTGCGCGCAGACCGTGCGGCAGCGGTCGGGTTGGCCGGCCTGTTTGAGGGATTGCGCCAGGGCCAGGATGGCCGCGGAGTAGGTGGGTTTGACCTTGATGCAACTGTCGAAGGCGGAGATGGCCTCTTCCCAATTTTCATCCCCCATGTACGCCTTGCCCAACCCGAACCAGAGGGTCTCGTCATTGGGGTCCATCTGTAAGACTTTTTTGAATTTCTCGATCTTGGGGTCTGCCATGCCGTGTCCTGTCGAATGGGTTGGACGTTCCTGGTGCGCTTTTTGTTCGCTGACTGTAGCAGAGGGGCCGTCGCGTTGTCTAACCACGGACCCTGTGTTACGATCCGGTTCCCGTTTTCGCCTCTGATATCCTGGTGTGAAAATAAACCGATGAGACCCCAATTTGTCATTCCCGCGCACGCGGGAATCCAGGTTTTTTTTCGAGGATGACAGAAGAGGACAAAGCTGAGGATTCTGTATGGGCCGCGTGGGAATCGTGACGCATCCGGCGTATCTGGAACATGACATGGGCCGGTCGCATCCGGAGTCGCCGGAGCGGCTGCGGGCCATTGTCGCGCGACTCGAATCCACCGGCACGATGTCCATGTTGACCCGGATTGAGCCACGGAACGCCGAACCGGAATGGATTACCCGTGTTCACGATCCGGCCTACGTGGGGCGGCTGGTAGAGAGAGCTCCGACCACGGGCTATGCCTCACTCGACCTGGACACGTCCCTGTCGCCCGGTTCGTTGCCCGCCGCGTCTCTCGCCGCGGGCGGGGTCTTGGAGGCCGTTGACGCCGTCATGGCTGGCCGGGTCGATCAGGTCTTCTGCGCGGTTCGTCCGCCCGGTCACCATGCCGAGGCCAGCCGCGCCATGGGGTTTTGTCTGTATAATAACGTGGCCGTCGCGGCCCGGTATCTCCGGGAGCGTCATGGTCTCGCTCGCGTGCTGATCGTGGATTGGGACGTGCATCACGGGAACGGTACGCAACACGCGTTTGAGGACGATCCCTCCGTGCTGTTCTTCAGCACGCATCAGTATCCCCATTATCCCGGGACCGGGGCGGAGACGGAACGCGGCCGGGGCCGTGGAGAAGGGGCGACCATCAACGTCCCCCTGTACGGGGGTCAGGGTACGGATGAGTACCGGGACATTTTTCATCAGGTGTTGGTGCCGGCCGCGGCGGCGTTTCGACCCGAGTTCGTGTTGATTTCCGCCGGGTTTGATGCGCACCGGGATGATCCCCTGGCGAGCATGGGCATCACGGATGAAGGGTACGGTGAACTCACCCGCATCGTGGGGTCCATTGCTCAAACCCATTGTCAGGGTCGCATCGTGGCTTGCCTGGAAGGCGGCTACGACCTGCGGGCGCTTGCCGCTTCGGTTGAACAGCATATTCTCGCGTTGATGGACACGTAGACCATGGCCAAACCGCGAACAAGACGACGACATCCCGGGCGGCTGTTGGCTTTGCTGGGGCTGCTGCTGGCCGTTCCGGGCCTGTTCTATTATTTCTATACGGAGGTCCGGCCAACCGTGATTTTCGGATTGCGTGACGATTATGCCCATGCCATTCCGTTCCAGCAGATCCCGGCGGGCCTGGACTCTTTGACCGCGGAGTCATGCGGGCAATGCCATCAGGCGATTTATGAGGAATGGAAAACCAGTATTCATGCCCATGCCTATCGGGACCCGTTTTTCCAGGCCTATTGGAAAAAAGACGGGTACGTTTGGGTCTGTCTCAACTGCCATACGCCGTTGGAGAATCAGCAGCCCACGCTCATCAAGGAGATCCCGAACAACCGGGTGGAAAAGGCGGTCGAGGTCGATAACCCGGACTACGATATGGCCTATCAGGCTGAAGGGGTCACGTGCGCGGCGTGTCACGTGCGCGACGGCAAGATCCTGGGGCCGTTTGACGATTCAGCGGCGCCTCACCCGACGGCATATGATCCCGCCTTTCGCACGACGGCAATTTGTTATCGATGTCACAACGTGGTCTCCGGCCCCTTCCAGTTCTATAACGTAGGCCCCTGCGGCACCTACGCGGAATATGAGGGGGAGTTTTTCATGAAGGAGCAGGGGTTCACGTGCCAGCATTGTCACATGCCGGAAGTTTCCCGTCCGGTGGCCGAGGCCGGGCCCATTCGGCAGGGCCGCCGCCATCTCTGGCGCGGCGGGCATGATCCTGACATGATCAAACGGGCCGTTGCGATCCAGGTCCGGTCCGATCCTCCCGACCCCAAGCAAGGCGAAACCGTCAGGATGACCTTGACCCTGATCAACGCCGGGGCCGGGCACAAGATTCCCACGGGCGATCCCGATCGTCACTTTACCGTGGAATTCTACGTCAAGGATCCGATGGGCGCGATTCTCGCTCAGCAAACCGACACGATGGGGCGATGGATTCTCTGGCAACCCGTGATTCTGGAGGTGTATGACAACCGCCTGCTGCCGTTGGCCAGCCGTGATTATGAGTTTTTCTATGACATTCCGGAAGACCGGTCGGATCTGGTGGTGGAAGCCCGGGTCCGGTATCATATTCTGACCGACGGCCAGCATGCCATGTTGCGGGAAACCTATGGGTTGCGGTCGGATGACCCGTACCGGTATACGATCTATACGCGTCAATTTCCGCTGAATGACACATTGAAAACGGCGTTGCATGCGGAAACGCCGGTCGAGACACGGTTGGGATGCGCCGCTCCGGAGAACGGGGTTCATCCCGAGGAATTCGCCCCCGCGCGGGGTCATCACGATCTTTTAACCATAGGTTGATTTATGTGGAGCACGTACCTCATCGATACGGAAACCCTGGCCCTCAATCTTGGCCGGGAGGATTTGGTGATTATCGACGTGCGCGGCCAGGGCGCGTACACCTCGCACATCCCCGGGGCCGTGCATAGTACCTGGCACGAATACAGTGATCCTGAAGCCACGGCCAAGGGCCTGTTGGATCCCGACGTCGCCCGGTTGGAGAAGCGGTTGCAGGCCCTGGGCGTCAACAATTCGAGCGACGTGGTAGTGTACTCCAATCCCTTTGATAATTGGGGCGACGAAGGCCGGATGTTTTGGATGTTGCAGTATCTCGGACACAAGAGCGTCAAGGTCCTGGACGGAGGCTGGCCCAAATGGACGTTCGAACATCGACGCTATGAACATGACCCGGTTCGTCTCAAGCCGGGCAACTTTACGGCGTCGGTTCAGCCGGACGTGATGATCGACAAACAGGAATTGAAAAAATTGGTCAAGAGTCCCCATCGGGACACGGTGATCGTGGATGCCCGGAGCGTCGAGGAATACGCGGGTAAGGAAATCGACGGGTTGCCGAGGCCGGGGCATATCCCGTCCTCGGTCAATATCCCCTGGAACGGTTTTCTCCGTCAGGACGCGACGGTCAAGCCCGTGTCCGCTCTTCGGGAAATGTTTCATGCGTTCGGCATGCACGAACAACAGGAGGTGATTACCTATTGTTTGGGCGGTCTTCGGTCGGCGTGGGTGTATTTTTTACTGAAGTTGGCGGGATACGAGCGGGTGCGGAATTATCCGGGATCCTGGTGGGAGTGGAGCCGGGATTTTGCGGCCCCCGCCGAAAAAGACATGCAATTGCTCTATCAGGTAACGGGCAAGGCCGAGGGAGAGGCGTCTTGAAGAAACCCGGAAGGTATGCCAAGATCATAGAAAACATTTGCTTCTCTAACCTTTTAGCCAGGAGATCTGACATGATGAAGAATATTCTCTTAGGCGGGTTATTGATTTTGGCAGTGTTTGCATTGGTGGCCACGTCGGGGTGCTCCGAAGAGAAAGCGCCGGAGAAAGCAGCGCCTGAGAAGGCGGCACCTGCGGAAGCAGCGCCTGAAGAGGCGACCCCTGCGGAGGCGGCCCCTGCGGAGGCGGCCCCTGCGGAGGCGACCCCTGCGGAGGCGACCCCTGAAGAGGCGACCCCTGCGGAGGCAGCCCCTGCGGAGGCGGCCCCTGAAGAGGCAGCACCGGCAGAGGCAGTAGAAGGGAAGTCGGATTAACAAGGAGGTGTAGAATGGCGAAGAAGTTTTTCATTGCCGCATTGGCGATGACGGCGTTGTTCGTATTGGCGGCCGCACCGGCGTTTGCCGATGGGAATCCGCACGTGGCCGAAGCGATCGCGCACGCGGAAGAAGCGGCCAAACATGGCGGCATGGGGCATGCCGATGCCGTGGTCGGCCATGCGCAGGAAGCGTTGAGCCATGCCGAAATGGCTCAGAAAGAAGTCAAGAATCCTCATCTTGATGAGGGCGTCAGCGAATTGAAGGAAGCCATCGCGCATGGCGGCCAGGGACATGCCGAGGTGGCGACCAAACATGCGAAGAGCGCCGTCATGCATCTGAAGGAAGTCCATTGATTGTATCGAACAGGTTAAGGTGGTCTGAAAAACGGGCAGGAAGTTCCTGCCCGTTTTTGTTTTGAGGACAGGTCAAAGAGACAACTGATGAAAGTCGGGTATTTTCAAACGCATCCTGAATTCGGGGAAGTGCAACGCAATATCGATCAGGTGGCTGTTCGCCTGGGTGCGGTGGACTGCGAACTGCTCGTCCTGCCGGAATTCGCGTTTACCGGATATCAGTTTGTCGATCAAGAGGAAGTTCGCGAGTTGTCGGAACCGGTTCCGGCCGGCCCGACGACCCAAGCCTGTCTGGAACTGGCCCGCCGGCACCGGATGCATTTGGTTGTGGGGTTGCCGGAAAAGGCGGGTGGGGAGTGCTACAATTCGGCGATCGTAGTGGGGCCTTCGGGGTTTCTGGGGAGTTACCGCAAAACGCATCTGTTTTGTGAGGAAACGTTGTTCTTCAGCCCGGGCGACTCGGGGTTCCGGGTGTGGGACATCGGCCAAGCCCGCATCGGGGTCATGATCTGTTTTGACTGGTACTACCCGGAATCCGCCCGTACCCTTGCTGTACAGGGGGCAGATATCGTGTGCCATCCGTCGAATCTCGTTCTGCCGCATTGTCCTGATGCCATGGTGACGCGGTCCCTGGAAAACCGCGTTTTCAGCATCACGGCCAACCGGGTCGGCCGGGAAGACAGGGGGGGCAAACCGCCCCTGACCTTCATCGGAAAAAGTGAAGTCGTTTCACCGACGGGCCGCATTCTTTCCCGGGCTTCCGCCGATACGCCCGAACTCACGGTCGTCGAAATCGATGTCGACGATGCCCGCAACAAGTCCATTAATCCCTACAATGAGTTATTGAGAGACCGCCGCCCCGGATATTATTGCTCCTAAACCACGAGGAGAATGATCATCCCGAGAGCCATGCGGTAATAGCCGAACACCTTGAGCGTATGCCGTTTGACGTAGGTGAGAAACGCCGCGATCACGGCCCAGGCCACCAGAAAGGACACCGCCAGGCCGATGCCCAGCGCCAGGAGATCCTGGACGTTGAAGAGGTGGTACGATTGAACGAATTTGTAGCCGGTGGCGGCGAGCATGGTCGGTAGCGCCAGGAAGAAGGAAAATTCCGTGGCGACTCTTCGCTCCAATCCCAGGAGCAGTCCTCCCACTATCGTCGAGCCCGAGCGGGACATGCCCGGGATCAGCGCCATGCACTGGGCGAGCCCGACTCCCACGGCCCGCGACAGGCCGATGTCTTCCAATACCGTACAACGAACCGGTTTGGGCCAGGTTTCCACGATGAGGATCACAATTCCGCCGGTGATGAGGCTTAGAGCTACGGTTTGAGGGGAGAACAGGTGCTCCTCGATCCACTCATGAGCCAGTAAGCCCACCAACGCCGCCGGCAGAAACGCCGCGCCCAGGCCGATGAGAAACCAGAGATGCGTGTGAGTGCCGGCCGAAGTTCTGAGCAAATCCATCAAGGAAACGGTGGAGGTTTCGAGGTTGTGACGCAAGTCGCGCCGTTCCTGGTTTGCATGCCTCAGCAAGGAACGGAGTTTCGTGCGTTCGTAGGCCACGACGGCCAACACGGCCCCCAACTGGATGCAGATTTCGACGCTGATTGCCACGTGACCCGTGAATCCCAACCCGTGCCCGGCAAGAATGAGATGACCGGTCGACGAGACGGGGAGATACTCGGTGAGTCCCTCCACAAGGCCGAGCAGAACGGCTAAACCAGGTCCGAATTGTTCCATGAGTGACGGCGGCAGTCCATGCGTGGGTCCGTGGAAAAGAATGCGTTGATGACGCTCGAAGACTCATCGCGTGAATTGTTGACAAAACATACCAAGGGTTTCATAGTAAATGCCATGTCTCAAGGCCGAAGCCAATCAGGCAGTCTTCCCGACAAAAAGCCGTTTTTGATACTGAGAAGGACTGATGAGGTCCCCGGAAGGGCACGGCGAAACGGCATGCGGGGAGTGAGCCTTCTCTGTCTTGCCGGTCTGTTCTTGGGAGGCTGTGTTGTCCCCAAGGGCAAATATGAAGCAACCGTGACGGCCCTGGAAGTTACTAAAACGGAACTGAAAAAAAGACGGATGCAGTATGAGGAGCTTGAGCGGGAAAATGACAAATTACGATCCGAGCATGAGCAGGCGGCTTTTGATCTGGAAATGTTGAGCGCTGAAATTCAGCAGATCAAGGACGGCCAAAGAAGTGAACGGGACGTGCTCGCAAATCGTGAGGCGCAGTTGCAGAGAGATCGTGCAACCATGGTGAGCAAACTGCAGGAAATTCAGCATGTCCATCAGCAGTTGAAAAGCCAGAACCGCACGTTGCGTGATGCAGCGCGCCGCTATGAAAAAGATCTTAAAGAAGCCCGTGCAGCCGTGGCGCGAAGCGCGGCACAGGCTTCCAGGGCCTCCAAAAAGACCGGCACGGAGAGTCCGCCTCTGGCATCCAGGACGTCTACGTCCAAGCCGGCCCCACCTCCGGTCGCCGTACCCTTAAATGAGACGGTGACACCCGTCAATATCAATACGGCCTCAGCGGATGACCTGGAGTTGTTTTTAGGGCTCACCAAGGCAGAGGCCGACAAGGTCGTGTTGAATCGGCCCTATCGGCTTCGCGGAGAACTGGTCTCCAAACGAGTGGTGCCCAAAGCCACGTTCGACGTGATCAAAGACAGAATCACGGCGGCCCCTCAATAAGTCTGACGGTCGAGTGGACTGGACCGGGACTTCAGAAATACCACGCCAGGCTCATCAGCATGCCGACGTCATCCGCGTCGATCTGCGTCGGGACCCTGACTCCCACCGTGTCGAACAATTCGACCCAACGTTTGCTGTTGTACTGGGTGTAGCGCGCTTCGATGCGGAGCCCGAGATGTTCGCTCAGCATCTTTTCGACGCCGGCGCCGTACGTCCAGGCCGTATAATCCAGGTTCCGGCTGTTCGTTCCCGAAACAAACTCGGGTTGGGTGGTCGAGGTACAGTTCATGTCTGACAGGCAACCTCGATAGTGATTCTGAAACTGCGCTTGGATGAGGCGGATGCCTCCGAGGACGTAGACGCTCGTGTCCCATGACCGCAGCACGCCGGGACTGCCGCCCAGCTTGATCGTGAAGCCGTAACTCCTGTTTTTTTGAAAGGACCATCGGTCCGGCCAGCTTTCGCCGGGCTGATTGCGTCCGGGGGACTCTCCCTTTCCCGGAAGCTGTCCCTTTGCCTGGCCGCCGTGAAACGCGATGTCCACCTCGGCGCTCACGTAATATCCGTCCTCCTTGGTGAGCAGCGGGATCCGGTGACCGACCAGGAAACCGATCCCGTACGCGAAGGTATCGTCGGAATCATTGTCGTGAAACACCTGGCCGCTTCGCGGGTTGCTTGCGTTGGTATTGTCGACGGTCTTGTCGTAGGAGGTATTGACCCGTTCCACCGGGACCTGTACTCCGACATAGAACTGGTGCCCCTCGTGGGCGAACGCCGTATTGACCTGGGCCGACATGACCGGAAGCGCCAGGAGCAAGGCCAGCGTGATTGTGGGTATCCACTGTCGATTGCTTCGCATGGGTGTCGTCTCCTTTTTCCCCGGTTTCGCCCCTCTCTGAGGCGACCCGGTGCATGTGACGCCCGTAGGATAGTCGAACAGGTCATGCGTGACAAGCTGCCACGTGCTCGCGTCAGGCGTGCCTGCTTTATTCGCCGCTGCCGTTCACGATCCGTCCGTCCACCATGTGGATCGCGCGATCGGCTTGCCGCGCGAGGCGTTCGTTATGGGTGACGATCACGAATGCGGTCCGGCGTTTCTGATTCAGTTCTCTCAGCAGGGCGAACAGGGTTTCGCCGGTGTGTGTGTCCAGATTTCCCGTGGGTTCGTCCGCCAGGACCAGATCGGGATCATGAATGAGCGCGCGTGCCACGGCCACCCGTTGTTGTTCGCCGCCGGAGAGTTCACCGGGTTTGTGATGCAAGCGGTGTTCCAGGCCGACTTGCGACAGCAGTGCGCTCGCTTTTTCGACACACTGTGCCTTCGGCCGTTTTTGCATGAGGCTGGGAAGGTAGGTGTTTTCCAGGGCCGTAAATTCGGGCAGGAGGTGATGAAATTGAAACACGAACCCGATGCGCCGGTTGCGAAACCGGGCAAGCTCTTGTTCCGACAATCGGAAGATATCCTGGGATTCATAGCTCACGGTGCCTCGCGTCGGTCGATCCAGGGTTCCCAGAATATGGAGCAGGGTGCTTTTCCCCGCTCCCGACGCCCCAAGCATGGCCAGAAGCTCGCCTTGCCGGACTTCGAGATTGACGCCTTTCAGGACGTCGACGGTTTGATTGCCCAGGACGAACGACTTGGACAGATCGGTCACTTGCAGAAACGGCGATGCTGGATCGGGAGACGTGTTCATGGGCATTACTCGTATCGAAGGGCGCTGACCGGCGCCAGCTTGGCGGCCTGCCACGAAGGATACAGCGTGGCGGCAAAGCTGATCAGAATGGCGGAAAACGCAACCAGGAACACGTCCAGGGCCTTCACGTGGACCGGAATGCTCGACAGGAAATACACGGTCTGATCGAAGGTAAAATAATTTTCGATGAGGTAGAGAAAGGTGTACCCCAGGGGGATGCCGATCGCCGTGCCGGTGAGGCCGATGACCACGCCGTTCAACATGAAGATGCGCATGATGGCTTGGGGTGTGGCGCCCATGGCTTTCAGGATCGCGATCTCGCGTTGCTTCTCGTTGACGATCATGGTGAGCGTGCCCACGATGTTGAAAGAGGCGACAAGCGTGATCAGGACCAGCAACAGAAACATCATGGTTTTTTCGAGGCGCAAGGCCGAGAACAGGTTGCGGTTCAGGAGCATCCAGTCTCTCGCCATGTATCCGGTTCCGAGCCGGTCGTCGATCCGTTCGGCCACGGCGTCGGCGGTAAACACGTCTTCCACTTTGACTTCAATACCCGTGGCGGTCCTGCCCATGCTGAAAAATCGCTGGGCCTCCTCCAGGGAGATGTAGGCCAGTGAGGCGTCGTATTCGTACATGCCCGACTCGAACAGGCCGACGACCCGAAACGGGCGAATTTTCGGCGTCATCCCCAACGCGCTGATGGGGCCCACGGGCGAGACGACGTTGATCCGGGAGCCGATGACGACCCCAAGACGCCTGGCCAATTCCTTGCCGAGGATGATGCCGGGTTTCGGGCCGGTCTGGGCGGAGGCGGCGGGAACGGCCAGATCCTGTACGGTGCCGGATTTCACGTTCTTGGTAATTTCCGTGACCTCGGGCTCTTTATCCGGATCAATGCCGCGCAGGACGATCCCGCGCACGCCGGTTTTCGACGTGAGCAGCACTTGTTGGTAAATATAGGGCGTGGCCGCCACCACTCCCGGTATTTCCTCCACCTGCCGCATCACCTCCGCATAGCCCGCCATGGTTTGCTTCCCCCGCGGCTGGACCACGACGTGCGAGGTCGTCCCCAGGATCTTCGCCTGCATGTCCTCCTTGAAACCCGTCATGATCCCGAGGGTCCCGATGAGCGCGGCGACGCCCAGCGTAATGCCGGTGATCGAAATGAAGGTGTTGAGCGAAATGGTCCGGGTTCGACGTTTGGCCCGGAGATACCGGAGTCCCACGAAGATTTCATACGGCAAGGTCACAACGGTTTCTCCGGTCGAAGTTGAGGAAAGAAAATCACGTCGCGGATCGAGGCCTGGTTCGTGAACAACATGACCAGCCGGTCGATGCCGATGCCTTCTCCCGCGGTCGGAGGCATCCCGTATTCCAGGGCGCGCAGGAAATCTTCATCGAAGTAGTGCGCTTCATCGTCGCCGGCTTCCCGTTGGGCGACCTGGGCCTCGAAGCGTTGGCGTTGGTCGAGCGGGTCGTTCAACTCGGAAAACCCGTTCGCCAGTTCGCGTCCGGCGATAAACAATTCGAAACGATCGGTGAGACGCGGGTCCGTATCCTTCCGGCGCGAGAGCGGCGAGATCTCCGTGGGGTAGTCCGTAATGAACGTGGGTTGCGTGAGCCGGTGTTCCACGGTTTCCTCAAAAATCAGGTTCAGGATTCCAACCAATGTGGCGTCTTTCGGCACGTCCAACCCGAGTTTCCGGGCCGCCGCCGTTGCCGTGTTCTGATCTTCGAGCACGTTCCGGTCAAGGGCATTGCACTCGACGATGGCTTCGAAATAGGACAGCCGGCGCCACGGGGGAGTCAGGTCGATCACGTCACCCTGATACTCCAGCGTGTCGGCGCCGAGGACGTCCCTCGCGAGCGTGCCGAACAGGTCCTCGGTCAACGCCATGAGATCCCGGTAGTCGGCATAGGCCTGGTAAAACTCCAACATGGTGAATTCCGGATTATGGATGGTCGAGATGCCTTCATTGCGAAAATTCCGATTGATTTCAAACACGCGCGGGAATCCGCCGACAATCAACCGTTTGAGATAGAGTTCCGGCGCGACGCGCAGGTAGAGGTCCGCGTTGAGCGCGTTGTGGTGCGTCACGAACGGACGGGCCGTGGCGCCTCCGGGTATGGGTTGCATCATCGGCGTTTCCACTTCGAGGAACCCGTGTTCGGTGAGGTAGGCGCGGATGCCGGCCATGATCCTGCTGCGCGTTTCAAACACGGCATGGACGTTCGGGTTGGCGATCAGGTCCACGTAGCGTTGCCGGTACCGGGTCTCGATGTCCGTCAAGCCGTGCCATTTTTCAGGCAGGGGCCTCAGCCCTTTCGAGAGAAACGTCAGCGTGCGCACTTCAACGGTCAACTCGTCGGTCTTCGTGCGGAACAGCCGGCCGTCCACTCCAATCCAGTCGCCCAGGTCCAATTCCTGGGACAGGCGAAACGCGTCGTCGCCCAGCACGTCTTTTTTCAAATAGACCTGGAGCCGGTGCGCGCCGTCCTGGAGCGAGGCGAACGCGGCCTTGCCGAAGCGGCGAAGCGCCACGATGCGTCCCGCGATGCGGCAGTCGACGGCCTGCTGCTCGAGTTCGTCTTTGGCCATGGCTTCGTGCGCCGCCAGGATGCGTTCGACCCGGTGCGTCGTCTCGAAGCGGGTGCCGTAGGGTTGCACCCCCATGCCCTTGAGCACGTCGAGTTTTTGAATGCGCTGTGCGCGCTGTTCGTTCGATTCATCCATCAGGTCGTTCCTGAATGTGTGCGCTCATTTGTCGAAATTTCCAACTTCCCCTCCTTTGTAAGGAGGGGCAAGGGGAGAGAAAAGATGCACATGCGTCCCTTATGATGACCCCGCGGCGGCTTGCTTCAGATAGGCTTCGATGAAGGAGTCGAGGTCTCCGTCCATGACCGACGCGATGTTTCCGGACTCGTGATTCGTCCTGTGGTCCTTGACCATTTGATACGGTTGGAACACGTACGACCGGATCTGGCTGCCCCAGGCGATGTCTTTTTTTTCGCCGACGATGGTTTGAAACTCGGACTCCTTTTTCCGCTGTTCCAGTTCGTACAACTTCGCTTTCAGGACGCGCATGGCGCCCATGCGGTTTTGCAATTGCGAGCGCTCGTTCTGACATTGCACGACGATCCCGCTGGGGATGTGCGTCATGCGAATAGCGGTTTCGACTTTATTGACGTTTTGCCCGCCCGCCCCGCCGGCGCGAAACGTATCGATCTTCAGATCTTTGTCGTCGATCTCGACTTCGACGTCGTCATCCAGTTCGGGATAGACCGACACGGCGACAAACGACGTATGGCGGCGTTTGTTGGCGTCGAATGGAGAAATCCGCACCAACCGATGCACCCCGGCTTCCGATTTCAGGTAGCCGTAGGCATACGGGCCCTCGATACTCAGCGTGGCGCTCTTGATGCCGGCTTCGTCACCGGGTTGGATGTCGATGCTGCCGACCTTGAAATCTTTGTTCTCGGCCCATCGCACGAACATCCGCATCAGCATCTGGGCCCAATCCTGCGATTCCGTGCCGCCCGCTCCGGGGTTGATCCCCAGAATGGCGGATCGTCCGTCATGCTCGCCGGCCAGCAACTGCTCCGTGCGCAGGTGCTCCAGGAGCGTTTCCAGCGTCTCGATGCCCTGGGTCAATTCGGCGTGGAGTTCGGCGTCATCCTCTGCCCCGATCAGTTCAAGCGTGGCTTCCAGGTCAGCCTGCCTTTGCTCGAAGTCGGCGACGCGAGCGATGTCCCGTTCAATCGTAGCTTTGCGCCGTCCCACCTTTGTCGCGATGTGTGCATTTTTCCAGAAATCGGGTTGGGCGCTTTCCTGTTCGAGTTCCTCGAGTTCGTGTTGTAGTCGAGGCAGGTCAAAGACGCCTCCGTAAATCTTTGACATGGTTGCCGGTGGTTTGCAGACGGGTTCGAATGTCCTCAAGCATGCCTGGCTCCTTTGCGTCGCGTTGAAAAGCGGGTGTCAACCGCGGATGGTCCGTCGATGAAACGGGCAAACGATAACAAAAACAAGGCCATTATAACACAGGCCCACGCAAACACATCGCCAAATCGCGTATAAACCGTCGAGGGCGCGCTCAGGGAGATCGAGCCGATAACGGCGTGTTCGGCAAAAATGGGCGTCGCCGTCAGAATGCGTCCGGTCGGATCGATCAAGCCCGACACGCCGGTATTGGCGGCGCGGGCGAACGCCATGCGGTTTTCCACGGCGCGGAAGACGACCATGCCGAAATGTTGATGCGGGGCCACGGTTTTTCCGAACCAGGCGTCATTGGTGATCGTCACCAGGAAATTCGCACCTTCACGAGCGAGTCGCCGGACAAGATCCGGAAAAATGACTTCGAAGCAGATCGCGACCCCAAACCGGGTCTGTCGCCCGTCCGGTCCCCGTTCAAAGTCCAGCAGGGTCGGCCCCGGACCCGGCTGAAAATCGCCGATGCCGACGACCAATTTATCCAGGAAAAAGAGTATCCGTTGCAGCGGAATGTATTCGCCGAAGGGAACGAGGTGTTGCTTGTCGTACCGGCCGGAGATTTCCCCGGAGGGGTCCAGAAGATACGCGCTGTTCAACAGGTACGGGGTGCCGTCGCTTTGACGCCGGAGGGCCGGACTTCCGAACACGAGCGGCACTTCGGCGTTTTTCGTCATCCCGGTCACCAGCGATCGATAGTCCGGCTCCTGTTCGAACATAAAAGGCGTGGCGGCTTCGGGCCACAGGATCAGATCGGACCCGGGACTGACGGTTTCCGTGAGCCGGCGGTATCGGTCCAAAGTTTCTTCGCGATAGGCTTGGTCCCATTTGTGCGCTTGGTCGATATTGGCTTGCACGATCCCGACGGTGAGGCTGTCCGAAGGTGGAAGGTGCAGTTGCCCCAGCCCATAGAGCCATGCCCCGAGTAAGGCTGCTGCGGTCGAGGCCAATGGAATCCAGGGGATCTTTCGCGGGGTATCGGTGAACAGCCGACGGAACAGGAGGAACAGCGAGACGTTCACCAGCACGATGAGAAACGACACACCGTAGACGGCGGTGACGTTGGCGATCTGGATGAGCGGCAGCCATTGAAATTGGGAGTAGCCCAGCAGGCCCCAGGGCAATCCGCTGAACGCGTGGGTGCGCACGTACTCCAAGGAGACCCACAAGCAGGGGGCTGCGATCCAGGTTGCGGCGGGCCATTGTCGTTCAAGCCGGACAAAGCCCCAGGCATACAAGCCGACGTACAGCCCCAGGTACCCCGCCAGGACCAGCATGAGCACGATGCTGATGGAAAGGGGGACTTTGCCGTACAGATGCATGGCGGTCACCACCCAATACATCGTGCCGGTAAACGCCAGAAAGCCGGCCAGCCAGCCACGCCGTAAGGCTCGGCTCGGGGTGACGCCGATCAGCACCCGGTGCAGTGGCAGGAGGGCCACCCAGGCGAACAGACCCCAGGGAATCCCGTCAATCAGATTGGAAACGGAAAGCGAATACCCCGTACCCGCGAGCAAACAATAGAACCACACACGCGTTTTTGACATAAGACGATACAGTAGGGGAAGCTACCAGTCGTTGCAAGCAAGGCAAGATCGGGCTTCCCATGACAGATCGTCTCGTGAATCCGTTTTCATCTTCCGGTAAAGGGTTCGAAATTTATGCCGGTCTCGAACCGTCACTGGCGGAGCTTCCGCTCGTGCGTCGCCAGTCAACCCATCCCCGTTCATTGATCACGGACCTCCAGACGATTTCCCTCGAAGACTTGTTGGGAACCAGCGTGTCCGACCGGCTCATGGCGCAAGCCGTCAGAGCAGGGCTGTTGCTCGTTGTCGAGGCGTGGGATGAAGCGCATGAGGTGGCCCAGGAGTTGGAGACGGTGGAAGGCAGCTATTGGCACGGCATTGTCCATCGCCTGGAGCCCGACGCGGGAAACGCCAAATACTGGTTTCGCCGGGTCGGGACTCACCCCGTCTTTGTCCGATTGGGCGAGTGGGACAGCCGGTTGCCCCCTTCCGCGAAGCAGGTCTTCGACACGCTCGTTTCACCAGGCGCGTGGGATCCCTTCACGTTCATCGATGTCTGCATTAGGAATGCCGATGCCGGTTCTTCCGATCCATATCCCGCTCTTGTGACCCTTCAGGCCCGGGAAGTCCGAGCATTGCTGGACTATTGCGTCCGGAACGCGACGAACCAATGACTGCCGGGCGACGCCCGCGGCATCAGAACACGTGGACGGCGTGTAGGAGGACAATCGTCACCGCGATCGGGGCGATGAAACGGATCAAGGCGTGCCAGATGAAATAGTTGACCGGGCTCTTCATGGCGAGTTCCTCCCGGCTCACGTGTTTGGCCATCACCCACCCGGCGAAGACGGCCATGCCGATCGCGCCGATCGGCAGCATGAGATTCGACGTGAGGAAGTCGATCTGCTCGAAAAAGGTCAGTCCCAACACCTTGACGTCCGCCCAGACGTTGAACGAAAAGGCCGTACCGAGTCCCAGAAGCCACGTGACCAGCCCGGTCCAGACGGCGGCCGCGCGGCGCGTCATGTTGAACTTTTCGATCATCATGGTCACCGCCGGTTCGATCAATGAAATGGATGAGGTCCAGGCCGCGATGAGGAGCAGGATGAAAAAGAGCGTTCCGAACAGCGTTCCCCCGGCCATGTGGCCGAAGGCCACGGGAATGGTTTCGAAAATGAGACTGGGTCCGGCTCCGGGCGTGAGGGCGTTCGCGAAGACAATGGGAAAGATCGCCATTCCCGCGATAAGAGCCACCATGGTGTCGGAGAGGGCGACGGCCACGGAGGTGCCGGTGATGGAGACGTTCTTGGGGAGATACGAGCCGTAGACCATGATGGTACCCATGCCCAGGCTCATACTGAAAAACGCCTGGCCCATGGCCGTGAGCATGCTGCTCCTCGAAAAATGGGTGAAGTCGGGCGTGAACAGGAAGGCGAGACCTTTCATGAAGTAGCCGGTGGTCATGGCGTAGCCCACGAGTACGAGCAGGAGCACCAGGAGGGCTGGCATCAGATAGGTGACGGCTTTCTCCAATCCGCTCTGCACCCCCCGGGCCACGATGAACATGGTGATGAACATGAAGGTCGTGTGCCAGCCCACCTGAATCAACGGGCTGCCGACGAAGTCTCCGAAGAGGCTCGAGGCCCCGTCTCCGCTGAGGCCCGAGAAATCGCCGGCGGCCGCGTGGACAATGTACCCGATGGTCCATCCGCCGATGACGCTGTAATACGACAGGATCAGGATGCCGGCCAGGGTGCCGGACCACCCGATGAGTTGCCAGCCCTGGCCGGCGTTGGTTTCCTCCGCCAGCGTCCGCATGGTATTGACCGGCGTCTGCCTGCCGCGCCGGCCCAGCATGACCTCGGCCATCATCATGGGAATGCCCAGGAAGGCCACGCAGAGCATGTACGCCAGCACGAATGCGCTTCCGCCGTGGACACCCGTGAGATAGGGAAATTTCCAGATATTGCCGAGTCCAACGGCGGCGCCGGTTGCCGCCATGACAAAGGTCAAACGGGAGGACCATTGGCCGTGCATGGATTGTCGGTCGTGCGTGATCATGCCCGTGCTCTTTTGATTTTTCCGATGCGCCCTTCGTTGGGACGGGCCTCTGTGCCGGCCCGACTTTTCCCGAGGAATTTTCTTGTTGGGGGCGGAGTGTAGCCAGCCGGGCCTCGTGTTTCAAGGGACTTTTGTGACAGTGTCGTGAAGACGTGATGACGGCATGCCGACTTGAGATTGGATCGGTTGCCTGACTATAGTGAGTCGTTCGCCACGGGTTGAATATGTAGGGGCGGTGTCTGTCCTTTCGAGCCAAAGAAGAACGTGACCGACGAAGAAAAAAACACACGCCGGGTGATCGTCCTTGCGCCGATGCCGCCCGAGAAAGCGGCCTATGCCCTGGCCCGGTACAGCCGTTCCCCGGATTCCATTGAAGACAGCTTGCGGTGGGTCCACGGGCACTCGTCCGAGAAATTTTGGGAACAGTTCTATTTTGCCTACGGGCATGCCTCGATCGCCGACCTGGGGCACGTGACCGTGTGCCTGGAAGGCATTTCCGAACTGGCGGCCATTCGTCTGGAAGATGAACCGCTGTGGGATGGACAGGCCAAGTCCAGCCGGTATCAGAACTTTGCCGTGTCCGGCTGTTACGTGCCGTCCACCATCCGGGATTCCGAGCCCGAGGCGTTCTATCGCGGAATTCTCGGCAGCCTGTTCAATCTCTATCGCACGTTCCATGATCCGCTGCTGGAACATTTGCAGCAACGCTATCCCAGACCCGATGGCATGAGCGAGGCGAATTATGGCCGAACGTTGGCTGCGCGCGTGTACGATATCACCCGGTACCTGCTGCCCCTGGCCTCCACGACGAACGTCGGGGAGGTCGTCAGTATCCGGACGCTGGAAAAACAAATCACCCGCTTTTTGTCGACGCAACTGCCCGAACTCCAGGCTCTTGGCGAGGAATTGCAGGAGGCCTGTGCGAAACCTCCTTCCAATGTGTGGGGGGAATTGGATGGAGAAAGCGACAAACCCGCGGAACCGCTGGCCCCGACGCTGGCCCGTCACGCCAAGGCCAACGAGTACCAAACGGAGGTCTATCGGGATTTGTCCAGACACGCCAAGAAGATTTTTCGCAAGGCGGGCTTGGATGAGCCGTCGGCCTGGACCGATCAAACGGTGCCGGTCGATCTCATTGAGCCGCATTCGCTGATGGACGAACTGGTCACGAGCGTGTTGTATCGCGTCAGCCAGGCGCCGTATCGCCGCATTCTGGAATTGGTGCGGGAATGGCCGGAGAAGGAAAAGCAGGAAACCCTCGAAGTGGCCTTACGCCATCGCGGGCCCTATGACGAATTGATCAAGGAGTTTCGATGCGGGTACCCTCTCATCTTCGACGTATTGATGGACATCGGCGGGTGGCGGGACCTCCACCGGCATCGACGGTGCCAGCAGATCCAACAGAACTTTACCACCGTGCACGGCTATGAGATCCCTGCCCCGTTGTATGAGGCCAACCTGGATCGGGAATATCAAATGGCCATGGACGCGGTTCAACAGGATATCGAACGGTTGAGAGGCATGGATCAGGAGGCCTCGATTTACGCGATTCCCTTCGGGTTCAGGGTCCGGTGCGTCTTTAAAATGGACTATGCCCAGGCGGACTACATGTGTCAGCTCCGGTCGGGGGTCAAAGGCCATTGGTCTTACCGCACGGTGGCCTGGGAAATGAAACAGCAGATCATGAAACAGTATCCTCATCTGGGTGCAGTAATTACGGCCACTCCACCCGACGTCGAGGACACGCTGACGCGGTGAGCCGGGCGGCACGCTTTTGAGAGACGAGAGACTACGCGGGTACCGCATGAGCGAAGAACAGACGATCGAACACGCCATTGTCAGAGGGGATTGGGACGCGGTGATCGAAGCCGCGACGCGCTGGTCGCAGGGTGAGACCGCCGGGCCCCGGGCGTTCTTTGCCTTGAACATCGTGTATCTGTTGAAGGGTGAGTTTGCTCTGGCGTGGAAGATGTATGCGAAGTCGTTACAGGAGGAGGCGGATATTGCGAACGTCCGCGAATGGGTTGATCGCCTGAGCAAGACGTATCCGGAAGAAGGCTTTGTGCATCTGATGCATGGGATGTTTCTGGCACAATCCGGTCAATCGGAGCAATCGATCACCAGTTACCACAAGGCAATCGAATTGGCCCCGGACTCGCCCTTTCCCCATTTTTTTCTGGCTCAGATTTATCAACGGATGTCCCAAACGGATAAAGCCATCAAGGCCTATCGCCAAGCCGTCAAAATGGATCCGGCCTACGCGGCCGCCCGGTTGAACCTGGGCGCGGCGTATCAGGAACACGGCCAGTTGGAAATGGCCATTCCCCAGTACCGGGAACTGATCAAGCTTGCGCCCGGGGATGCCTTGGGTTACGTAAATTTGGCCTGCGCGTTGGCCGAACAGGGAAAGATCGACGCGGCCATTCGCGAATATAAAACCGCGGTGCAACTCAATCCTGAAGACTTTGAGGTGCACTATGCGCTGGCCGGGGTCTATGAACAAAAAGGCCGGCGCGACCTGGCCATGCGGGAGTATCAGGAAGCCTTGCGCATCAAGCCGGACTTCGGACCGGCGGCCACGGAAGTCGGGTGGATTCTAATGGACAAGGGCCAGGTGGATTCGGCGCTCGATAGTTTCAGCGTGGCGATCAAGGCCAATCCCAACGACGCGAGGGCGACGTTCGGCGTGGGGCGAGTCTATGACCTCAAACGCAAACCCGAGATCGCGGGGGATCATTATCAGCAAGCCCTGCAATTGGAAAAAGATCCTGCCAAGAAAACCGCCATCCTGAATTTTATCGATAAAATCGTGGGCGGGTATCATGATTGACAGGGCCGGGCTTAGGGCACCTCGTTCTTCCCCTCCTTTGTAAGGAGGGGCGTAGGGGAGGTAGAGGTCGTTGTCACGGCCACCTGCCTGCTTGGCTGCAGGGTCAGAGTTCCTGAATGGATTGCCGGAGCATGGCAAGCTGTTCGGACGAATGCCCTATTTTTCCCAATTCTGCTTTGAGTTGATCTTTCAGGTAGGAGGAATAACCGATCCGGTCCATGAAAAATTCCAGAAACGCGCCTGACAACATGCTTTCCTTCTTTAAGGCTTCCACGTCCTCGTCGCTGATCGGCACGTACGTGCTTCCGATGTGCAGGATGACTTTGTAATAGTCTCCTTCACCGCGACGTTCGAATCGTACTCCGCTCATGTCCGTGTTTCCGGCTCCTCAGGTTGGCAAGATGAGTCCCATTGTATGCAATCCGACGATGTCGTGACAAGGGAGGAACGTGCCTGCGTTCAAAAAGATCCCGTTGCTTCGAAGCCCCCGGTCGTCGCGGTCCCACACGTCGCCGTCCGGGCAACACTGGCGATGTCACGACTCCGCCCTCGTGATTCTTGACCCCCCATAGACCATATGATAGCGTACCAATTTTCGATCTTCATCTTCACAACTGATCTGCCAATCTTCAGGTCCACTACTCTAAGAGCAGTTGACATCCATGATCATTCGGTGAGTCCATTCACGTTTTCTCATCCGGGAGTTTTTCATGTCGCGAGTGTATAACTTCAGTGCCGGCCCGGCCACGTTGCCTGAGGCCGTCTTGCAACGAGCCCAGGCCGAATTGACGGATTGGCACGGGGCGGGGGCCTCCATTATGGAGATGAGCCACCGTGGGAAAGAGTTTGTTTCGGTCCATGCCGAGGCCGAACGGGACGTCCGTGACTTATTGGGCGTGCCCGAGACGTACAAGGTGCTCTTTCTGCAAGGAGGCGCCACCGGGCAATTTGCCGCCATTCCCATGAATCTGTTGCGCGGGAAAAACAAGGCGGATTACATTCTGACCGGGTCCTGGGGCAAAAAAGCCATCGGCGAGGCCAAGAAATATTGTGAAGTGAACGTCGCGGCTTCGTCCGAAGGCGAGAAATTTACGACCATCCCCCCGTTTGACCATTGGGCGTTGAATACCGATGCGGCGTACGTCCATTACACGCCTAATGAAACCATTGAGGGCGTTGAATTTCACTGGATTCCCGAGACCGGTGATGTTCCGCTCGTCGGTGATATGTCTTCGACCATTTTGTCCCGTCCCGTCGACGTCAGCCGGTTTGGGTTGATCTATGCCGGCGCCCAAAAAAACATCGGGCCGGCCGGCGTCACGTTGGTGATCGTGCGGGAGGATTTGATCGGCAACGTTCTTTTGATGACCCCCGGCGTGTGGGATTACGCGCAACAGGCCAAAGCCGATTCCATGTTGAATACGCCGCCAACCTACAACCTGTATATCGCCGGCCTGGTTTTCAAATGGGTGAAAGAGCAAGGGGGGCTTCCGGTCATGGCCGAACGCAACGAACGGAAGGCCAAGAGGCTGTACGCCGCGATCGACGGTTCCGACTTTTATCGGAACCCGGTGGATCCATCATGCCGGTCATGGATGAACGTGCCGTTCGTCCTGGCCGATCCGGAATTGGATGGCGAGTTTCTTGCGGGAGCAGCTCAGGCCGGTTTGACGACGTTGCAGGGGCATCGGTCGGTGGGAGGTATGCGTGCCAGTATCTATAATGCCATGCCCGAGTCCGGCGTGGATGCCTTAATCGACTATATGACGGAATTTGAAAAACGGAAAGCGTAGGGACGATTCCATGAACATTTTGGTCAGTGACAGTTTGTCGCCACGAGGAGTGGCGGTTCTCGAACAGGGCGGGTTTCACGTCGACGTAAAAACCAAGTTACCCAAAGAGCAGCTTCTGGAAGAGATCAAAGCGTATGACGGCATTGTCGTTCGATCCGGCACGAAAGTGACGGCCGAGGTGATCGACGCCGGCAGCCAACTCAAGATTATCGGGCGTGCCGGGACGGGGCTCGATAACGTGGATTGTGAAGCCGCCACCCGCCGGGGCATCGTCGTGATGAACACGCCCGGCGGGAATACGATTACCACGGCGGAGCACACGGTCGCCATGCTGGTGTCCATGAGTCGGAAAATTCCCCAGGCCGTCGTGTCGACCAAGGCGGGTAAGTGGGAAAAGACCAAATTCATGGGGACGGAGTTGTACAACAAGACTCTCGGCCTCGTGGGGTTGGGGCAGATTGGGACTTACGTCACCAAGTTGGCACAGGGCTTGGCCATGCAGGTCATCGGCTACGATCCTTACCTGTCTCCCGGGCGGGCGCGGGAGTTGGGAATCCAGACCGTGGCTTTGGACGAGTTGTTCAGGCGGGCCGATTTCATCTCGGTGCATACCCCGTTGACCAATGAGACCCGGTCTTTGATTAACGCCCAGGCCATACGACAGATGAAAGACGGCGTCATGATCGTCAATTGCGCCCGCGGCGGTATCATCCATGAGCAGGATATTTACGAAGCCCTCAAGAGCAAAAAGGTCGCTGCCGCGGCCTTTGACGTGTTCGAAGAAGAGCCCGTGAAGCCGGATCATCCCTTGCTGACTCTGGACAATTTTATCTGCTCGCCTCATATCGGAGCCTCGACCGAGGAAGCCCAGGAAAACGTCGCCATCTCGATTGCCGAGCAGTTTGTGGACTATTTCAATAAGGGCGTGGCTCGTGGTGCGGTCAATGTTCCGTCGGTTCCCCCTGACGCCTTGCTTCAACTCCAGCCCTATCTCGGCTTGGCCGAACGGATGGGGTTGTTTCAGGCGCAACTCATCGATGAAGGCATTGAAGAGGTGACGGTGGAGTATCGGGGAGAAGCGGCGGAGCTCTCTTTGGCGCCCCTGACGGTTGCGATCCTCAAGGGTTTGTTGACGCCGATTTTACAGGATACGGTGAACGCCGTGAATGCCCCCGTCCTGGCAAAGCAACGTGGCATCGAGGTCAAGGAAGTGAAGTGGAGCGACGCCGGAGACTATACGAGTTTGATTCGTCTTCACGTGAAAGCCGGCGCGCAGACGCATCAATCGGCCGGAACCTTGTATAACAAGAAGGATCCCCGCGTCGTGGAAACCAATGCCTACGGGGTCGAGGTGGTTCCCGAAGGCCACATGCTTTTGATCCAGAACATCGACCGTCCCGGTGTCATCGGCACGGTCGGACGCATTCTCGGGGAACACGACATTAATATTGCCCAGATGCAATGTTCTCGTGGGCAGAAAGGCGGCAATTCATTGTTGATCCTGAGTTTGGACCAGCCGCCGCCTCTTCCCGTGTTGGACACCATCAAGGGCGAAACGGACATTGTTTCGGCCCGCTTGGTGGATCTGTCAGGCGTCTCGTAACGGTCCGCTCTTGTTCGATGGCTCGCCGCCTTCACCCACGCTCGGAGCGCCACACGGTGACTTCAGGGGCCACGCCCCGTTCCCTGATTCCGATCGGGATGACGACCCTGTTGCCTGATGCGGCCGAGCGCGTGCGTCAGTTGGAACAGGCCTTGTTCGAGGGGTTCACCCGATGGGGCTATCGCGAAATCATCCCCCCCACCTTTGAATATCTGGATGTCCTCTCCGCCGGCCTGCCGGCCGATATCCTCGAAAAATGTTACAAGGTCGCCGATTGGACGACCGGACGCATTTTGGTGCTCCGCCCCGACGTGACCGCGCAGATTGCGAAAATCGTGGCCATGGGAATGGCCGGGCGACAACTGCCCCTGCGGTTGAGTTATCGGTCCACGGTGTTTCGCTATGAGCCCGAACACGCCGGACGGGAACGGGAAGTCTTCCAGTTGGGTGTCGAACTGATCGGGGTCGACGACGCGACGACGGATGCCGAAATTCTGACCTTGCTCATCGAATCCTTGAAAGCCGTGGGACTGTCCCATTTTAAAGTTTCACTCGGACACGTCGGGTTCTACCAAGCGTTGCTGGCGCAGTCGGGACTCTCGGAACAGGGGCGCAAGCAAGCGGAACTCGCCGCGGCGCATAAAGACTTGCCGAAGCTCGAACGAATCCTGAAAGCGGAACGCGTCTCATCCAAACAGGCCCGGCCGATCCTCGAAGCCCCGGGGCGTTACGGGCGGGAAGAGGTGTTGCAATGGGGCCGAGCCCTCGCCGGTCGTAATGCGCGGTTGCTGGCCCCCATTGAACGGTTGAGCCGGCTCTATGCGCTGCTCGACGCGGCTGGTGTCAAAGAGCACCTGCTCCTGGACTTGGGAGAATTTCGCGGCTTCGACTACTACGATGGGGTCGTGTTCGACGTCTTTTCCGACAACGTCGGCTGTGAACTGGGCGGAGGCGGGCGCTATGACCATTTGATCGGACAATTCGGACAGGATCTCCCTTCTACGGGCTTTGCCTTGGACCTTGATCGCCTGTTCATGGCGTTAGGGAAGGAGGGAGAGAAATGGGCCCTGGAAACGCCCAGCGTGTTGGTGGCGGCTCCTCATTCTCATTTTGGAGAGGCGTTCCACGTGAGCCGGTTCCTTCGTTCGCACGGGTTGGTGGTGTATCAGGAAACCGTGCCCCGGTGGGATTCCACCCGACTTCGCAAGATTCGCACGCGCCTCCGGGCTTCCGGCGCATCCTGGGCCGTGATGGTGGGCCTGTCCGGCCTCTCGAGCCGGGAAGTCGGGGTGTTGGCCAAACAGGCAAAGACTTCACGAACCGTTCGTATCCAAGACCTTCCTACCCTGATCCTCAACGGTGCGCATGCCCACGTCTGACGTTTCCGATCTCCGGTTGCCGCCGCAGAATCTCGATGCCGAGCAATCCGTCCTCGGGGCCGTTCTGCTGGAGAATAGTGCGCTCAACAAGGCGCTTGAGGTCATCGTCGAAGAAGACTTTCATCGTGGGGCGCATCGAACCATTTTTGCGGGGATGATCGAACTGGCTGACCGCAATGAAGTGGTCGATCAGATCACCTTGACCGAATTGCTGAAAACCAAAGGTCAATTGGAACAGGTCGGCGGTGCGGCGTACGTGGCTGAATTGGTGCAGGCGGTGCCCAGTGCGTCGAATATCCGGTACCACTGTAAAATCGTTCGGGAAAAATCCCTGTTACGCGGGTTGATCCGCACCGCCACGGAAATCGTGACCAAAGGCTATGACGGACTTGGGGAGTCGGAAGACCTCCTGGAATACGCGGAACGGGAGATCTTCAGGCTGGCACAGGGTCGTTTGGGCCGGTCGTTTGAATCCATGAAACAAGCCGTCATCGAAAGCATGGAGATTGTCGATCGACTCTATTACCGAAAAGAAAAAATTACGGGCGTACCGACCGGTTATTCCGTCATTGACAATATCACGGCCGGGCTTCAGCCGTCCGATCTCATTATCATTGCCGGTCGCCCGAGCATGGGGAAAACCAGTCTGGCCCTGGGTATGGCTGAACATGCCGCGATTCGCGCGAATCTGACTGTGGGGATTTTCAGCCTGGAAATGTCAAAAGTCCAGCTGGTGCTTCGGATGCTGAGTTCCCAGGCGAGCCTGGATTCTCATGCCCTGAGGACGGGGCAACTCGATCGTCATGCGGAGTGGAGTCAGCTGGTTGATGCGGCAAATCGTTTAGCCGGCGCCAAGATTTTCATTGATGATTCCGGAGGGATGACGGTCCAACAAATGCGGGGCAAGGCCCGGCGCCTCAAGGCCGAACACGGCCTGGATCTGTTGATCATCGATTATCTGCAACTCATGCAGGGACGCAGTGATTCCGAATCGCGACAGCAAGAAATTTCCGACATCAGCCGATCGCTCAAAGCGTTAGCCAAGGAATTGGATATCCCAGTGGTGGCGCTTTCCCAGTTGAGCCGGGCCGTGGAAAGCAGGACGGATAAACGGCCCGTCCTCTCCGATCTGCGTGAATCCGGGGCCATTGAACAGGATGCGGACGTGGTAATGTTCATTTATCGCGAGGAGGTTTATAATCCGGATACGGAGGACAAAAGAAACATTGCCGATATTTTGATTCGGAAACATCGCAATGGCCCGACGGGTGACCGGCAACTGACGTTCCTGGAGCAGTATGCAAAATTCGGCAATCTTGAAACCCAGCATCTCTAAGGCTTCGGATGGATAAACGGTTCATGAGACGTCCGGGACGAACCCAAAGAAGTTGTGCCGGAGGTGCCGGCGGCGTGCGGTCGAGGCCCGGCAGATGGCAGGAACGGGTGTTGGTCACGTTCCTCCTTATTCCTCTGCTGGTGGTGTCTTGCGCCGCGGTGCCCGAATCCGGGCACGACACCGTCGTCCGACCCGAATCCGTCCCTCTTCCGTCTCCGGCGTACTATCATTTTTTGCAAGGCTATCTGGCGGAACTCGCGAATGATGTTCCCAAGGCCGTTGCCGAGTATCGAGCCGCGCTGAAATTTGACCCGAAATCGGCATTCCTGCGCGTTCGGTTGGCCGCCTTGCAATCTTTGTCGGGGAACATGCAAAGAGCCACGGCCATGTTGGATCAAATCGAGTCGACGCAGGTGCGGGGGGCGGCCGCGTTGGTTGAAATGGCCGAGATCTACGCCGGCGGAGGCCGATTTTACCGCGCCTTGGGATTGTATGACGAAGCGGGTAGTTTTAATCCTTAACGCGGGGAGACCTATAATGGCAAAGGGGTTT
>VXOF01000049.1 GCA_009840285.1 Nitrospira sp. SB0662_bin_26
TGTGAACGCAGGGCTTCGCGGCTCAAGCCGACGACCACATCCGCGTTGGGATGAGAAGGGGGGGTTGAGAGAAGCAACCCCAGCTTTTTGCCTGCCAGATCGTTCATGGGCAACAATTATTGAATCTCGATCGCGCCGCCCTGTAAGTCGAGGTCCGCGTCTTTCAACTCCATCTTATTCCCGACGTGCCAATGTTCGGCCGTGACTTCGGACACTGTCCCGCCCGGCAAGTAAAACTTGGCCTGGGGGACCTGGACGCCGTTTTCCTCGTTCCTTTTGACGAGGAACACCACGCCTTTGAGCGTATTATCAATCACCGTCACCGATGCGGGCTCGGCCCGGAGTTCGAAGCGGTCCTGGTCATTGGACGCCCATTCGTTGCGTTCCAGCTTGGCAACCTGTGATCCGGCGGGATTATAGAGGGCCATGCTCAGGAGGATACTCCCGTCTTCAGCCTTCTGTTCCACCTTGATCAGGTCCTGGTCCTGCGCCATAAAAATACCGTTCGTATTGCGAAGCTGATTTGAACCGATTGAAATATCCATGGGGTCCTTTATTCGCGGTCCGTTGTTGAGTACGGCTGAGGATTGATCCCGGCCGGAGGTTCTTTTTACCCTGTTGGCAGAGACGAAGATACCGACTTGAAAAGCAGGGGTCAACCGGCAGTGACGCGGTCACGACCGGCCCATTCGTTTGCTTTCCTTGCAGACCTGCGATACACCTAATCCTTCAATCAACCTTGGTGAGAGGGAGCGATGCAAGTTTCATTGATAGGCACAGGCTTAATGGGGACAGCCATGGCCGAACGGTTGTTGACGCTCGGCCATGACGTCGTGGTGTACAACCGGACGGAAGAAAAGTGCGCGGCTCTGCAACAACGGGGCGCCCTTAGGGCGCGGTCAGCCGCAGAGGCGATCGAAGCTTCAAAATGCACCATTCTCATGTTGGCCGATGCGCCGGCCATACGGGAGGCCTTATTCGCTTCGGGAAAACCCGACTTTCAGAATCGGATGATTATTCAGATGGGGACGATTGCTCCATCTGAAAGTATCGCGTTCGGCCGGGAAATTCGAACGGGCATCGGAGACTATTTCGAGGCGCCGGTCCTGGGAAGTATTGCCGAGGCAAAAGCCGGCCGCCTGCTCGTCATGGTCGGAGGAAAGGCCGAAAACGCGGAGCGATGGCACGAGCTATTGAAATGTTTTTGCGAAGAACCCCTGCTCGTGGGAGCGGTCGGGCGGGCGGCTGCCTTGAAATTGGCCTTGAATCAACTCATCGCGGCCCATATCACGGCCTTTTCCTTGAGCTTGGGCTTGGTGCAGCGATCGGGCGTGGAAGTCGAGACGTTCATGAACGTACTGAGACAAAGCGCCTTGATGGCGCCCATGTTCGAGAAGAAATTGCCGCGTTTGTTGGCTCGCGACTACGCCCGACCCAACTTCTCGACCAGGCATCTCTTGAAGGACGTCGAGTTGTGTCTGAACGCGTCGCGAGACGCGAACGTGGCAACTCCGGTCCTCGCCGCTATTCGCGGAATCCTGGAAGAGACCGTCCGGCAAGGCCGGCAAGACGCCGATTATTCTTCGGTTTTCGAAGCCGTAGTCCCGGGAGAAACGTCGGCCCCGTTGTCGTCACGCTAATCTGAAAGAGGCCGAAAAAAGTACCGGACCCCGTCGACCTGTACCACGGGCATGATCAGCCCCTGTTTCTCGCCGTCATGAGAAAAGGCATAGATGATGGATTCCCAGGGAATCAACGTGCCGGTGAAGAGAATACCGATTTCCACCGGTTCGCCCTCTACCCTGCGGTCCCGGAGTGTCGGAAGCCTGTCTGCCGAAGGCACGGCGACCATTTCATGCGGCAATTGTAGCGGCTTGAACCGGACAAGACCCCAGGTCGTTTGAGTGAACTCGGGGCCCATGACCACGGAGAATCCTCGATGGGCTTCCCGGTACTCGCCCAGGACACCCGACCACCAAAACGCCACTCGTTGACGCATCAATGGATGTTCCTCCCGTAATGCATCCCGCTGCCGGTTGAAATCGAAAAGCCTGGTTCCGAGTTCTTCACCCGGCGGGTCATGCAACTGATTCCAATCCGGCGGCTGCTTTTCCAATTCATTGAGGAACCGCTCCTGGTCCGCGGCTGTGAGAAGGGTGTGAATGGGTTCGCCGGTCAACAGGGCGCGGTCGTGAGGGAGAGACTCCAACGGTTGAATGCCTGATGGAGGGTCGGCGAGGCACTCAAGGGAGAAGCCCAGAGAGAAGATAAGCGAAAGGGATGCCGCGGTGTGGAGAAGACGCGATCGGCGATTCATGGCGACTGCAATGGAATCCGGCGTTCGTTGATGAACAGGTGAAAGTTTTTCACGTGGATCGTGATGGACTCTCCCGCGTGTTGCCGAAGACTGGATGAGGTTCGTGCCATCAGAGACTGTCCTTTGACCATCATATGCATGATGGAATCATGGCCGAGGTTTTCAATCAAGTCGATGGTTCCGGTGATCGCAACGTGTCCCGACCCCTGAGGTTCAAATGTTACGTCTTCGGGACGGACCCCCAAGGTCGCCATTCCATTGTCTGCGCCGATGAGTTCGTGAGCCTGAAACGGAAATCGCAACGTCAAGTCTCCTACGCGGAATTCGAGTTGCCGTTGGTCGAGGCTAAAAGAACCCTCGAACAAATTCATCGGAGGGTTGCCGATGAACCCGGCGACAAAGGGATTAGCGGGCTCATGATAAATCTGCTCGGGCCGTCCGATCTGCTGAATCCTGCCGTGATTCATAACGACAATGGTGTGCCCCAGCGTCATGGCTTCGGCTTGATCATGCGTCACGTAGACCATGGTGGTGCCCAGGCGCTGGTGCAATTTCTTCAATTCTACCCGCATCGATGCCCGGAGGCGGGCATCCAAGTTTGACAGTGGTTCGTCAAAAAGAAACAATTTGGGTTTCCGAACAATGGCCCGCCCCATGGCAACGCGTTGCTGTTGACCGCCCGAGAGTTCCCTGGGTTTCCGGTCAAGCAGGTCGTGAATTTCCAATAACGCAGCAGTTTCAGCGATACGTGCTTCGATCATGGGTTTGGGGTCCCGCCGCATTTTCAACCCGAAGGCCAAGTTTTCCCTGACCGTCAGGTGTGGGTAGAGGGCATAGTGTTGAAAGACCATGGCGACGTCGCGATCCGGAGGGGAAAGGTCGTCCACGCATTGTCCTCCAAAGAACACCGAGCCGCGGGTCTGCGGTTCAAGCCCGGCGATGATGCGCAGCAACGTGGATTTGCCGCATCCCGACGGACCCAGCAACACAATGAATTCGCCGTCGCCGACCTCGAACGACACGTCATGCAGAACCCGACTCCGACCGAACGTTTTCTCGATGTGTTGCAGTTCCAGTCCGGCCATGCCTTACCCCTTCACCGCCCCGGCCGATAGGCCGTTGATGATCCCGCGTTGAAACAGGAGCACGAGGATGATCAACGGCAGCGTGGCGATCACGGAGGCCGCTGCGATTTCTCCCCACGGCATGATAAATTCGCCCTGAAACAGGGCAATGCCGACCGGCAGGGTTTGGCGTTCGGGATCCGTGAGAATCAGCAAGGCGAAGAAAAATTCGTTCCACGCGTAGATAAACGTGAGGATGGCCGCGGTAAACAGCCCGGGTGCCGCGAGGGGGAGCATGATTTTGTACAACGCCTGCCACGTTGTGCAGCCGTCGATGCGTGCGGCTTCTTCCAACTCGACCGGCAGTTCGTGAAAGAACGTGGTCAAAATCCACACGGCCAGGGGCAGGGTCAGTGAGACGTAGGGCAGGATCAGTCCCCAATGGGTATTCAGCCCACCGAGACGTTCCAGGATTTGCCAGACCGGTCCCGCGATGACGATAGGCGGAAACATCGCGACACAGAGCAGCCCGCCCAGGATCCACGTTTTGCCCGGCAACCGCAGCCGGGCCAAAGCATAGGCGGCCGGAGTCGCGACGACCAGCGCAACGACGGTGGTAGCACCGGCAACGATCAGGCTGTTCGTGACGTAGTGCAACAATCGATGCTCGACAAGTGCCGAGGCATAAAACACGAGACTGCCGTCCGGCCACCAGGTTGGAGGGATCGCTTCCACTTGGATTTGTGACTTGAACGAAGTCAGGGCAAACCAGAGAAAAGGACACAGGCTGCCGAGCACGGCCAGGAGAATCCCGCTAATCAACGCCGGGCGATTTGTCATGCCGGCTCCCGTTGCAGGAGTTTGGACCCGACAGTACGGACGTAGAACAGGGAGAGAATCGCCATCGCGACAAAGACCGTAACAGAGATCGTGGTCCCATAGCCCACGCGTCCTTCGGTAAAGAGAGTCTTATAGCCGTAGAATTGAATCACTTGCGTGGCGTCACCGGGACCGCCTTGCGTCATGACGAAGACGAGGTCAAAGACCCGAAACGCATCAATGGTCCGAAACAAGAGCGCGGTGAGAAGCGCGGGCTTCAGCAGGGGGAGAGTGATGTACCGGAAACGTTGCCATGCCGTGGCTCCATCGACGCGCGCCGCGTCATAGGTCTCCTCCGGAATGACCTGCAAGCCCGCCAGGACAAGGAGTCCGGCAAACGACGACGTTTTCCAGACGTCGGCCAGGACAATGGCGCCGAAGGCCATCCATGGATCGGCCAGCCACGGGACGTAGGCCTCCACCCGGTCACCGAAGAGGATTGCGTTGATTGCGCCGTATTGATCGTTCAACAGAAACCGCCACATCTGTGAAGCCACCACGGTGGGAATCGCCCATGGGATCAGCACGGCCGCCCGGACCCATCCTCGCCCTCTAAAGCGTTCGTGAACGACCAGTGCAATGCCCGTGCCCATGAGCAGTTCCAGCGCCGTCGAGAACAGGACGAAGCCCAGTGTGACGATGAACGCCTGATGAGCGACGGCGTCCTGCAACAGTTCCGCGTAATGGCCGAAACCGACGAAGGACCGTTCCGGGCCGGGGAAGTCCGAGTACAGGCTCAGCAAGAACGAATCCATGGCCGGATACAGGGAAAAGACGGCCACGAACGTCAGGGCTGGAAAGGCCATCAACCAGCCGGTGGTGTGCTCTTGGGTCGATTTCGTCACAAATCACGGAATAAGGCCAAAAACCGGTTGATCTTCCGACCGGCTTCTTCCGCCTCTTCTCTAATATCCGTTTCGGGAAAAGCCAACACACGACTAAAATACCGTTGAAGAATGTGCGAAACAATGGGATAGACAGGCGTGCGGGGCCGCGCACGGGCAGTTTGAAAGACCGGAAACAAATCCTTGTATTGAGGATTGGCGTGGAGGACCTCCGGATCGGCATACAGCGCAAGCCGGGAAGGAGCCAATGAAGCGTGGATCGCAAAATGCTTCTGTATCTCGGGACTGGCCATGAACTCGATAAAGGCCCATGCCTCATCAGGATGTCGCGAATAGGCGCTGATCCCGTAGAGCCATCCGCCCAAGGCGGCCGTGCTCCTGCCTTCGGAAAAACGTGGAAGGGTCGTCACGCCGATCTTGCCCACGATCTTCGAATGCCGCGGATCATTCCCTAATCCCCACGCATACGGCCAATTGCGGTGAAACACCGCGTTGCCCTGGAGAAACACCGCGAGGGACTCGGACTCCTGATAGGTCAGCGCGGCCGGAGTCGCCAGTTGTTGAATGATCTGCTCCCGGACGAATCGCACCGCTTGCAAGGATTCGGACGCCGTCAGATTCGAGCGCCTGCCGTCGTCCGTCAGAAACGAGCCGTTGTGGCTACCCACGAACTCCAGCATGTCGCACACCAGTCCTTCATACTGCTTGAACTGGCCGCTGTAGCCCCTGAGGAGTGGGTGTGCGGTTCGTTCTCCTACCAGTATTGCCTGCGCTTGGCGCACCATTTCATTCCACGTGGCGGGGGGCAAAAACCCATATTTTTCCAAAAGGTCCTTGCGGTAATACAGCATGCCGCTGTCGATACGGGAAGGGACCCCGTAGATATGGTGCCGATACATGCCCGAGGCAATCGTGGCCGGCAAAAAATTCTCACGTTCGTTTTGGGGAAAATATTCGTCAAGCGGGAGGGCCCATCCCGCGGCAGCGAACTCCGCGGGCCAGATCACGTCCATAAAGAACAGGTCGAGTGACACGTCGCGGTTCCGCAACTTCTGCGTCAGCAGATCGTGATAGGCCGTGGAGGAATGCGGTGCAATTTCCCGCTTGATATGGATGTGCGGGTGGACCTGCTCAAACCGTTGAATGGCCTCATCCCAGGCCCGAGGATGGTCCGCCTTCCACGTCACGAAATGAAGAGTGATCGGGGATGACGCGCGAGGTTCGGCCACGAAGTCCCGGCAGTGCGCGAAGGGGGCGTTGAACAGGAGTGCCGCTACGACAAGCCCGGCTGCCCACGATGAGAGGCGACGAAGATTCGATGCCATGCTCCAAACAGACTGCAATAATCCGGGCGTCAAAGACAACGTTGCCGGTTGTCTGTCCATGGGAAGTCACGTCATGCACACAGGAAGGGTACCGATTATCCGGCAACAAAAGCCTGCCGGTCGAACAATGTTTAGCTGGGACAGCTTCAATTGTTTTCTTGTACCATCATGGCAATCGTGACAATGTTTCCTGACGTTGTTGGCTCACCTCCACCAAGCACGAACGGGGAGAAACCATGCTTGCCCTCACCCGCCGGCCCGCGTTTGCGCTCGTCGATTGTGAAGTCGAGTACGCGCCGCGCCAAGAAATCGATCTGCATCTGGCGTTTCGACAACATGAAGCCTATTGCCGGGCCTTGCGGCAATTGGGTGTGGAAGTTGAAATCCTTCCGCCTGAAGAAGCATTTCCCGATAGCGTCTTTATCGAGGACAACGCCGTTATCCTGGATGAATTGGCGGTGGTGTCTTCGATGGGGATCCCGTCGAGGCGGGGTGAACCCGAGTTGCTCCTTCCGGTGCTCGATCGTCACCGTCGCCTCGTGACCATAGCGCCGCCTGCGACGATCGAAGGCGGGGACGTCTTGCGCATGGGCAAGACATTGTACGTCGGAGTCTCGACCCGAACGAATCGCGAGGGTGTGGTAGCCCTTCGGGCGATTGTGGAACCCTTGGGATACCAAGTGACGCCCGTCGGCATACGGGCGTGCCTCCATCTGAAGACGGCGTGCACCTCCCTCGACGATGAGACCGTGTTGGTGAATCCGGCTTGGATCGATTCGGATGCCCTGGGGGCGTTCCGGTTGTTACACGTCCCGGCCGAAGAACCGTTCGGGGCGAACGTCCTGCGCTTGCCCGGTGGGGTGCTGGCTCAAACCTCCTCTCCATTGACGCGCGACGTGATCGAGTCACAGGGTTTTGCCACCACGTGCGTTGATCTCGGCGAGTTCACCAAGGCCGACGCGGGCCTGACGTGTTTGAGTCTTCTCATCGGGTAATCCGAAAATTTGGGATTCGATTCGTGAGAGATCCTTCTCTGTATTCCCGCTTGCAATAGGCCTGACTTCCTACCTACAATCCGGGCACGGCCCATGACGCGTCCAGCCAAGACTCCCAAACAGTCCAAGTCGACTCCATCGCTACCGGCCAAGCTCGACCGGGGTATCAAGCGTCGTTTCCAAATCCGTTTACTGAAATGGTATGACCGGTTCGGACGGGATCTGCCCTGGCGGCGGACCGCGGATCCGTACAGGATTCTCGTCTCCGAAGTCATGCTTCAGCAGACACAGGTAGACCGGGTCATTCCCAAGTACCATGAGTTCCTGGAAAAATATCCGACGCTCAGAGATCTGGCCGAAGCCGAACCGGATGACGTCCGGGAGACGTGGTACCCCCTCGGGTACAACGTGCGTCCGTACCGCCTCCACAGCATCGCCTGTGAGGCGGTGGCCCATTACGGCGGAAAGATTCCGCGCGATGCCGAACAATTGCAGTCGATGAAAGGGATCGGCCGGTACACCGCGGGCGCGGTTCGATCCTTTGCCTTTCAAGAAGATGCCCCGATTCTTGATACGAACGTGATGCGTGTGCTGCATCGAGTTTTTGTCGGAAAGGGCGATCCGAAAACGCAAAAATCGAAACTCTGGGTTTTGTCTGAAGCCCTGATCCCCAAGGGCAAGGGCTATGACTTCAATCAGGCCCTCATGGATTTCGGCGCGGTGGTGTGTACGGCACGCAATCCGTACTGCCTGTATTGTCCGATGAGGGAATTTTGCAAGGCGTATCCCGTGGACACGAAATAGCGGTGCCGGATATGGCTGAAAGGGAAATTCTCCAGGTCGCCGCCGCCGTGATTGAACACCGGGGTCGGTACTTGATTACCTGCCGGGAAGCCGGCGTTCACTTGGCGGGCTATTGGGAGTTTCCCGGCGGGAAGCGCGAAGCGGATGAAACGTTCGAGGCCTGCGCCCGCCGTGAGGTGTTCGAAGAAGTGGGCATTGAAATCACCGCCCCGAAACCGTTGACGGTGACGCGTTACGACTATCCGGACAAGAGCGTAGAACTGCATTTTTTCACGTGTTCCCTGTCCCAGGGTGACCCGCAGCCATTGGGTTGCGCGGAATTCCGGTGGGTGACGCCCGAGGAGCTGGCCGAGTATTCATTTCCTCCCGCGGACGGGCCGGTCGTGGCTCACTTGACGAAACCGGCCGGGAGCCGGGAAACGTAAAGGAGGACTGCCATTCGGTTGGCAGCCCATGAAAGTCGTGCTGGACATAGAAACGATTCAAGCGCCACGGGAAGAATGGGCGCGTCTTGCCGGGATCGATTCGGTTGCCCTTGAATCCTGCGAAGGGGAGGACACGGGTGATTTATTCACTCAGGCCGAGGCTCGGGAGCAAAGACAGAAAGAAGATGAAAAATATGAGCAGTCGTCGTTCGACGGCACCTTCAGCCGGATCGTGTGCATCGGGCTCCTGGTATTCTCCGATGCCATGGAGTACCGCGGGGCGGTGAGTTGGTACGGTGTCCAGGAGGAGGAACTCCTTCGGCAGTTCTGGAATCGTCTGGGTGAACTGCGGCCCTCCCTGTTCATTACGTACAATGGATTGGGCTTCGATCTCCCGTTTCTGAAAAAGCGTTCGATCATTCACCGCGTCAAACCGTCGATGGAGATCAGTTTGGCCAGATTTCGCACGGAGCCGGTCTATGACGTGATGGCCGTATGGAGCAACTGGGACAACCGGGGCTGGGTCAAATTGGACGCGTTGGCCAGGGCGTTACAGGTCGAAACCAAATCCGGAAGCGGCAAACAAGTGGCTGAAATGTGGGCCCAGGGACGAAGACTGGAGATCGCCGAATATTGCCTGCGGGACACCTATGTCACCTATGCTTGTTACCAGCGGATGACGTTCCGTGCCCCGCTCGGCAGCGACGTGATCCTGAAGAATCCTCAACTGATCGAGGTGGGTTAAGGGGACTTCCGTTGTTTCTTCAAGCGTTCGATTTCCTGTTTTTGCCTGGACAATTCGCGCCGCAAGGATCGAATTTCCTTCATGAGAGCCTCGGAAGGAGGAGCTTCCAACCGGATAATGGGGCGATCCGGAGGAATGACCGGCGGCGCAACGCGGGGTGTCGCGACATCGGGTTTCGAGGGTGTCTTGGCGCTGTCCTTGGAAACGGATGCGGGAGAAGGGTCCAGCCGCTGGGGAGGAGTGGCTTGAGGAATGACTTTCGGGGCAATGAGGCGTGGCGCGTCATCGGGCGGCGAGGGCTGTGCGGAGCTGTCCTCGAGGCCCGATCCGTCCGGCATCGCCAGCGAAGCGATATCAATGGTGAGGTTTGTGACCGTTTCCTCATCCCAGGACGTCTTGATGGCGGTCTTGGGTAGAAACACGATTGTGGGTCTTGTGACCCCCAAGGCCTCGGAGTTCCTGGGTTTGGTTTTGGAATGCGGGCGCCGGCCCGAGAAACCGGATAAACTCAAGGCCATATGCAGGTCGTTCTGTTCGAAGGATAGCATGCCGGTCAGGTTTTGAATCTCCGGTGTTGACGGCAAGGGAATGCGCATGAAGACTTGTTCTTCAGCCGTGACTTGCAGAAAAGCGCGTCGTAAACGAGGGGCCCAAAACGCGACCTGTTCCGGGGCAAGCAGGGGCGACGATTTTGTCCCGCTGTCCATCAGCCGTTGCAGCCACCTTGCAGGGGACCGTCGATAATGGATGCCGGTTAAAATCTTTTCGAAGGTTTCGACCGAGACGTGAGCCGGATGGGAAGTCCGGAGCGAGCCTTTCGAGACGGTTTGCAGCACAAGGGAGCCCTCCGGCCCATCATGAACGGAAGTCTCGATTTGAGGAGTTCCTACACATCCACTAAGGAACAACGTCCCCAGAAAAACAATCGGCAAAATGCGTGGGCGAATATTCATGGCATCACCGGAGTCTCGAATCCTACCATATCAAAAATTTGAGAGGGTTGTAATGCTCTTTTTTGGCGAACTTCGTGGCCCCGATGCCTGCCTTAGGTTGTGCGGTTTTGAAGGTTTGAGCGTAAAGGAGAGAACGTGGAACTGAGTGCGAAAACGTTATGGCCCCTGTTTCCCTTGCTCTTGTTGGTGGTGGTCGTGTGTTTGACGACGGCCTTGGTAGTGGTCGTCCGCCGGAACATGGATCGGACTACGGTCAGGCTTCAAGCCGGGGCCCTCGCGTGTTACGGCTTGGCGGCCGTCACGGCGATTGCCAGTGAAGGTGGCGGGATGTCGTCTCACGTGCATCGGCCTTTTTCGATCCTGACGCAAGTCCTGATTGTGTGGGCGATCGCTCGATCTTGGGGGAAACAACGGCGTTCCCTGGTTGTCTTGAACGTCGCGGCGTTGGCTGCAATTCTGGGAGATGCCGCTCTGCATTATCTCCTCGTGCGGTGAACCACGCTCCGCGCGGGGTTTCGCCCCCGCACGACGAGGTTCCTTCGACAGGCTCAGGACAGGCTCAGGCCGTCCCCTACCATAGATATGACAGATTTGGGCTGTTTTCGTACTAAAGGCTTTACGGCTGCCTGAGGCCGCAGGCCCGGGCAATGCCGTCACGGTATTGGAGCCATACGTTCAATCCTGTTTCCAATTTCTCCAGGATCAAATTTTTGGTGCCGGATTCCACGGCTTCTTTGACGATCAGGTCATAGACGACGGAGCGGTTGCAAGGTTCGATCATCTCGCGCGCGCGGATCAGGTCAAGGTGTTCCGGGGAGAGTCCGTGGTAGACCACGAGGGGATGTTTCTTCACGATATCTTCAACGTCCGCATTGGATTTTGGGGTTTTCTGATTCATGACTTCGTCCCGGTCGTGGACGGAGCCTTCCACGAAAATGGTGAGCACCGCCGCGCCCACAATCCACTCTTCCCGGTCGCAGATTTCATCAAGCCATTCCCGATACGCATAACTTCTTGACAGCAATTCGACGTCACGAAATTCAGCCCGTTTGTACCCTAAGCCCATCATCATTTGCAGAAAGAGTTCCTGGTGCGGTTTGCCCAGCGAAAGCCTGCCGGTTTCTTCTTCGTAAATCGTCGTGGCCAGGTGACGGCGGATCTGCCAGGGGGGATTTTTCCCGACGATTCTCGCGAGCAGGACGGCAAAATCGCGAAGATAGACGGCGTATTCCTGGCGGAAATGAACGTTGAGTTGTTCCTTGGTGACGGTGCTGCCGTTGAAGTGGGCTGTCGACCAGTGTTGCTTACGGCCGAGAACGTCGAAAATGCGGTCGCGGAACTGTTCAGCCGAAAGCTTCCACATCATGGAGCAGGATAGATGATTGATCTACGATCACGTGCAGGTGGAATGTGAATATGAGCAGAACATGTATGCCGAGACGCGACTATTTGCGTTTCCCGTTTTGGGCACCCTACAATGCCCTTTTAACCAGCATACCATAACCAAGGTAAAAACAACATGGCTTTTGATCCGGTCTCGTTGGCGGACCCTGATGAAATTCTGACTTTCCTGTCGCATGTGGCCTTGCGGGGAAAAGGGATGACCACTGAAAATCTGATGGACTACGTTCTGGATGAAGGATTTACGGAGCCGACCTATCTGAGTGCCAAGGGCGAGGATTCGCAAGCGTTTTTCCAAGGACAGCCCAATGCCTGGGCCGTCTATCAGATTCGAGAATGGAAACGGGTGCTCGTGGTCAGTGGGGGCGACGAACGGGAGCGGAGGGTTCAGATTACGGAAACCCCATGAGGCCGAGCGAAGGGGGTCATTTCCATCCCCCGACCAGGACGCCTTCTTCAAAATACAGATAGCGGTGCTTGACGGATCCCGCCTCGATCCAGTCTTCGTAGACCCATTCTTCCCGGCGGACGCCGCGGTCGGTATACGTGATGTTCATCTGGTAGGGCGAGCCCCAGGCCTCAATCGCTTGTTCCCGCGTCATGCCCACGATGACGTCCTTGTCCTCGATATGGCGTTCGAACGTCGGGTCCAGGAACCCCGGCAGAAACCCCCAGGCGAGCATGAACACGGCAAAGGCGCCCAGGAACACAGAGAGGGTGATCCGGACGGAGCGCCGGTGCGGGAAAGAAATCGATGGCCCTGCCGACCGGTCGTTCTGAAGAGCCGCGTCGTGGGGAGTATCCGGAGCAACGGAAGTGGGGAGGGATTCTGGAGGTTGCATGGGTAGCGCAATCAGTCTAGCAACCGTGAATAAAAGCCGTCAATACGGGGGCGATGATGTTTATCGAGGTGGAACAGAACCCCAACAGTGAAACGTCCGTCTTTCTCCGGTTTAAGGAATTGGGTCCCGCACAGCGGCTGCGACAAGTGAAGAGTTACGAACGCTCGTCGCGGGGCGAGTGGTGCGACATCGTGGGATGGACCGATGATGAAGACCGTCCGGAATGTCAGGCCATGGCTCAGCCCGTTGAGGAATCCGGACGCGGGGCGGCGTACCTGGTGTATGGCGGCATGTGGGGAGTGCGTTTGAAACCGGAGGAAGTCCGGGAGGCCTGGAATCTGGAAAGTCCCAACCAGTGGGGCGAAGCCTACCTGCTGCTATCAGACGCGCACGATCTTCGATTGGAAGAAGGAGACTGAAGGCGCGGCTATTCGGCGTAGACCGGAACCGGAATGGTTTTCTTGGGCTTGGGCGGTGCGGGGGGGCGTTGGGCAAATTCCACGGAGTAGGGGTTCATGATAGGTTCATGGGTATGCCGGCCGATTTGGTGAATCCGCGACAGGCTTTGGATGTTGAATTCCAACCGGTCGATGGAGGAATTCACGGTGAGGTAGTCCGGGAGACCGTTCACGGAAAATAATTGATACGCCAGCGACCATTTCCCGTCCGCCTTATCCCATTCCTCTACAACAAGTTCCGCTTCCTTCGACGGAGGCCCCTTGAACAGCAGGACCCACAGATTCGATCGAAACGCCGGGTCTTTCGGGCCGACAGACGGGTTGAATTCGTTGACCAGCGCAGGGATGGCCTTCAAGGGGACGCTGGGCGTGAATTCGACTTCAACCCGTTTCACGTGCAGCGTGGGAAAATCCACGGCCTCGCGGAAATCCGGCTTATAGACGAACGAATAGCGAACTTGAACACCGTTGCGCGAATACGTGTACACGTCCTCCCCGTTCTGAGGAGACACGAGCTTGCTGAAATATTTTTTCCAGTCCTTGGGTGAATAATAACTGAACACCCGAAGGGCGGCTTTTCTCGAACGGATGGCGTGAGGCGTGCCAAGCTTGGCATGGACTTCCTCTTGCGTGAGCCCGAGAAACCCGTCCTCAAAAAACGGCTTGGAGGAGGCTGGCGGCGGAACAAGCAGCAGGCCGGCGGTCAAGAGCAGAAACAGAGGAGTTTGCTGGGAACAAAGGCGTTGCATGAATCGACTCGATCAGACTCAATGAAATTCATCCTAACCCCGCATTGCAATCGAGTCAAGGAAACGGAGCCGGCTTCCGGATCCGGCCGATTTTGACCGGACGAGACGGGGTTCAGTATAGTCACTCCTTTTAATCAGAAGCACTTTTTCTCCTTCTCCCACTGGAAGAGGGCCGGGTGATTGGGCGCAGGCATAGTGTTTGACAATGATTTGATAATGAGATTGACGCAATGAATCCGACAACCCGAATCGAAGAATTGAAAGACCGACTTCAAAGGCGGATCGTCGTGCTGGATGGCGCCATGGGCACGATGATCCAGAAGCAGAACCTGTCGGAGGCGGATTTTCGCGGGGAGCGGTTTACCGCGCATCCCTGTGACCTCAAAGGTAACAACGACCTGTTGGTGCTGACCCAACCGGAGCTCATCGGCTCGCTCCACCGGGAATACCTGGACGCCGGCGCGGACATGATCGAAACGAATACGTTCAACTCCACTGCGATCTCAATGGCCGACTATCAAATGGAACACTTGGCCTATGAGTTGAACGTGGCCGGGGCCTCGGTGGCGCGGAAGGCGGCAGATGCGGTGATGCAAAAAGATCCCTCGCGGCCCAGATTCGTGGCCGGAGTCATGGGGCCCACCAATCGGACGGCGTCCATGTCGCCGGACGTGAACAACCCTGCGTTTCGAGCGGTGACGTTTGAACAGTTGCGGCAGGCATACGTCGAACAGGTGCGGGGCCTCGTGGAGGGCGGAAGCGACCTGCTGCTCGTGGAAACGATCTTCGATACGCTGAATGCGAAGGCCGCGTTTTTTGCCATCGACCAATACCGCCAGGAACAAGGGCTGTCCATACCGGTCATGGTGTCCGTGACTATCACCGATCAAAGCGGGCGCACGCTTTCCGGGCAGACGATCGAAGCCTTTTGGCACTCCATTGCCGATGCGGATCCTTTCAGCGTCGGGATCAACTGCGCCCTGGGGGCCAAGCAAATGCGTCCCTATATCGAGGAACTCTCGAAATTGGCCCCGGCCTACATCAGTTGCCATCCCAATGCGGGCCTGCCGAACGCCTTCGGGGGGTTCGACGAAACACCGGAGTTGATGGCCGCGGACCTACGGGAGTTTGCCGGAAACGGGTGGTTGAACATCGTGGGCGGCTGTTGCGGCAGCACGCCGGAGCACATTGGCGCGATTGCCGAGGCGGTGCGCGACCTGCCGCCGCATACGGTGGTGGAACCCGATCACGCCACGCGGCTGAGCGGGTTGGAACCCTTGGCGATCCGGCCCGAGTTGAATTTCGTGAACATCGGCGAGCGCACGAACGTCACCGGCTCACCGAAATTCGCCCGGCTGATTCGCGAGGATCAGTTCGAGGAAGCCCTGGCCGTGGCCCGGCAGCAGGTGGAGGGGGGCGCACAACTGATTGACGTCAACATGGACGAAGCCCTGCTGGATTCCGAAAACGCCATGGCGCGGTTCCTGAACCTCATCGCGTCGGAGCCCGACATTTGCCGCGTCCCGATCATGATCGACAGTTCGAAATGGTCGGTGATCGAGGCCGGCCTGCAATGCGTGCAGGGCAAGGGCGTGGTCAATTCCATCAGCCTCAAGGAAGGCGAGGAGAAATTCAAGGAACAGGCCAGGCTGGTCAAGCGGTACGGCGCGGCCGTGGTGGTGATGGCGTTTGATGAAACCGGGCAGGCCGACACCATCGACCGGAAGGTCGAGATTTGCACCAGGGCGTACAAGATTCTGACGGAAGACGTCGCGTTTCCGCCGCAGGACATTGTTTTCGATCCCAATATCCTGACGGTCGCCACGGGCATTGAAGAGCACAACGACTACGCGGTCAATTTTATCGAGGCCGTCCGGCGGATCAAGGCCACGTTGCCGCACTGTAAAACCAGCGGCGGCGTGAGCAATATTTCATTCTCGTTCCGCGGGAACAACGTCGTGCGCGAGGCCATGCACGCGGCATTTCTGTATCACGCAATCAAAGCCGGGCTGGACATGGCGATTGTCAACGCCGGGCAGTTGGGCGTGTATGAGGAGATCCCCAAGGACCTGCTGGAACTGGTCGAGGACGTCTTGCTGAATCGGCGGCCGGACGCGACCGAGCGGCTGGTCGACTTCGCCGAAACCGTGAAACAGGAAGGCAAGGCGGCGGTCAAGGCCGATGCCTGGCGGGAAGGCTCCGTGGAAGCGCGGCTCTCGCATGCGCTGGTCAAAGGCATCGTGGAGTTCATCGACGAAGACGTGGAAGAGGCCCGGCAGAAATACGACAAACCGCTCAAGATCATCGAAGGGCCGCTGATGGACGGCATGAACGTGGTGGGAGAACTCTTCGGGGCCGGGAAAATGTTCCTGCCGCAAGTCGTCAAGAGCGCACGGGTCATGAAAAAAGCCGTGGCGTATTTGCTGCCGTTCATGGAGCAGGAAAAGGAAGCGTCCGGAAGTACGTCCCAGGGCAAGGTGCTGCTCGCCACGGTCAAGGGCGACGTCCACGACATCGGCAAAAACATCGTCGGCGTGGTGTTGGGGTGTAATAACTACGAGGTTATCGATCTCGGGGTGATGGTCTCCTGCGACAAAATTCTGGCAAAGGCCAAGGAAGAGCGGGTCGATATGATCGGCCTGAGCGGCCTGATTACCCCGTCGCTCGAAGAGATGGCGTACAACGCGACAGAAATGGCCCGCCAGGGCTTCGACGTGCCGCTCCTCATCGGCGGCGCCACGACGAGCAAAGCCCACACGGCCGTCAAGATCGCCCCGGGCTATCCCGAGCCCGTCGTGCACGTGACGGATGCGTCGTTAGCCGTGAACGTCGTCCGGCAATTATTGAGCAAGGACGAAAAGCCGGGGTTCGTGGAAAAGGTACGTCAGCAACAAGAACAGTCGCGCGAGGCGTATGAAGGCAAGAAGACCCTGAAGAAATTGTTGCCGCTGGAAGAGGCGCGGAAGCGGCGGACTTCGATCGATTGGCATACGTCGGACCGGGCGACGCCAAATTTCTTGGGCACGCGGGTGATCGACGATCAGCCGTTAAACGACCTGGTGCCGGTGATCGACTGGTCGCCATTTTTCCATACGTGGGAATTGAAGGGGAAATACCCCAAGATTTTCGAAGATCCGGTTGTGGGAGCCAAGGCCAAAGAACTGTTTGACGACGCCCAGGGGTTGCTCAAGGAAATTCTCGACAACCGGCTGCTCACGGCCAGGGCGGTGTACGGATTGTTTCCGGCCAACAGCGTGGGCGACGATATCGAAGTCTACAAGGATGAATCGCGAGCGGAGGTCCTGGCGACCTTCCATACCCTTCGCCAGCAACACGAAAAACCTGAAGGCGATGCCAATTACGCCCTGGCCGATTTCATCGCGCCCAAGTCAACGGGGCTTGCGGATTACCTGGGCGGGTTTGCAGTGACCACGGGGATCGGGATCGAAGCCCTGTGCGGGCGATTCGAAAAAGACCATGACGATTACAACGCCATCATGGCCAAAGCCCTGGCCGACAGGCTGGCTGAAGCGTTTGCCGAATGGCTGCACCGGGAAGTCCGCAAGGCCTGGGAGTACGGTAAAGAAGAAAACCTTTCCACTGAGGATCTCATCCGGGAGCGCTATCGGGGAATCCGTCCGGCCCCGGGCTATCCCGCGTGCCCGGATCACACCGAAAAACGGATCCTGTTCGACCTGCTGGAAGCCGAGCAGGATACCGGCATTCACCTGACCGAAACGTTCGCCATGGTTCCCGCCGCCTCGGTCAGCGGCTGGTACTTCGCCCATCCCCAAGCCAAATACTTCGCCGTGGGGAAGATCGACCACGATCAGGTGACGGACTACGCCGCACGCAAGCAAATGGACGTGCCCACCGTGCAACGCTGGCTCTCCCCGAACCTGCTGTGAAAGGCCTGTGCCGCTCCTTTGTCAGGTTTTAGAACTTGTGGTTCCAGATCGTTGTAGAAATTGGCTCATCTTGAATTGTTGACGTTCAGGTTCTCCTCCGGTCGGATGAGAAGCCTACACGGCTCCCGCCGACATCATCAAAATTTCGCCTTCCATGCCCTCGTGGATGGAGCATTTGAATTGATACCGTCCGGGTTTCTCGATGGTAAAGCGGACCGCGACCTCCCCTCCCGGTTCAATATAGACCCCGCGAATTCCTTTTCCATAAGCAATCGCAGGCAACGCCTCAACGCGGGTATGACTCCCGTCAAACACTTCGGAGCTGAAATCGTGACGGACATCATCCGTGTTTCGCAGGTAGATGACGGTTGGCAGGTGCAGTTGAAGAGGCATTTGAGTCGTCTCGAAGGTATAGTTTCGAATGGTCACAACGATTTGCTGCTCGGATTGCGCGAGAACACCGGGGAATCCGCCAAGACACAGCGTCCCCACCAGGATGGCTTGGACCACCATGAGAAGGCTGCGTGATCGATGATCGACCGTGTTCTGTTTCATGGTTCGCCACAACATGGTTCATTCCCTCCTCGATGATGACCAGGACCACTTCTTGGCATCATAGGCCCTCTCCCATGCCGGCGGCCTCGTTCGCCCGGCGGCCCGGATCTCCGTGAAAACGTTCTTTCATATTGTATGATTGTCCAAATCTCTTTGTCGGAAAGGAGCCCCCCAAAGGGAATCATGGCTGTGCCGGGGCTGCCATGTTTGATCACCCAAAAGATTTCTCCTTCCGTCCGGTGGCGCCAAAACCCGTGATGCCGGAAATTCCGGGGAGCTGGATTCAGATTGACGGCCCCCGGCCCTCGACCGTTTCCGTTCATGCCGTGACAGTTTGCGCAGGTGCCTTTCCCCTCGTACAACATTTTCCCCCGGGCGACGACTTCAGGGGAATATGCCAGAGGACTGGTCAGCACTCGCGCCTCCTCCAGTTGGGCTCGGGGGACCCTTGGCTGCATCATGTGCGGGCCTTGGGCCTCGCCCAGGGTAATCGTTCCCATGAGGAACGCCGCACATGCGAATGAAATATTCGTTCGTCGCTTCCTCGGGTTGCATGCGTGATTCAACGGCTGCCGGAGCCCCACGGCCGTATGAGACGAAAGACGAGTCACGGATTGACTAGCCCACGGCGACTTCGATTTGCTTGGGTTTCACGGTTTCGGTCTTAGGCAGATGGACGTGCAAAATCCCGTCTTTGAATTCAGCAGAAACCTTTTCGCCGTCGGAATTCTCGGGAATGGTAAACCTTCGGGAGAAACTGCCGTACGCTCTCTCAACCCGATGAAATTTTTTGTCTTTCTCTTCCTTTTCGTATTTGCGTTCACCGGACATGGTCAACACGTCGTTTTGGATTCCAACTTTGATATCTTCCTTTTGCAATCCGGGAAGCTCGGCTGTGATGACGTACTGGTTGTCGTCCTCCACGATATCCACCACGGGGGCCCATTCCGCGACGGTCAGGGCTTCTTGCTGCTCGCCATTTGTTTTGACCGGCGTCCGTCCAAGCAGCGTGGAAAAGCGTTTTTGTAATTCATCCAATTCCCGAAAGGGATCCCAACGTGTCAGAGCATTCATGGCAAACCTCCTTCTTGAATGACTAAAAAGAGTTGTGAAAACGAAATGATATTCTTACGTACGAACATCCGGGTCTTGCCAGCCGCAGACCATACAGCTGTGCAGTTCTTGCAGCGTTTTCTTTTTTCTCCCAAGTCCGTCAAGCGACAAATCGTTGTGGCAAGACGGACAAGTTGGATTGATACCGTCGTACGCGGCCAAACATCCCCACGAATACAAAACAGCTTTACCCATCTCGATAACCGATCCGTCGTCAAGCAAAAAGACTTCGGAGCGGCCCAGGAGCGAATGGCATTCGTCTATGCGAACACCGGGTGAAAACCGCGGGATCGCGTAAGAGTCGGACTGTCTCGATTTCGCGAGAATTTGTAGGATCAGAATGTCTGCTTGTGTTTGGTTCATGGCCGGTTCCTTTGTTAGGAAAGAAAGGATGGATTCCGCTTTTGATCGATCTTTCTTTCTCCTACTTGAAGAGAACGCAAAATGTGTGCCAGAGAAAAGGCCTGATAGACAATGGCTGGCAAACTTGAATTCTCGGGTTGTTTGCAACCAAATGCTGATGAAGGCAATTGAGGATTGCTGCCCCACCCCTCAGGTTCTCTATGTAGCCAATGGCGACACAGGACTGCCTTCTTAACTCCCGGATGACCGGACGACCAGAACGGGAGCAGTCGCCTGATGAACCAGGCTATGAGAGACGCTCCCGAGTAGAAACCCGGATAATCCGTGGCGGCCATGCGACCCAACCATGATCAGGTCCGGCTTGATTATTTTGGCCTGCTCGAGAATCGCAAACGCCGGATCGCCTAAGCCCACGATTGCCTGACTCGAAAAATGCTTGGCTTCAGCCTGTTGCGCGACTTCTTCGGCCATGTCACGAGCGTGTGCCAATGCGCGCTCTTCCAATAATTTGCTTTGTGACAACGTCTCCGGCCAAGGCAACTGCGGTTGAGGCCATACCGACATGACACTAATGCGTGGCTTCGTCACAAAGGGAAGAGAAAACAAATAGTGAAGCAGGCATTCTGCATCTTCCTTTCCTTCGATTGGCATCAAAAGGTGTTGGAGTGCGGGAAAGGGATTTTTCACGGTGAGGGTGGAACATGGCGCATGTAAAAGGACCCTATGGGAAACACTGCCCAGGACCAGTTCTTTGATCGGTCCGAGGCCTCGGGCCCCCATCATGATGAGATCCGGTTTGACGGATTTGGCAGTATCTAAAATGACCATCGCCGGGAAGCCGATTTGATGAATCCGCTTTACCTTCCCCACCCTCGTGGGGAGGCCGGAGAGGCATTGCTCCAACAACGCCTCACCTTTCGGCCTGAGGGTGTTTTCCATTTCCTGCATCGCGTTTTCCCTTATGTCCGGAGGGATCATGGGGTGATTAAGGTCCGGAAAATGGAGCGCGTGAACCAGAGCGAGTTCGTCAACCGGCCCGAAATGTGCAAGAGCTTGGATAGAATAGAAGGACTGCGGTGATCCATCGATGGCTATGAGGATTTTCATGCGGCGTCTCCATTCAAGAGTCGAGAGGGTTCAATTCGAGGAATAACTCATGACTAGCAAGAAAAATGCCACTCTTCGAGAGGCACGTTTCTATGCGGCACAGGACAGGGCAGTCCGGAGAACAGGAGTGCCGGCAAATTTCGCGCCGACATCAGTTGTGAGGAAATTTGCAACAACTTTATTTTTGTGTTCCAAATATCCACATGTAGAGTAAAATGGCAGATTCACAAGAAATGTAGGTGGCACATGGCAGCACAGTCTATTCTGATTGTTGATGACGACAGGGAAATGCGAGATCTTCTCAAAGACGTCCTGGAGGATCACGGCTATTCTGTCGCCGTGGCGCGAGAGGGACGCGAAGCACTTGAACATCTGGAGCGTGACGAATTTCTGGTAGTGGTGGTGGATCTCAGGATGAAGGGAATGGATGGAGCCGAACTCTTGCACGAGCTTGTTCAACACCATCCCACCTGTAACGCCATCATGATGACGGCATTCGGTACGGTGGAGTCGGCCGTGGATGCGATGAAACGGGGGGCCTTCGATTATCTGACGAAGCCCATCAAAACGGACGAACTATTGGTCACGATCGAGAAGGCCCTTCGTGAGGCGTCCCTTCGCCGGGAAGTAGAACATCTGCGGAAACAGGTCAATCGTGAATACTCCTTCGATCAAATTTTCGGGAAGAGCAAACCCATGCGGGAAGTGTTTGATCTCATTCGCCGTGTGGCCGACTCCCAAGCGAATATTCTCATCACCGGCGAGAGCGGGACGGGGAAAGAGCTGGTGGCCAAGGCCATTCATTTCAACAGCAGCCGAAAGGAGGAGCCGTTTCTTCCGGTGAATTGTGCGGCGATCCCCGAACAGCTTTTGGAAAGTGAATTGTTCGGGCACGTGAAAGGGGCCTTTACGGACGCCAGGTCGGATAAACGCGGGTTGTTCGAAGAGGCTCAAAAGGGCACGTTGTTTTTGGATGAGATCAGCGAAATGCCGATGCTGCTGCAAGCGAAATTGTTGCGGTCCGTCCAGGAACGGGAAATTCGCCGGGTGGGCGCGACGCAATCCATTCCCGTGAACGTCCGGATCATTGCGTCCACGAATCTATTGTTGGCGGAGGAAGTGGAGGCCAAACGATTTCGGGAAGACTTGTACTACCGTCTGAACGTCATAGAAATCCGGCTTCCTCCCTTGCGCGATCGCAAGGAAGACATTCCACTGCTGTGCAACATGTTGCTGCACAAGATGGCGAGAGGAACGGACAGGCAGCCGGCCGGCATCGCCGAATCGGCCCTCGGTTTGTTGATCGACTACCATTGGCCGGGCAACGTGCGGGAATTGGAAAACGTGATCGAACGCGCTGTTACCCTGGCGTCTGGGGATATCGTGACCGTGGAGGCGTTACCCGCCACCATTCGCGAGGCGAAAGGAGAACGGCGACTGATCGAGGAGGGCAGTGAACGATCGCTTTCGATGGAAGAAGTCGAGGGCTTGTACATCAAAAGGATTCTGGAAAAGACTCGGGGCAACAAGCTGCAGGCGGCGCAGATCCTCGGCATCGACCGCAAGACCCTCTACCGGAAACTGGGAGGAATGGAGCAAGCAGCTTCCTGAAGACCCCGTCGGTAACACAGCATGGCGCCTCACCCCTCCAAAGCTGAGTTGATAAAAGAGGTCGAGACTCTTCGACGCGAACTTGCCGAACTGCGAACTCATGAAACCCTGTCCCGGCGCACCTCAAAAGGGTTGCAAATCGTTGAACGCCAACTGGCCGGAATCATTCAGTCGACCATGGATGCCATCATCACCATTGACGATGAACAACGCGTGGTGCAGTTCAACGCCGCCGCGGAAAGCATGTTCGGTTGTTCAGCGAATGAGACCATGGGGAAACCGATCGATCGGTTTCTTCCCGAGCGGTTTCGCGCCAATCATCGTCAACACGTGAAGAATTTCGGTAAAACGCAGATCACCGACCGGCGCATGGGAGCCTTGGGGGCGGTATCGGGGCTGCGTGTCAATGGAGAAGAGTTTCCCATCGAAGCGTCCATTTCCCAATTCAAGAAAGGCAAACAACGGTTTTTTACCGTCATTCTTCGGGATATCACGGAACGGAAGGGATTGGAACGCCAACTTCGGCAGACGGAACGATTGGCTGAATTGGGCACGCTGGCCGCGGGTATGGCTCATGAAATCGGAACGCCCATGAACGTCATTCTCGGACGAGCCGAATATTTGATGCGAAAGACGTCGGAGGAATCGACCAAGAAAGAGTTGACCACCATTGTGGCGCAGGTCGAGCGCATCACGAAAATCATGAATCAATTGTTGAGTTTCGCCAGGCAAAGACCGATAGAACGACACCCGCTTGCCCTCTCGCTGGTGGTGCATGAAATCGTGGATGTCTTTCGAGAACGACTGGAGAAGCAACGAATCCGGCTGGAAGTGGACCTGGAGCCGCACTGTCCGACCGTCCCGGCCGACCGGGACCAGATGGGACAGGTCCTGTTGAATCTGATCGTCAATGCCATTCAGGCGATGTCCGGAGGAGGGACTCTTTCCCTCACACTTCGTTGTCGCAACGATCACGTGCTCCTGTCGGTCTCCGATACCGGATGCGGGATCCCCGCTGACCACGTTCCGAAACTCTTCACCCCCTTTTTCTCCACCAAAGAAGTGGGGGAAGGGACAGGGTTGGGACTCACGGTCGTGCACGGCATTATCGAAGAGCATCAGGGGTCCATCACGGTGGACAGCGAACCAGGACGCGGAACCACGTTTCACATTCACCTGCCCGTACAGCAGGCGCTCGCAGAACCTTCACCACCCCGTGGGAGAGGGCAGGGTGAGGAGGCGTAGCGTAACCCCACAAGCTTTTCATCCCTTGATGTGCGGCGGCAAGCCCACTTGTTCCTTCTTGCCACACTTGACTCTTTGTAGCTGACGCTTTTATCCACACGACGGCTTCCATTCATCGGACCATTTCCTTTTACATTCAGTGAGTTGGATGAAGTACCTTTCAAAAGCCTCCTGAGGCACCATCCTTGCAGATTGTCCCGGTAGGTGCTCTGTCACACGTGTATGCACCTGTGAGGAATGAAGTTTTCATCCACCTATTTCTTATTTGAATCAGGAGGCTAAACGATGTGTTACACGACACGGTCCATATTCATGGTCATGGTGGCCTTGGCGGCTTGGGGAGGAGCCATGCTGTTCGACATGAACGCTTCGGCCAACTCAGCTTCTCCCCATAAGGTGTCCATGTCTTCCCAGTCACCGGGATGGGCTGAGCGGCTCAAAGGCCAGACCATCATGGAAAACGCAGTGGAAGGACGCGCCGAGCGCGCGGCTCTGGTTGAGTTGCAACATCAGCGTTTGATGCAGCAGATGCAGAAAGACATGCAGCATAAGGGCGATGCATCAGGCGCCTTCAATACCATGTCGATGATGCACCAGTACGGGGCCGGGCCGGCCAACGGCTTGCTGGCCTCCAATTCCGACGTCGAGCCGGTTTCGATGAAGGGGGGATTGTGCCCCAAAACCGCGCCGGTGAGGCACTATGACGTCTCCGCCATCAACGTGGAGATCACCCTGAATCAATGGCTGGATTTCTATCCCGGCTATATGTACGCCCTGACCGAAGACATTCCCAGGATCCGCGAAGAAGAAGCGAAGAACGCGGCGGCTCGGGAGAAAGAGGGCCATCATGACCCCGGTGGCGTGAAAAACGGGATCCAGGATCAATGGATTCAGCCCTTGGTGATTCGCGGCAACCAGGGCGATTGCGTGAAAATCACGCTGCGCAACGCGTTGGAATTCGGCGAGGAGGTCAGCCTGCACATCAACGGGTCCGACATGGTCATGAGCAAAACAGGGCAGCCGGCGACCACGACGAATCCCGATTCGGTGGCGGGCGGTCCTTCCGAAGATTGTGAAAAGGATTGCGTCGGAGAGGCCATCGGGATGGAATGGTACATTCATCCGGAGACCCAGGAGGGGGGACGGCAGTTCCATACGTACAGCAATGACCGGGAACTCACGGTCATGGGCCTGTTCGGGGTGTTCGTCGTCGAACCGCGCGGGTCGGAGTACTACGATCCGTTGGGAACGGGATCGGCCCCGAGGGATCGAAGCGGCTGGCAGACGATGATCAAGAACGGCACGGGTCCGGATTTCCGCGAGTTCGTGTTGATTTATCATGAAGTGGGTGATGAAGCGTTTCGTCCGGTGAACAAGCACGGCGACTTCCTGCCCCAACGCGACCCGCTGACGGATGCCTATCGACCGGGCGCGCGTGCCTTGAACTATCGCAGCGAACCGTTCGGCATCAACAACATGCACGTGCAACACGAATATTTCGGGTTTGAAGATGAATCCATGGCGTACAGTTCCTATACGTTCGGGGATGCGGCGCCGACGATTCCGCGCAGTTATTTGGGGGATCCCGCGAAGTTCCGCGTCGTACATGGCGGATCGGAAGTGTTCCATTCTCATCATCCGCATGGCGGAGCCATTCGTTGGCAGCGCAGCCCCCGGGCCACGCAAATGCCCGTGTGGAGCACCGGTCAGAACGGGCCCGTGAAGTATCCGGTGGTTCGCACCAAATCCGATCGCGTGGACGTGGAAGTGATCGGACCCTCCGAAGCTCTGGATCTGGAAACGGAATGCGGCTCCGGGTTGTGTCAATGGCTGGCCGGGGATTTCCTGTTCCACTGCCACGTGGCCCATCACTACGTTGCGGGCATGTGGGGGTATTGGAGAGTCTACAACACCTTGCAGGTTCCCGGTATCCAGAATGACGTGATGGCCCCGTTGCGGGAATTGCCGGACCGGGTCGGACGTATCAACAGGCCCGTGACGTCGGATCAGTTGGTCGGAACGACCGTGAACTGGTTCGGCAGTCAATTCAAGATCGTGGAAAGCGGCAAGACCGATTGGAAAGCCGAGCCTCCGGTGGTCACTCTGAAAGATTGGGTGTCCATGCAGCTCAGCAACCAGGGCAAACCGGGCCACAAGGACGACGAACTCGGTCAGCTCAAGGCCTATGACGCCACGGTGGTCGATTGGGTATGGAATAAAAATCGCGCGATGAGCGAAAAAGAGCCCTCCATCGGCGACAATCCGAAATATCAGCCCGAATGGCAAGGCTATGAACCCGGAAAACGGCGCCCCATCTGGTTCGAGCCGGCCACCGGGAAAGTGGCGTGGCCTTGGTTGACGCCGCATTTCGGCAAACGCGCGCCGTTTTCCAACGACCACAATCCGGCTCCGTGGCTGGAAATGATTCGACTCAACGACGACGGAACACGGTCGGTGGGACCGGCCGAGCCGGGAGAAAACGGGAACTGGAGCCTGTGTCCGGACCGGGCGGGTTCCCAGGATTACAACATTCATTTCATCAAGCTGCCCATTGAATTGTCCGCGGCACAGGGTAAGGAGCCGGCCATCGTCGACCCCAACGGGTTGCTCTACGTGGTCCACGAAGAAGAGGCGGACGTTCGAGCCGACAACGACAAGAAGTTTCCACTGGTCGTTCGAGCGAACGTGTATGATTGTATCGATTGGACGCTAACCAGCGAGTGGTTGGACGACGACTTCACCAATTTTCAATCCTCCAAGATCAATACGCATTTCCATTTTTTCCAGTTTGACAATCAGGCCTCCGACGGCGTGATTTCGGGCATGTCGTACGAGCAGTCGATGCGGCCCTTTACGCAGTTTTCGAAAGACACCGAGAAAGGGTTGCCGGTGCCGATGAACGCCAAAGTCGCCAAGGCGGCAAAGGCGGGAGATACAATCATTCACGTGACGAATGCCAGGCAGTATCACGTGGGCATTCCCATTTTGGTGGGAGCGGATAACGTGGAGGGGAAGGAAGTGCGTCGCATCGCCGCCATCGGGGACAAGACCCTCACGTTTGACGCGCCCCTGGAACACGCGCATCCGGCCGGGGACATCGTCACGGTGGAGTATGTGCGGCAACGGTTCTGGGTGGATGCGGACGTGGGCAGCGTCTTCTGGCACGACCACGCCTTTGGCGGCACGACATGGCCACACGGGGCCGTGGGCACGATGATTGCCGAGCCGTTCAACTCTACGTGGCACGATCCCAAAACGGGCGAACGGATCAGGACCGGCCCGGTGGCGGATATTCATGCGACCGAACGGGTCGGCCATGACGTCGCCGGCAGTTTCCGTGAATTGATGGTGCACATCATGGACACCGTCCCGCATACGGTGAACGTGGTGACGGCCGGGAATCCTCCCGGGCAACCGGTGGAAGTCGCGCTGGAAGCGGGGCGGACGGTATCGTTCCAGATGCCGCCCAACGAGACCATCAAAATGACTCCCATGCCCTTCCTTAATGGAGGGACCCATACCACGGGAGGGGCGCTGAATTTCCGGGCCGAGCCGTTTGCCCAGCGTTTGGCAAACGATCCGGATCCTTCGAAGCTGTTCAGCAGTCGCGTGCACGGTGATCCGAGTACGGCGATGCTGCGCGCGTATCTGGGCGATGCCCTCGTGTTTCGGTTGCTGGACGTCACGATGAACGAAAGCAACGTGTTTACGATCTCCGGGCATACGTTCTGGTCGGAACGGTACGCGGAGGAAGCCAATCGAAAGAATGCCCTGCACGTCGGCATCGCCGAGCGGTATGACCTGGTGATTGCCGAAGCCGGCGGACCTCGCCATAGACCGGGGGATTACATGTTCTTCAACGGGCGGAATTCCAAGTTCTCGGAAGGGGCGTGGGGGCTCATCAGAGTATTGGATGCCCCGGTTTCTGATCTTCAACCATTGCCCAACAAGGCGTATGGCAGAGAAGGCATACCTGAACCGCTGCCGGTGTGTCCGCCGGATGCCCCGGTCAAGCAATTTAACGTGGTGGCAATGGACCATCCGGGCATGAGCTTCAATTCCAATGCTCCGGAAGCCATTGAAGTCGACTTTGAGCGAAAGATCAAACTGCGCAATCCGGAAGCCAAAATTTACGTGCTCGAGGATGACGTCAAGAGGGTGTCCGGGGACGCGCAACCCATGCCGTTGACCCTGCGAGCTAACGTGGGCGACTGCCTCAAGGTTAAGCTCACGAATAAGCTCAAGGAGGGGCGGGCGTCGTTTTCAGCCTTCGGGTTGGCGTTCGATCCGAAGGATTCCCAAGGAGTCAATCTCGGCAACAACCCCGGAGATCAAACCGTGGCTCCAGGGAAGTCCCGCACCTATACCTACTATGCCGATCCCTTTAACGGCGAGGGGCAGACGTTGGTGTGGGATTGGGGGAACGTGACCACCAATCCTCGAAACGGCTTGTTCGGCGGAGTCATTATCGGTCCCGAAGGCTCGACGTATCGTGATCCCAAGACCGGGGAAGACATTTCCCTGAAAAATAGCTGGAGAGCGGACGTCATCGTGGATCGCACCATACCGGGGAATGAAGGCCGCGCAAACTATCGTGACGTGGCGCTGTATTTCCAGGATGAGGACAACATCATCGGCACCAGCTTCATGCCCTATGTACAAAACGTGGCGGGGTTGACGGGGGTGAACTACCGGGCGGAGCCGTACCTGTATCGTGAAGACGCAGGGTGCTCACTCGGTCGCATGTTCCAACCCTGTGAAGTCGAGAATCCGCAGGATCCCGTCACGCCGGTGATTGAGGCGCATGCGGGAGATCCTGTCCGCATTCACGTCTTTGGTGCCAGCAGTGAACAGAACGGAATGTTTACGGTGGAAAAACATGAATGGCCCATTGAACCCTTCCTCCCCGGAGCGGATATGATCAGCACGGTGGAGTTTGCCGGTTCGGAAGGCCTGGATGTGTTCCTGTCGTCGGCCGGGGGAAAATGGGCGCTGCCCGGGGATTATGTATGGAGCAACGGGCGGCTGCCTTATTCCCAATCAGGTCAATGGGGTTACCTCAGGGTGCTCTTCGCCGATGATCAGCGAATACTGCCACTCGGAGTTGGTTCCCCCAGTCTGCGGCAAGTGGAGGTTGATCCGGGCTTTAAAGTTTCACCGGCGTCTTTGAAGTAACAAAGAGCGGCTCAATGGGCATGGGGGAGCCAGTCCGGCTCCCCCATTTTTTTGCATATCTGTTGAAAGGGAACACATGTCGGCAGGGTTTGCCGACCGATAGTCATCCGATGACCGCTAATCCCCCGTGGCTTTCTTGAACACGATGTCACCGTAATAGGCCACGGCGGATTCCCGGGTGTTGTCTGTATCCGTCATCACAGCCACCCCGGAGATCGCAGGCGGGTCATCCCCGAACGCTGTTCGATAGTCCTCGTACAGGTTGCGCGATTCGGTCACCCACTGCCCGGCTTTGGCCTCCCCGCTTTCAATGACGATCATCATGGCGCGATCAGTGTAGGGATTGGGAACAATAGTCCCGACGGGACTGTGACTCTCCCAGATGTACGTGATGGCTCCGGTCGGGGGATACTTCCCGTGGAGCGCCCGGGCCATTTCATATTGCATTTGATCCAAAAAGTCGATTTTGCTCTCGTCGTAAGCGAACGTGATATACAACCGGGCAGGGTAGTCGTCTCCCTGCTTGGTGGTGACGTCGCCCTTTTGCAACACGTTCTCGATCTTCCAGCGCCATTCGACAATGGGATAGAGTTTGGGGTCGATGTTCACCTCACGGGTCAGCCCCGACGAAGAGCCGCGACTCACGGCTTTGACGACCACGGTGCCGTCGTCTTCCACCAACGAATATTCGGTATGCTCGTCGATCTTATGGAACGTGAGGGGCTTCCAGAAATCAGGAAAGGGACCGCCGGCCTCTGCGCGGGAAAAGGCTCCCACGTGAACGGCAGACGGCGATTCCGCCTGGATGGTTCCGGCAAGCAAGACAAGCCCTAAGCCTATAACAATTCTAGACAGATACTCCATACAACAAGCCAAAGAACATAATCTTCGTACCCCGATTCCTTTGCCGTTGAGGTAGGTCAAATAAGGAATTTTCCCCGTGCAACGGTTAAGGCTTTCCCCCCCAGGATCGCCTTGTCGTCAGTCACGAAAACTTTCACAATCCCGCCCCGTCTTGATGCTTGGTACCCTATTAGCTCGGGTTTTCCGATTTTTTGACTCCAATATGGACCCAACGCACAATGTGCAGAGCCGGTAACGGGGTCCTCCGGAATACCGGACCGCGGAGCAAAAAATCGTGAAATAAAATCATGGGAACCGTTTTGAGTGCGGCTTGTTATGATGATTCCCCTGCAATCTATCTTCCTGCAAACGTCCAAATCCGGCACCGTGTTTTTCACGATGTCCTCTGATTTCACCTCAACGAGATAATCAAATCTGTTCCTGCCAATATAGACGGGATCCACATTCAAAGCGTCTCTCATTTCTTTGGGATATTCTGTTGCCCATGGCGTCTCAAGCGGGAAATCCATTTCGATATGATCATCTCTCTTCCTGGCCGTTAGGATTCCGCTTTTCGTGTCAAACGTGACGGTCTGGTTTTGAGACAGCACCCCCTCTTCCCAGAGAACGTGTGCAGAGGCCAGTGTGGCATGACCGCAGAGATCAAGCTCTGTCGTGGAGGAGAACCACCGCAGAGTATAAACGTTGCCTTGTTTTCGCACGAATGCGGTAGCTGAAAGATTGGTCTCCAATGCAAGACCCTGCATCACATCGTCCGGGACCGGGTCGGTTAATATCACGACCGCTGCAGGATTACCTGCAAAAGCTCGTTCGGCAAAAGCATCGACAAGATAATAGTGCAATTGATCGCGCTTGTTATTTATCTAAATGTGGATGGCGACTACGCCGGCGGTCTTTTGTTTTTTCTGGCCTGCCGCGGGATGCGTCTAGTACTGGCACCGTTCAGTAGGGAGTCGGGTTTGCGGAGAAAGGTAAAGGAGCCCGACAATGCCGACGGCCATATATTACCGCTTCGCTTGTCAAAATCAAAGTCAATCTGGCGCGGATATAGAGATCAACTACAAAGACGCTGGATCCCCGATCAAGTCGGGGATGACAGAAAAAGAGAAGTACAAAAGGGAATGGCAATGCATTCCCCCTCACCCCAACCCTCTCCCACGGTGGGGAGAGGGTTTAGTCGGTTATATTTGTACAATGGCAGCGGTCTCGTTGTCCTTGACGGTAGTGGCTCAGTTTGAATTTTGCCTCCGGTAGGGTCCGCGAGCCCTTGGGGCCGGGTCACCCGCAGGGTCTGGTGGATGTGGCAGAAGTTGTAGTAAAGGTAGTGAAGGCTCACCATGTTACAATCTAGCGATGTAAGCCGTTCCCGAAGAATAAGGAGTATGCGAACATGTCCATAACAATACTCATCATCGGACTGGTTTTGGTCGGGTTGCCGTTTATATCCTTCCAATTCAGTCGCCGCAAGCCAACAAAGATGGGTCAACGTATCACATACGTAATTCAAGTCACTTTAGGAATAATCTTGGTAGTGTTGAGTTACTGGGCCAGTATCAAGACCGAGGACCAAATACAACTGGCCCATGACCAAGGTTCCGAAGCTATTGTACGAGCAGATAAAGCGCAGGTACAGATAACTGAAATCAGAACGCCGAGGCGCATGGAGCCAGAAACTAGGCGCATGTTAGCCGCAAGGCTGAAGCCGTTTGCGGGGCAGAAGTACGACATGAAGGTATTCAGAGACCAGGATTCCCTAGAACTGGCAACGGCTATCCAAGCCATTTTGGAAGAAACAGGCTGGGTGTACACGAATGTGTACCCGAGATATGCAACTGTTTACGCGGAGACACGCGATGACGGTGTGTGGTTAATATCGGGCAAGGTAAAAACAAGAAGGACCTCCGAAGCCAGGGTGGCTCTGCATGGTGCACTGAATGAAGCAGGTCTGTACGATGACTCGACGGCTCTTACTCCCGTCTCTTGTGTCGAGAGTACCGGGCCAATCCAAAAAGGCACTAAATTCACGCGAATCCCGTGCTCGGAGTCGCCAATCCAATCTATCGAAGTTGACTTTACCGTCCATGACGATGTCATCCCTGAGGATACGCTCGTACTACATATTGGCAAGAAACGACTGTAGTGGTTCAGGCCCGAGCAACCTTGGCTTCGGCTACTGATTCCTGAACGACCTGAAAGGCAAGTTGGTTGCCCTCTCGCGGGCGTGGGGGGCTTCGGTCTTGGTGGTAGCGTGAGCGAACGGGTGCAGCATCAGCGGATTGGGTCAAGACATCGGCTCACAAATCCTTCTCCTCGGCGAGCCCTGACCGCGGGTCTGCGGGGGGCAGCGGACAGAATTTCAAACTGAGCCACTACCTCCTTGACCGGGTATTTCCCTAAAGATAGAATAGCCGTCATCAAGGGGGTCCTTGTCAGGGATAGTCTTTTCTTCTGCCCGGATTCGGCCCCGAGAAGTGACAATTATGAGGATCGACTATAATAAAGGCGGGCTGATCAGCCCGCAGCTTCTGAAGCAGCGCCGTACGGAATCCCAGTCTGACGGCGGACCTAAGAAGAAGGTCATGCTGCTCTTCCCTCCGGATTGGTATCCCTCCGAGCCCTACCTGAGTCTTCCGACGTTGACCGCGTTCTTGCGCCGCGCCGGGCATGACGTGGTGCAGAAGGATGTCAACCTCGAAATGTACGATTGGTATTTCAGCGCGGACTTTCTCAAGCGCGTGCTGAAACGAGTACCCCAGCAACTGGATCGTTTGAAGAGACTGGCCAGGGACCGGGGGCTTACGGAAGAAGAAACCCAGTTGCAGATGGCCTTGTGCGAATCCACGCGGTCTCGCGTGGCGGACCTGATCGAACAGGCCGAGCGCGCCAAGGCGATCATCCGATCCCCGGAGTTCTACGAGGCGGAAAAACTCGAATGGGCCATGAACGTGTTTCGGGAGGTGACCGCGACGATTTCCCTGGTGTACGCGCCCGCGCGTATTTGTATGCCGCCGATGGAAACGGACCTGTCATATAAACTCTTCATGTCGTCGGAGGTCCTGGCCGCGGTCGAGGATACGCAGGTCAACGTCTATCGCGACGTGTTCGAGCATATCGTCAAGCCGGCTATTCTCGAAGAAAAGCCGGAGATCATCGGCATCTCCATCGTCTTGCGGCAGCAACTGTTTTCCACCATGACCTTCTGTGCCATGATCAAGGAGCAGTTCCCCGAGATCCACGTGACCATTGGCGGCAATACCGTGACCCGGTTGCGCGACGTGCTGCCCGCGACGCCCAACCTGTTCGCGCTGTTCGACACCGCGGTGGTGTACGAAGGCGAGACGGCGTTTCTTCAATTGGTGGAAGCGGTTGGGACGAATCGGGACTTCAATGAGATTCCGAACCTCCTGTGGCGGGACGATGCGGGCATTCATACGTCGCCGGTCACGTCTTCCGAAAACATGGCGGACCTGCCGCCCCCGGATTTCGACGGGCTCCCGATGGACCGCTACTTCGTGCCGGAACCCGTGCTCCCCTATCTTGCCACGCGGGGGTGCTATTGGGGCCGGTGCGAGTTCTGTGATCACGGCGAAGGGTATACGGCCGGCTACCGGACCAAGAAGATCCAGGAAATCATCGAGGAGGTCCGGTTCCTCCGCGACAAGTATCACACGCGGCATTTTCACTTTACCGACGAATCCTATCCCCCGGCGCTCTTCCGCAAACTGACCCGTCAGCTCAAGGAACACCAATTGGGCATTGCGTGGACCACACACATCCGTTTCGAGAAGAGCCTGTTGGACGACGAGGTATGGCAGGATGCCGAGGATTCAGGGTGCAAGTTCCTCCACATGGGTTATGAATCCGGCAGCGAGCGGGTCCTGAAACTCATGGACAAGGCCACGACCACCGAGGTGATTCAACGGAGCCTGGAACTGTCTTCGAAACATGGTGTGTGGAATCACGTGATGGGATTCTTCGGGTTTCCGGGCGAACGGTATGAAGACGCGAAGTTTTCCATGGATTTCCTGGAGGATAACAAGGAGCACGTGCATTCCATCGGCTTCGGCACGTTCGATCTCAGCAAACATACCCCGGTGGCCAAGGACCCGGAGCGATGGGGCATTACGTTCTACAAAAATCCCGAATGGGACCTGGCCCTGGATTATTACTTTACCGTGAAGGAAGGGCTGGGCGTCGAGGACGCCGAACGGGTGTTTGAGGAGTTCGAGCAGAACCATTATGCCGGCTGGGATTTGAAGATCTACATCCGCGAATACGTCTTCCTCTACGTGGCGCATTTTGGAACCAACAAGCTACCGGCCCTGCAATTTCGCATCACGCCGGATGAGAGTTCCGAAGAATTGGCGAACGTCTGATGTCTTCCCTCATCCACATCGATAACGCGGCGCCGAAAGCCAAGAGCGGCCGGAAGTTGAAAACCATGCTGCTCTTCCCGCCGGAATGGGTGCCCACGGCTCCGTACCTGGCGTTGCCGAGTCTCACGGCCGTGCTCCGGGACAACGGGCATGAGGTCGTGCAGCGGGACATCAACATCGAAATGTACGAGTTGTTCTTCAGCGACATGTTCCTGATCTGGGTCAATGCGCGAATGGTCCAACAACTGAAGGCGCTCGAAGCCAAGGGCGCGGGGTTGAGTGACAAGGAGATCGACCAGAAAGCCTGTCTGGAGGAGGCCCTGGCCTTCGACGTGATGGAATTGGCCGCGAACGCCGAGGAAGCGAAACGCATCAACCGGAGCGACGATTTCTACGAAGCCGATAAACTCGAATGGGCGTTGAACGTGTTTCGTGACGTCATGCGGTACATCTCCGCGGCGTATTTCCCCGCCTCGCTGGTGTATTACCCCATGGAGAGCAATCTGGGGTACCGGCCCGGCGTCTCAAAGGAAGTCCTTGAGTGTTTGGACGACGAGCAGGTGAACGTGTATCGGGACGTGTGCCGGCAGTTGGTGCTGTCCTCGGTCGCCAAGGAACGCCCGGACGTGGTCGGCGTCTCCATCGGGACGAAGATGCAAATGATCGCGGGCTTCACCTTCTGCAAAATGATCAAGGAAGCGTTCCCGGATATCCACGTCACGGTCGGGGGGAACGTGATCACGCGGCTTCAGGAAGACCTGGCGAAACAGGAGCCGTTTTTCTCGTCCGTGTTCGATTCGGCCATCATGTATGAGGGCGAACATGCCCTGTTGTGGTTATTGGAAGCCCTGGTAGGGGATCGAACGTGGCAATCGTTGCCGAACCTGATGTACCGGGAACACGGGCACGTCCGGATCAATTCGGAAATTTACACGGAAAAGACCACGGCGCTCCCGTTGCCCGATTTTCAAGGGTTGCCCCTGGATTCCTATTTCGTGCCTACGCGCATCCTTCCGTATTTGGCGACCCGGGGCTGTTACTGGGGGCGGTGCACGTTCTGCGATCACGGGCAAGGGTACTTCGACCAGTATCGCGGCAAGCCGGCCCAGGACGTGGTCCGGGAAGTCAAGGCCCTCAAGGACATCTATCAGGCCGATCACTTTCTCTTTGCCGATGAATCGTATCCGCCCGCGCTCTTCAAAAAGGTGTCCCAACTCCTGGTGGAAGAACAGGTGGGCATCAAATGGACCACGTTGATCCGTTTTGAGGAGACGCTCCAGGATCCTGAAACTTGGCGACTGGCTGCGGAGTCCGGCTGCAAGACCCTGTACTACGGGATGGAGTCGGCCAATGAGCGCGTATTGGAACTTATGGACAAGCACGCGCGGAAGAGCGTGATCGAAAACAATTTACGGGAAGCCGCGAAGGCGGGGATTTGGAATCACGTCATGGCGTTTTACGGGTTCCCGGGCGAGACCAGGGAAGAAGCCGAGGAGACGAGGCAATTCCTGCTCGACAACAGCACCGACATCCATTCGGTGGAGTTGTTTTACTTCGTGGCCTATCGCCATACGCCGATGGTCAGGAATCCCGACAAATTCGGCATCACGATTCAGAAGCAGGACGAATATGACATGCCCCTGGATTACTATTACACGCTGAACGAACCGGGGACTCTGAATTGCCTGGATGCCATGCAGTTGTGCGAGGAGTTTTATCAGAACGATTTTGAACCCTGGGCCGTGCGGATCAACGCCCGTGAGCAGATCTTCCTCTACATTTCACGGTTCGGCACGAACCGGTTACCGCAAATCTATGCCACCCGGCATAGTCCTGCCGACGCCGCGCCCGATACCGTGGCGGGGTTGATCACGTGGCCGGTGGCCAAGGTGGACCCCGAAGGCGGCAAAGAGGGGGAACCGGGCATGACGCGGGTGGTCAGCCATTCGACCACGTAGGGTGTGGCCCGTCCGGCCCGCCGCCTGTCCTGAGCGTTCTTCGACTTCGCTGTCGCTACGCTCAGAACGAACGGGAGAGCGGAGCCGAAGGGTCAGGAAGGCGCGTGACCGTGGTGTTCCAGATACTCCTTCAGCAGTTTGTACGCGGCCTGCACGTCCTTGGTCATCGCCTCCGCTTTCTTGTACATTTGCATATACTTGGTGGGATTGTTCGTCAGGTTCGCGTACCGGTGCGGGTGCCAGGTGACCAGAAGTTCCTGATATCGTTGGTGCAGCGTCGTGGAGTTCAGCGGCAGGGTGAGATTGAAGAGCTCAAGAGCTTGAGCCACCGGCTCTTCCGTGTTTGCAGTCGGTGAAGACATAGTCGTAGACAGGGTTCTCGCGCATCGAAGTGTGGCAAACGAGTCGTAGCGGTGTCAATGAATGAGTGAACGCCAAAAAAGAGGACGGTTGTAGCAATGGGAAGTGATCTGCCGGTCTTGGAGCCGACGCTGGTACTTCAGGACAAAGGCTATCGGGAAGTATTGATCCGCGAAATGGACGCGGGCAAGATTCCCTTGAGCCTGGGCAAGAAGTGCCCGGTCGAATGCACCTTTTGCTACGAGCTCGACCATTCCTACCGCGAGACCCAGGATCCGCCGAAAACCACGCAGGATGATTGGGAATTCATCCTCAATTACATCAATGCCAAGCCCACGGATCCCATGCAGTTCTGGTGTTTGGGCGGCAACGAATACATGGAATGGACCGACCTGTTCCTCCACCCCAAGGCCATGGAATGGGTGGAGGATTTTCTGAAGTACACCGACAAGAACATCCAATTCTTCACGGTAGGCTTCGTGCACGTGCCCAAGATTCATAAACTGGTGGAACAATATCCCGGACGGATCAACTTTGAATTGTCGGTCATTACCCTGAGCCGGTACCGGCAGCAGATGATGCCGCATGCGCCGTCCGTGCGGCACCTGATGAAAGTGCTGGATGGCCCCGCGGTCTCATCGGCCAACTTTTACGCGTTTGACGAACACACCATGTCCGAGGACGCGAAGGAGATTTCGAAAGTCAATCAAAAGTGCGTGTTATGGATGGGCTGTCTCACGCCCGTGCGGGGCGTCACGGATGAAACCGCCGGTCTCATGCGCCAGGGGCGGAAGGCGCTGGGTGTGGAAGCCGAACGGATTTACGACGCCGGGTTGCCGAATATGACCACGATCCACACCGAAGCCTACGTGACCGCGTTTCTCAACCGGAAGCGTATCGTGAGCGCGTTCGATTCCCTGGAACTGGAGAAAAAAGATACGGTTGTGATGGCCAAGAGCGTCCATAAGATCCTGAACATGTATCGAAAGCACCGGGCGAAATTCCTGTTTGTGCCGAATACGACGCTGGGCGGGGATTCCGATTGCACCGTGCTGCTCACGTTCGAGGACGTCCGCGAACGGCTGACCGGCCAGAAACGGTTGCACATCCCCAAATGCATCATGGAATCGGGCCGGGGGACGAACATGGATATCAAGGGAGTGACCCTGGACGAATTCACGAAGAAGACCGGGGTGAAGGTCAATGTCCTCCATAAGATCGACACCAAATTCGCCAATTCACGACTCTACCGGAACGGGACCCTGAAAAATTTCGTGGAAGACTACGTTCGGAATCCCTGGGCTGCCGAGTATGAGGCCTTGCCGTTCAGTGCGTAAGGAACCGCTGATTTATTGCACTATCGGGCGCATGGCTGCGTTGTGTCCTCGCTCAACCCTCACCTATCTCTCTGATAAGCCTCGGGTTTCGCTCCGGGACGCCTTGCCCTGCATCCCGCTATCACCATAAATCAGAGGTTCCGTAACGCGGTGACGACCTCCGGCTTCATCGTGCAGACAGGGACGTGGCTGCGGGTTCCCCGCGTATGACGACTCCCACCCGATCGCTTCCGTTTTACAAGGCGGATGTGTTCGCGGAAGAGCCGTTCGGCGGCAATCCCGTCGCCGTGATTCCCGACGCCACGGATTTGACCGAGCGGGAATTCCAGCAGATCGCCCGTGAGATGAATCTCTCGGAGACTGTCTTCGTGGTGCCCCCGACGGACCCGGCGGCGATCGTCAAACTTCGTATCTTTACTCCCACCCAGGAAATTCCGTTTGCCGGCCATCCGGTGATCGGCACCTTTTTCGTTCTCAGCTCACTACAAAAATTTCCCTTGACGCAACCCGTGACGCGGTACGTCTTCGAATGCAATATCGGCCTCTTTCCCGTGGAATTGCACGTGGTGGACGGACAGGTGGACAACGTCATCATGACCCAGCCCAAGCCGCAGTTCTTGGGAACGGCCGAAAGCATTCAGGACCTCTACGAAGTCAGCCTGGCGTTGGGGGTGAACAAGACCGCCATTACGGAAACTCACCTGCCCATCGAAGTGGTATCGACCGGCTTGCCGGTCGCCATCGTCCCGGTCCGGACCCTGACCGCAGTCAAATCGATTCGAGTCGACCCGGCGGGCATCAAGGAAGTCTGCGATAAACTCGGGGCCAGCGGCATCATGGTTTTTACGCCGGTGACCGTGGAAGAATGGGCGCACGTGCATACGCGCATGTTTGCGGCGCCCATCGGGGTTTGGGAGGACCCGGCCACGGGCAGCGCCAGCGGCGCCCTCGGCGCGTATCTCGTCAAAAACGGCGTCGTGGACGTCGGCCCGACCACCGAAGTGTTCATGGAACAGGGCTATGAAATCGACCGACCTTCCCGGATTACGGTTCAGGTGTTCTCCGACGACGATGCCATTCAAGAGATCAAGGTGGGAGGCCAGGCCGTGATGGTGGCCGAAGGAAAACTCCTGTTCTAGATAGACTCTCCCCATGAAAGCCGTCACCTTCCATCAGCACGGAGGCCCGGAACAACTCACGTGTGAAGACGTCCCGGTTCCCTCGCTCGAGGCCGGTGAAGTTCTGGTCAGAGTTAGAGCCTGCGCGCTGAATCACTTGGACATTTGGATCCGCCAGGGGATACCCACGTACTCGATCCCGCTTCCGCACATTTCCGGGTGCGACGTGAGCGGCGTAGTCGAACAAATCGGAGAGGGCACGGACGCGGCCTATCCCATCGGACAATCGGTGGTCATTTCCCCGGGCATCAGTTGTTGGCAGTGCGAGGCCTGCCTGGCCGGGAAGGACAATTTCTGCCCGACGTACCACCTCGTGGGCGCCGGGGTTCATGGAGGCTACGCAGAATACGTCAAGGTCCCGGCAAGAAACCTCCTGCCGATGCCTCCCGGGTTGACCTTTGAGCAAGCCGCGGCCTATCCCCTGGTGTCGGTCACGGCCTGGCACATGGTGAAAACCCTGGGGGACATTCAACCCGGGGAAACCGTGCTGGTGATGGGAGCCGGGAGCGGCGTCGGCAGTATGGCGATCCAACTCGCCCGCCGGCTTGAGGCGCGCGTGATCGGTACGGTGGGAACCGACGACAAAATCGAAAAAGCCCAAGCGATCGGCGCGGCACTGGTGATCAACCATGCCAGGGAGGACGTGACTCAACGCGTCCTGACGTTCACCGATGGCCGCGGGGCGGACGTGGTCATCGAGCATATCGGCCAGGCGGTATGGGACCAGTGTTTGCGATCATTGACGCGCGGGGGACGATTGATTACTTGCGGTGCCACGTCCGGACCGGAGAGTCCGTTGGATATGCGCTACGTCTATTCCCGGCAATTGACGATCCGAGGATCCTACATGGGCACCCGTGCCGAACTCCTGGAAGCCGGCCGGTTCATCGAAGCCGGAACCGTCCATCCGGTCGTGGACTCGGTCTTCCCCTTATCCGAAGCCCGCCAGGCCCAGGAACGAATGCTCTCCCGCAAGATGTTCGGAAAAATCATCCTCGTGCCGGAAGCTTCTGAATCCTGACCAGAAAGACGCACCCTATTCTGGTTCTTGTAGGGAATAGCCCGCGTGCCGTCTTGCCTGACGTTATTTCCGCATTTCCCCGACAATGTGCGGGAGTTCGGGAAGGATGAGCGCTTCCATGGCCAAGCGGACTGCGCCGCTCGAGCCGGGAATCGAGAACAGCACGATCCCCTGATACAGCCCGGCGGTGGCGCGACTGAGCATCGCGGGCGAGCTGATCTCCTTGTAGGACAGGTAGCGAAAGAGTTCGCCGAAGCCCGGCAGTCGTTTTTCCAAGAGGCCGTCCACGGCCTCAAACGTGGAGTCGCGACGGGAAATGCCGGTGCCGCCGTTGATGATCAATGCCTCGAGTCCAAGCTGTGCTCCCAATTGCCGGACCAGTTCCCGGACTTCGACCGGCTCGTCCTTCACCACGTGATAGGTGCCGATGCGATGGCCGGCCTGCGTCAGCAACTCCTGAATGAGCTTCCCGCTCTTATCGGTTTCCGGGGTCCGCGTATCGCTGCACGTAATGATACCGCACTCGATGGAAACGGGCCCGCGCGCCTTGTGTTCGGCAGGGGGGGGCTGATGCCCGGGTTCGTGCCCGTGGGGGGCGTGCTGCTCAGACATATTGGGAAATCCGGGCTAAGTCCAAATGGCATCGGGATTACACTCAGCCACCGGCGTTCCCTTTTTGATATGTTCATCCAGGATTAAGGGCACCTGCTCTTCTTTGACTTTGGAGTACCAGATACCGTCCGGGTAAACGACCACGGTCGGGCCATTTTCACAGGGACCGAGGCAGGTACTTCCGGTCACGAGCACTTCTCCCGGTTGAAATCCCCGTTCCATCAGACCCATGTTGAGGTTCATCAGGATATTTTGAGAGCCCTCCGCGCCACAGGATGGTTTCGGGTGTCCCGGCGGCCTGGTATTGGTGCAGACGACGATATGGTATTTAGGCTTGGGCATGACGACTCCTTTCGGTAGCAGTATGTATGAGAGTTGGCAGAATATGAAGGACTGGACGCAGCCATTGCCCGAAGGTTATTTCCGGGGGCGAAACAGTTCCCACGTCTCGATACATTCTTCCGGCAAGTCCCAGTGCTTGACGCCTTTTCCAACGAAATCCAGGTAGTCGTCCTTGACGCGAAATTTGCCGATAGGATTGGCCGCGTGGGTGGTCACCAATTCTTTCTGCTCGTCTTCCGTCATCACGGTCACTTCCAGATGACGGAATGCCCCTTCCGGGACTTCCCCGTCATAGACATCCAGGATCTTCAGATCTTCGTCCGTGAGATCAAACACCGCCCCCCACACGCGTTCTCCCGGCGACGGGGTGATGCTGCCCAAGCCGCACCGCCATTGTGAGGAAAAGCGCGGGAAGTGAATGGTGTGATCCGGGAGGTAGGCCTTGAATAAAAACTTATGTTCCGGGGCCCGTCTTTTTAATTGGTTCGGGTTCAGGTTTTCGGCGTAAATAAAAACTCGCATACGTAATCAGCCTCTTTGTGATCAAGATGACAAAGGAACCTCTGATTTATGGCACTATCGGGATGCAGGGCTGCGTTGTGTCCTCGCTCAACCCTCACCTATCTCGATGATAAGCTTCGGGTTTCGCTCCGGGACGCCTTGCCCTGCATCCCGATAGTGCCATAAATCAGAGGTTCCCAAACATGTCCTTCTATCATACCGGCGCGTTTGCTTGTCAAGATTGTACACGAGTGGGCCGCTAGTCCAACGGAGATCAAGCACACGGCATTGAGAGGGAACTGAATTTCTTCGGGCTAGCCCGGATTTCTCGCCAGGCTAAGTTCGTTGACGCAGGAAGCCCCAAATTTTTTCCATCCCCATTTCAAGCAAGGTGCTCCCGGTTTCATGCGCCGTGTTTTCTTCGGCATGCCGGTCCGCCCAATCCAGGGCAATGGGGAGGGGAAGCAATCGCGCCGGGCCTCCGGTCAGCTTCGCCCACATGAGACTCAAGACCGTGGCGATGCGAAACGGCACGGAGACAGGTTTGACCGCGGGGTCCGTCATGTCCTGGCAGAACGCAGCCGGGGAGGTCACAAGGTATTCCCGGCATGCCGCGGGGCGAAATTCATAAATGCTGCACGATTCATCTTCCAGAAAAACGCATGGGAGGCGCTGGGCGTAATAGGCCTGGTTGATGGGCTCCATATCCTCGTCGGACAACTGTGTGCGGGTTTCGGACAATTGCACGAGCCGGCCGAGGAGTCCCGCCTCGTTCAAGGCGTCCTTGACCGCGGAAAGACGCTGACGAATCCGGTCTCGATGCGGGGCGGGCAATTGCTCGACCCCTTGCTTGAGCGTAAAGGCTTCCGGGGGAGAAACCGGAACCATCACGCGGCAACAGGCGCCACACCCTTTTTGACAGGAAATCGTTTGTCCGGCCTGTTGGACCTTCGCCTCCTCGAGTTTGAGCGCTTCTTCCCCCAAGGAACGCATCAACGGGACGATGTCCGACACCGGAATAAAAGTTGTCGGGACGGAAATCTCGGCTTGGAGGTCGCCGGCAGGAGTCGGGAGGGAAAGGCGAAAAGTGTCGAGGGGGTTCGACGAACTCTGTTGTTTCGGCATGGGATGCCACCAAGAATATTCGGATTCTCACTATAGCGCGACGTGCCGGCTGGGGCAAGCCCGCTTGCCACGATTGAGAGGTTTGGCTTATTCTGCGCGCGATGACGATCTTTCAAAAAATCCTGGACGGCGAGATTCCGTGTCATAAGGTATATGAAGACGAGCACGTACTGGCCTTCCTTGATATCTATCCCTTGTCCCATGGCCATACCCTGGTCATTCCGAAAGAGCCGGCTGAAACCTTGGACCAACTGTCGGATGAATCCGCCGCGGCCATCGGTCGCGTGTTGCCGCGCCTGTGCCGTGCGGTGCGTAAGGCTACGGGGACCGCGGATTTCAACGTCCTGCAGAACAACGGCGCCCCGGCCCACCAGGCCATTGGGCACGTGCACTTCCACATCATTCCGAAGGAAGGCGATGGTTCGGGTTTGGGGATAGGGTGGAACGCCAAGTCTCTCGACGACGGGGCTGCGCTTGCCGAGAAGATCGCCGGCTCCTTGGAATCCTGACCGCGTTTTGACGAATCCATTTCCAGAGTGAGAATCCGTTCACCTCTCCCATGGCCTTTTGCGATGGATCACTGCTTATTGGCTAAAATCAACCGTTTGTCTGAAAATAAAGACCATTCACATGGAATGCATTGTCGCACGTTGTCCCGTCCCCTATACTGCCAGTAACCTCGTTCCCGGAAGACGAAGAACATGACGAACACAGCCGTAGGCCTGCTTGCGCACCCCATCGGGTTCATCACCGGTGCGATTCTCTACGCCATGATCCTGGTGCTGGTGTTGCAGACGCCCCGGAACTCCGTCTCACGAAACGTGGACGGTGCGCGGGTGACGCCCTTGAGGCGCTTGTCGCTGTGGACCGCGGTCCTGGGCTTACTATGGAACGTCGGAGGATTGGCTTCGTTTCTCCTGCCGGTCGTCTCGCCTGCTTGGCTGCATCACGTGCTGCAAGTGACGGCGTTGTCCGCTCTCGGCTTTCTCCCGGCCGTTGTGGTCCATTCATTTCTGCAAACCGGGATGCGCCGCGGCGCCGGGCGGAACCGCCACGTCCTCCTCGCGGGCGCGTATGCCTTGAGCGCCGGAGCCGCCGTGTTCAACGTGTTGGCCGTCATACCCGGAACAACCATCATGGCGGTCGAAGCCATCAGCCTGCTGGCCATGGGTTTTGTCCTGCTGCTGGCAATCGTGCTGGTCGATACCGTCAGGCAACAAGGGTGGGATCACCACGCCGGGGTGGTGACCCTGGCCGTCGTGGCCGCGGCTGCGATCCCGTTCAGCCACCATCAATCCGGCGAATACGCGTGGTGGATGGAGTTGATCGGGCACCATGCGTCATTGCCGCTGGCCGTCGCCATTTTGTATCAGGACTTTCGTTTTGCCTTCGGCGACATTTTCTTGAAACGGGCGCTCTCGCTCATGGGTTTGGTCGGCATTGCGATGGGGCTGTATGCGGGGCTGGGGGCCTCTCAATTGATCCCGCGGTCCGAGCAGCCGAGCCCGTTCATGGACGCGATCCTTATCGGATTGTGGGTCGGGACCGCGTTGCTCTATCCCTCTGTCTCTCGCGGCGTGTCGTGGGTCGTCGATACGGTGGTCTTGCGGCGACCGGATTACGAGAAATTCCAGGACGACGTGGCCCAAGCCATCATGCGGCGGGATACACCGGAAGCCATCCTGGATCAATGTTGTGCGATGTTGAAACCCGTGCTGTCCACGGAAGAGATCGAATGGGCGTCCATGCAGGAACGCGAAATCGACGGTCCGCCGACTCGTTCCCCGTCGAGAAAACCGATCGTAGCGCGTGACGCTCCCCATGTGACCGTAGAGATTCCGACGGTCGATCCCCCTCACTATTGCATCAAAATCGGACCGCTCCCCCATGGGCGGCGGCTTTTATCCGATGACCTCTATCGCCTGGAATCACTGGCCCACCTGCTTTCCCGTCGTATTACGACGGTACGGGTCACGCACGAACGCTGCGAGCAAGCCCTCCGGGAACAGGAGATACAACAGTTGGCGACCGAAGCGGAACTGCGGGCGTTGCGCGCGCAATTGAATCCCCATTTTCTGTTCAACGCCCTCACCACGATCGGCTATCTGATCCAGACGTCTCCGGCGAAGGCCGTTGACACGCTCATGCGATTGACCGATCTCCTGAGAAGCGTGTTGAAGCGGTTGGATAAAGAGTTGACAACCGTTGGGCATGAAGTGGATTTGATACGGGCCTACCTGGAAATTGAAAGGATGCGTTTCGAGGATCGGCTGACGGTCTATATCGACGTGCCGGAGTCGGTTCGCGACGTGCCGATCCCCGCGTTGATCGTCCAACCATTGGCGGAGAACGCCGTCAAGCACGGCATTCAGTCTTCGGCAGCCGGGGGACACGTGCGGATTACGGCATGGATTGAAGAAGCATGCGATTGCAGGGAACAGAGCATCCCGCCTCGGCTGCACTTTCAAGTATGGAACACGGGGGGTGAAACAGGACCCGCCCCCAACGGGGGTGGCCGGGGAACCGGGCTGGGTCTGTCCACGATCAGACAACGGTTGTCGCTGCACTACAGCGAACGCGCGACCATGGACGTCAAAAGCAGTGCGGAGCAGGGAACCGTGGTGAACCTCGTGATTCCTCTCGACGGCCATGAGGTGAAGCAGGCCTTGTCACTTCCGCAGGGACAGGGAGTGGCATGACCATGACGTTGCGCGTGATCGTGGCCGATGATGAACGTCCGGCAAGGGAATTTCTGACAACCATGCTCCGCTCATTTGAAGACGTCGAGATCGTGGGGGAAGCCAAGAGCGGAAAGGAAACCATGCGGTTGATCGAGCAAACACAACCCGACTTGGCTTTCCTCGATTTGCAAATGCCGGAAATGGACGGCCTGTCCATCGTCCGCTCCTTGCGCCAGGGAAGAATCCCGCTGGTGGCCTTTGTGACGGCGTTCGAAGAGCACGCGGTAAGTGCCTTTGAAGTTGAAGCGTTGGATTACCTCCTTAAACCCGTTGACCGAGGCCGTCTTCGAACCACGATCGATCGTGCCTACGAAAGACTCGAACGGGGCTCGGTGGCGGAACAGGAACTCTTCGACTCCGCTTCCTTCGGCTACGCTCAGGACAGGCGTGACAGGCCGTCGACACCCGCGTTTCGTGAATTGCCGGCGCTTGAGGGGCAGTATATCGATCGGTTTCCTATTCGCAAACACGACGATATTTATTTGTTGCCCGTTCACCGCATTGCTTCGGCGGTCTCGGAGGGGGAGTTGATGCACGTGACGACGATTGATAAGGAACGATATACGATGAACTACCGGTTGAAAACGCTGGAAGCCAAGCTGGACCCCAAGCGGTTTCTTCGAGTCGGTCGCGGAGCCCTGGTCAACGTCGAGACGATCAGGAAAATTACTCCCATGCCGGGAGGATCCTATCTCCTCACGTTGACGAATACCCAACAATTGCGAGTGAGCCGCAGTCAGTCTCGCGCACTCCGTAGCCACCTCCTGCAGGTGTAACGGGCCGGATGGAATGGGTACTCGTGAGAGAAGAAAGATGAAGGAGCTTTGCAGGATGAAGCACGTCCGGATGTTTCTCGTGATGATGAGTGCCTTGCTGGCAACGAGCCCTCCGTTAGTGTGGAGCCAGGTCGATGCCTCCACCCATGAGTTGGATCATTTGGAGGATGAACAGGTGGAGGTCCTGGAAACCGTGCACGTGCATGGATTCAAGTTGAACAAGGACCAACAGCTTGGTCCGGTCCCCAAGTACACGCCGTGGCCCACCATGCCGCCGTCGTTACAAGGACAGGAAGTCGATGACTGGATGAAGGCCCGCATTCTCGTCAGTAGGGCGGCGGAGACCACACTCGTGGTTTTGGTGCCCGCGAAGAACCGCCTTATCAACCTGGCCGGAGTATACGCGCTCAAACAATGGAGGTTCGATCCCCAAATGAACGGCGACGAACCAGTCGATGGCGAACTGACGGTCAGACTTCACTTCAAAACGCAAGAGAAATAGCGACACTGACAAGTCTCCCGCGGTCTGAGAGTGATCGCTTTTCATCAATGCGAGGAGAACGATCAGGATGTGTGGACGTTATACCTTGACCTGCACGCCCGAGGTCCTCGCCGAAGCGTTTCGACTCGAAGCCGCCCCGGACCACCAGCCGCGCTATAACGTGGCTCCCTCCCACTCGGTTGTTTGTGTCAGAGCGGCGCTTCCTGCACGCAAACGCGAGGCGGTCACGCTGCGGTGGGGCTTAATCCCGTCGTGGGCCGGGGAGCCCGCCAAGGGGATGAACCTCATCAATGCCCGGGCAGAAACCGTGGCGGAAAAGCCGTCCTTTCGAAAACCGTTTCGGGAACGTCGCTGTCTGGTGCCGGCGGACGGCTATTATGAATGGAAACGGGAAGGCTTACGAAAGCAGCCCTACCATATCCGGTTGAACAGTGAACGTCCGTTTGCGTTCGCCGGGCTTTGGGACCGGTGGACGGGTGCCGATGGGAAGACCATCGAATCATGCGCGATCCTCACCACGACGCCCAACGAACGCTTGGCCTCGATTCATGACCGGATGCCGGTCATTTTGCCGCCCGTAGCGTATGAACCGTGGCTGGATCCCGGGTCACAGGATGCAACTCGTCTTCTCCCGTTCCTGGCGTCCTATCCCGCAGACGAGATGATCGCGGTGCCGGTCAGCCGGTTGGTCAATGATCCACGAGTGGATGACGCGCGCTGCCTCGAAGCCTTGGACGAATGAAACGCATTCAAGATGCGGGGCCTGACCGGGTTGACAGCTTGGTGATTCGCCCAACGGTTTTGATGAGGAACATCCGTGGCAACCATTTTATCGCCAGAGCCGTCAGCTTGCCTTGCCAGCCGATGGTGACGACGGGGCCCTTGTTCGGCAATGCGGCCAGGGACGTGTGGGCCACCTGGTCGGCCGTTTGCATGGGCAAAAGGCCGGGTATACGATAACCGGCCGTGCTATGAAAATCGGTCTCCGTTTGTCCCGGGCAACAGGCTTGGACCACCACGCCGGTGCCGCGCGTTTCCTCGGCCAATGCTTCTGAAAACGACACCAGAAACGCTTTGGTAGCGGCGTATTCCGCGAAATGCGGAATAGGGAGCAGGCCGGCGATGGAGGCCACGTTGATGATGGTCCCGGACCCGCGCTCAAGCATCCCCGGCAGGAACAACCGGATACTTTCCGCCACGGTTCGTACGTGCACGTGCAGCATCTCCTGGATGCGCGGGAGCGGGTGGGACACGAATTCTCCGTACAATCCGAACCCGGCGTTGTTGATCAGCATATCCGGGGTTTGCCGGTATCGCCGGCTTTCCACGAATAATTGATGGGCGGCGTCAGGCTGAGCTAGGTCGGCAATGAACACGTGGGCCTGCACGCGGTGGTTTGTCTCGAGTTCACGGGCAAGGTGCGTGAGTCGCGTCTCGTCACGGGAGACCAGCAACAGGTCATAGCCCCGGCTTGCCAGGAGGCGGGCATACGCCGCCCCGATACCCCGTGAAGCCCCGGTGACTAAGGCAAAAGGCCTCTTGTCCGTGCGTTCGACAACGGGATGATCCGGATTCGGCATGGCTGTCGAGCTAAGGAATAACGGCAGCGTTCCAGGTGTCTCGCTGGGCTTGGGCGTGAGCGGCATCCTGGTAGACGACGTGAATGATCATATTCCCGAACGGGCGCCGGACCAGCTTCAATAGCACAAAGCCCTCCGCAAACCCGAATGTCAGTTCCTGGGCACTCCCATCTCTAAAGACCGCCAGTTCCTGGTCGGTGGGCTCGTGCGTGGTGGGGTATTGAGTGGTCAACACCTCAAAGACTTCCAGAAACCATTCCTGCGTGTAAGTGCCCATTTCAATGTCGATGTGGCTCAGGGTGGCCGGCGTGGCTCCGTCCCCAGACGAAGCGCCGGGGCCATAGGCCAAGGTGAAGTAGCGATTTTTCCCCAGGAGGTCATACAGGCATTCGGTCTGGCTTGAGCAATCCTCGAGCGCTACGACTTCTGCGGGGGTCATGCCGAATTTCAAGGTGCCGAAGCCCTGAATCGTGGCAGCCTGAAGCGGAGCAGTTATGGCCAGCAGGTTCACGAAGCTGAAAGCCACGATGGGCAACCGGACGGTTGTTCTCAACCATTGCATCATGAGTGCAACTCCTTTGAAGGTGACAAGAGACCCCATGATGCTCTGTATAAGAAGGGAAACACAAGTCTCTTCCGTCATCCTCGACATCCCCTCCTGTTATGCCCGGCTTGATCGGGCATCCAGCGTCTTTGCTTTTTCATGCGGGGTTTCGCCCCCGCGCGACGAGGTCCTTTTGTTTCGGCAAAAGGACCCAAAACCATTGGCGCCCGGGCGTGGCCCCACGGGGTCCCTTTGCCCCAGTCCCGCTTGCTTGGGCTGCGGAACTCGCTTCGCTCAGACAGTCCTCGCCTGCAAACAAGCATCGGGACCGGGGCGCAGCCACGCCCGCAGGCGCCGGGTCGGGGATGACAGGATTGTAGGGGAGGCCGGAGCCTGCCCTGAGTTTGTCGAAGGGCGCCCTCCCGAATCGACCTGTTTCCCTTTCCCCATGTGGGAGAGTGCAAGGTGAGGGGGAGATAAGGCATGCCCGATGCGGCTATGCGGCCTCTCCGTAGTTGTAGCTGCCGCATCTTATGCGGCTTGGAGAGGTCGCTTTCGGAGAAGCGCCATAAGATGGCGCGGTTACCCAAAAAAGGGAAGCAGGCGCGCTCTTAACAAGGAGGAGGAATTGAAGAGGCGCCTGCCCGGCAGGTGGCGTCATCCTTCCTAGAAGGTTTTATATTCGAGCCACTTGCCGTTCAAGGTGATCTTGCAGCGATCTTCTCCCTGGCTTCCCTTGACCTTTTCCATATCGAGCGAGAAATCAATGGCGCTCATGATGCCGTCTCCGAACATCTCATTGGCCATCTCCCGCAAGGCATCACCGTACACGCCGATCACCTCAAGCAGCCGGTACTTGAACGGATCACTCATGTTGGGAAAGTCATCCCGCACCGGAAACCGGCTCAAGCTGGCGGTGGATTCCTGATCCAGACCCAACAGTTTCCCGACGGTCGCCGCTTCCTTCGACGTCAACCGGTGATTCCCGGTCAAGGCGGCGGCGACGAAAGTCGGACTTTTTTTCACCGCTTTCGCGACGTCGGCAATCTTGACTTTTTTCTTCAGACGTTTGGCTTTTATGGCGGCTGTGGCATCACTCATGATGATGGCTCCTTTCTAGTGTGTGACTGCGGGTTCATACGTGTTCGTCGCCCGATTGCGGAAGTTGATCTCGACGGGGCCGGACCGTTTTGCGTCATCCCCGCTCTCATCCGCTTGTCCATGCGAGGCATGGCGGACGAGAAAATGGATGATATGGTTGCGGATCTTGTAATAATGTTTGTCCTCGATAATCGTTTCCCTTGACCGCGGCCGGGGGATGGTCACGTCCACGATCTCCGCGATCCGTGCTGAAGGACCGTTGGTCATGAGCATGATGCGGTCGGAAAGCAGGATGGCCTCATCCACGTCATGCGTGACCATGAAGACCGTATTGCGGGTGGCATTCCACATCTGCACCAATTCCTCCTGAATCACGCCCCTGGTCAACGCGTCGATTTGCGCAAACGGCTCGTCCAGCAAAAGGACCTTCGGCTCAATGGAGAACGCGCGAGCCAGCCCGACCCGCTGTTTCATCCCCCCGGACAGGGCCGTGGGTTTTTTCGTTTCGGCCCCTTGCAGGCCGACGAGCGTGATGTATTTCTGCACGTGCGCTTTGATCTCCTGCGAACTCCACGTGGGATAGGCCGAACGGACGGCCAGGGCGACGTTCTCGAAGACCGTCATCCAGGGCATCAACGCGAAACTTTGAAACACCACCATCCGGTCCAATCCCGGGCCCGTGACTTCCTGTCCGTTCAGGATGACGCCGCCTTCGGTCGGCGTTTCCAACCCGGCGATGATGTTCAGCAGCGTACTTTTCCCGCACCCCGAATGGCCGATCACGGTGACGAACTCCCCTTTGTTGATCTTGACCGTGACGTCTTCGAAGATGCAGACCTCGCCGTTCCCGGAATGACTCGGGAAGTACTTGTTCATATGATCGATTGCAAGAAAAGACATGACGTTACTCCCGATAGGTGACCAAACCGGCCAATCTGTTAAACCCGGAATCCAGAACCACGCCGACGGTCCCCACCACCAGGATGGCGAAAATGACCCCGGCAATATCCAGGTTGTTCCATTCAATCCAACTCAGGTAGCCCACGCCCAGTTCCCCCAGCAGCATCTCCGCCGGCACCACGGCCACCAGCGCGCTCCCGAACGAAATGCGGAGGCCGTTCACGATGGTCGGCGCGGCTCCGGGCAGAATCACCTTGTACAGCCGCTTGAACCACGACAGCTGGAGAATGGCGGCTACCTGCAAATACTCCTTCCTGAGCGAGTTCACGCCGAAGGCCGTGGTGGCCAGGGTCGGCCAGACTGCGGCCATGAACACCACCAGGACCGCCGTCCATTTCGGGTCCTTGACCGTGTACAGGAGCAAGGGCATCCAGGCTAAGGGTGAGATGGGCTTCAGAATCTGAATGAACGGGTTCAGGGCGCGAAAGAGCATCTGGTTCAATCCCAGAACGATCCCCACCAGAATGGCCACCAGGGAAGCCGCCAGAAACCCTGCGGAAAATCGCGAAACCGTATAGCCCACCAGGAAGGCGATCCCATGATCATTGGTCCCTTTGATCACGAAGGCTTCGTTCAATTCGATCCAGGCTTTCTCCAGCACCGTCAGGGGTCCCGGCACCCCTTTCACCTTTTCTTTTTCCGGGTTCCAGACGTATTGGCCGTCGTCGGTTTGCATGATATCGCCGTTGAACTCCATGACCATCAGTTCCTCGTCCGTCTTGCCCGTGGGGTCGAACGGGGCACTGATCGTGGCGACGTGCCACGCAAACAGAAAAATCCCGAGGAAAAATACGGAGATAAAAAACGGATGTTGTGTCGATTTGATGCCCATCGTCATTCCCGTCTGTATTTACTGAGCCCGCCCCGACATTTAAATCGGGGGTTGATAATTTCCCCCCTCACCCCAGCCCTCTCCCTATTTCCCGCTTAATGCAGGAAATGGGAGAGGGGGAGTCTACCTGCCGTCCCTCCCTTCCCCTCCTTTGTAAGGACGGGGACTTTTTCCGAAGAGGGAAAAGTCGGGAGGTGAGGCGTCATTTTCCCCCTACGCCGCCATGCTGTGAATCGGAAAACTCTGCACGTAGGCTTCCGGTCTCAGGGGATCGAACGTCTTGCCCATGATGACATGCTTCGTCATGGTCTTGGCATGCGTGGGATAGCCCAGACCTTCGGACACCTTGTCGCACTCTGCCGCAAGATAGACCCGCTCCGCGACCTTTCGATAATTCACGTCTCCCTTCAAATGGCCCCACCGTTTCATTTGGGTCAGGATCCAAACGGCCATGGAATGCCAGGGATACGGATCGAAATCGATGCGACTCGGAACCTTCTTGATGCCGCCCAACCCGTCGGCAAACGTCCCGGTCAGCACTTGTTCCAGCACGATTCTCGGCTGGTTCAAATAGTTCGCCGGGGCAATGGCCTTGGCGATTTCCTTCCGGTTGGCCGGGTTCGACGCGTAATGGGTGGCATCGACGATTGCCCGGAACAACGCGAGGAACGTATTCGGATACGTTTTTGCGAATTCCTGTGAGATCGCAAACGCGCAGCAGGGGTGTTTGTCCCAGATGTCCTTGGAGAGCTTGTAGATAAACCCGACGTTCTCGTACACCGCGCGTTGGTTGAACGGATCGGGCGCCAGATAGCCGTCCACGTTGCCCGCCTTCAGGTTGGCGACCATTTCCGGGGGCGGCACCACGCGGATCTGCACGTCCTTGTCCGGATGCACGCCGCCGTCGGCCAGGAAGTACCGCAACAGGTAATTGTGCATGGAATAATCGAAGGGCACGCAAAAGCGAAACCCTTTCATGTCCGCGGCTGTTTTCACGCCTCGATGTTTGTTGTGCAGGGTGATGGCCTGCCCGTTGATATTTTCCACGGCCGGCATGTAGAACGGGACCTGGGGTGAGCCCGCGCCCAGGGTGATGGCCAAGGGCATGGGCGAGAGCATGTGCGCGGCATCCACGTCCTTGTTGATCGCCCAATCCCGGACCATGGCCCACCCCGCCGCCCGTTTGACTTTCGCGTTCAGACCGTGCTTGCTGTAGAACCCCATGGGTTCGGCCATGATAATCGGCGTGGCGCAGGTAATGGGGATGAACCCGATCCCGAGATCCGTTTTTTCCGGTTTGCCCACGGGGTCCGCGGCCAGTGCCTGCAATTGGGAAAGAGGAAGAAACTCGCTGATCAGGCCGACCAACGCCGCGCTTCCGACGCCGGCGAGCACTTGCCGTCGAGTCGGACCGCTGGCCTGCAACACGGCTTTCGTCACGGCGACCTCGACAGTCTTGGACAGGTATTCCTCAGAGGTGAGGGGTTGCTCCCGATTCACGGCGTCAGGGGCTGGGTCTTTCGATAAAACCGGATCGTAACGGTGATTGTGAATGGTCTGTGCCATGGCTCCTCCTTCTTCTGTCATTCCCGCGAACGCGGGAATCCAGGGGTCTTTTTTGTTTTTCCAGTTGCCGCCTTTCAGGTCCAAGCCCAGTGCCAAAAAAAACGCCAAGCCGAGAGTTCAGCAAAACTCTCAGGCCTGGCGTCATTGCCAGAACGGCTTCGACTGCTCTGTCAGATTACAAGGCTTCCGTCGAGACCTTCGTGTCTCTATAAACAGAGTTAAGCAAAAACGATGCCACCTTCATTTCCCTAACCAAGCATTGGATATTATTGGAACATTATTGAAGTTCGACGGAATAGACGTCGCGCATCTTTGTCAGGGTCACGACATCTTTGTCCGAACCCGACAATTTTGTCGGGTTTGTATTTTCCTCCCCTTTGTAAGGGGAGGGTAGGGTAGGGTGGGGTAGAGATAGTTGGGTAGGTCGTGTCAGTTGCCTGCTCCCTCTCCCGCCGGGAGAGAGGGGAGGGGAAATGGTCAACGACTGACGCGACCACTGCGCCCCATTGACAAAAAGAGAAAAGTACGGTTAACTACAACCGACAATGACAAAGTCGTCATTGCGCTGACTGAGACAAGTTGCGCGAGGACAATGAACGTCCTTCCCCCATGAAGATGGGGAGAGGGCGTTTTTTTTGGCCGAAGAGAAGGCTCGTCGTACATCCGTCGAGTACGGGGAACTTTCTTATTCGGACAGTCGATCGTGTACCAAGGCAAAGGCGCCGGGAAGCCACGGAGCAACGAGTTTGCACGTGGACCTACCGGGGCCTTTTGTTTTTTATGCAGACGTGAACGGAACGTGAAACGAGAACTCTCAAAGGACGACGACAAGCTCATAACCCGACTGTGGGCCATTCTAGATCGAGAGGATGCTCCCGAAGCCCGGATTGGCCAAGCCCTGGACTTGTTGAATCAAGAATCCGCAGCGGGAAAGGCTCCGGGCCGTTCTTGCGAGATTGCCGAGTCATGCCCACGCCTCAAGCAAGCCGGTGATGCACCGAAACCGTCGAGCGACCGAAGGAAAAAGAACCGGGCGCCGGTGCTTATTGGAAACAGCGCGGCGATGCAAGCAGTGGACGCTGCCATCCAGCGGATCTCGAACACCTCGGCCACGGTATTGCTTCGCGGCGAAAGCGGGACGGGCAAGGAATTGGTGGCGCAAAGGATTCACTGCTTGAGTGAGCGTGCCGATCAACCCTTCGTGGTGGTGCATTGCGCGGCGATTCCGGAAACCCTGATTGAAACGACCCTGTTTGGACAGGAACGTGGAGCCTTCACGGGTGCAAATCAGGCCAGAAAAGGACGACTGGAACAGGCAGCCGGCGGAACGTTGTTTCTGGATGAGGTCGGGGATATTCCCCTGTCAACGCAGGTGAAGCTTCTTCGCGTTCTTCAGGACAAAACCTTCGAGCGAGTCGGAGGTGAGGAAACTTTCTCGGTCAACGTCCGGGTGATTGCCGCGACGCATCGTCATCTCGAAGCCATGGTCCATACCGGCGAGTTTCGGGAAGATTTGTATTATCGGCTGAACGTCGTGCCGCTCACGCTTCCTCCCTTACGTGCCCGGCGGGACGACGTGCCCTTGCTCATTGTGCATTTTCTCGACAAATTCAATCGCGCCAATAGCCGCCACATTCAATTGGGACAGGATTTGGTTCACATGATGAGTGTCTACCATTGGCCCGGAAACATTCGTGAATTACAAAATTGCATTGAACGGCTGGTTGTCCTTGCAGAGACCTCGCTGGTCAATTTGGAAGCCATTCCTGAATCGCTCACGCCGTATTTTGACCACATGCGAACCGTTCAATCTCAGCCCACCACCAAGTCGAACGGCCCTGCAGCCCAGCAAACACTCTCCGCACGCTTGGATGCGATCGAACGGGACCGTCTTCGAGAAGCCCTCAGGAAAACAGGATGGGTCAAGGCGAAGGCAGCCAGACTGTTGGGCATGACCCCGCGTCAAGTCGCCTATCGTATCGCCAAATATCAGCTTATCGAAGAACCCTGACCGTAGAAACCCGGCTTCGTCAATCACAAAGTTGAAATCATCGGCAATGACGATACGCTTGAGGATTTTAGAGAACGAAGATGAACTAGTCAGGAAGAGGGAGGTTGGTGCCGAAGGCGGGATTTGAACCCGCACACCCCCAAGGGGCGCTAGACCCTGAATCTAGTGCGTCTGCCAGTTTCGCCACTTCGGCATGGAGTTTGTCCTAAACGGAGAGAAGGAATAACAATTATCAGCTTTTGCCCGGATGGGCGTCAAGCTTAGGGTGCGGAAGCGGAATGGGAGGGTTCGGAAAGGTGTTCAGGGTATTCCTGGCGCCAGAGTCGATTCGGGCCCTGGAGGTCCCGGGTGTCTCCGGCGATGATGATCTGTTCTCGAATGAGCCCGGCGACGCCGAGTAAAAACGGGGCCGGAATGTGCGGGGCATTTTCGGCGATCAACACGTCGAAGCGCATGCGTTTGAATAGGGGATCGGTCACGATTCTTCCCGGGGTCGCCACGACCAACCGTTTGTTCTGCATGAAGGCCTGCCGGTTGGTGGCCTCGCTGGCGGCCAGCATTTCACGAACTTTCTGGGTCCCCCCCAGCTTGGAAATGTCGTCTTTCAACGCTTCGTATTCCGGCCGCATCTCTTTCGGCATCGCGGCCTCGGGAGACAATTCGCGGATCCGGGCCTGTGCGATCTCCACCTCTTTCATCAGGGCCGCAATGTTGCCGGTATAGAGTTTCCGGTATTCGCTCAGGGTTTCCACGTTCTTGCCCATGGTCTGCATGCCGAGCCGTTTCCAGATGGGCAGGCTTTCGTACTTGGCGAGCAGGTGGTCGATCTCCTTGATTTTCCGCTGGAACTCGCTCACCTGGGCCATGAGCCGCCATTCCAGTAATTTGACTTCATCCATGTCTCGTTGTTTCTGCCCTTTGTAGGCCAGAATGGGGATGAGCTCTCGAAAACGCTCATATTTCTGGCGAAGGGTATCCTTGTGCGACCAGGATTTGGCGAAGAATTTGTGCATTTGCACTTCGAATCCGAATTGCCCGAGTGGAATCCCTTCGGCTTGCTGAAGCGCCGCAATTTCGTAGCGGCTCAAGAGACTGGTAAACGGCAGGGCGGCGTTCCGCAGGGTTTTGGCCAGGAACCCGAGTACGCGATCCGCGGCGTCGTGCGTAGGCGCCACCAGCAGCACGCGTTTATTGTGTCGCATCAGGTTCACCGCCAGTGTGCCGAGTTTGGTCCAACGCGCAACCTGATCATCATGCCACATGGTCGTCAGAATGGCCGCCGATGCCCCGGTCCTGGCCGAAGCATTGGCTTCGTTGTGTTCCGGGTCCAGCCAGGGCGCCAGCCGTTCGGCGGGTCCCAAGGCGTAGGATTCGGGGTGCGCCGCCATGTCGGCCAGTCGCTCGGAGGCCAAGCGAAAGAATTCCACGGTATCCGGTACGAGGGTGTTGTCGAGGGTGGATTGTCCCAATGTATCCTGGGTTTGGACCAGGGCAGCGTCGCCCTGTCGCCGCAGGAGGAAGCCGCCGGTAGGTTCCAGGTCTCCGGGCGGCACGATGGTGACGGGGACGTCTTCCAGAAACGTCGTGCCCGCGGGGGCCTCCATGGCATACAGGTGCAGGGTGCCGGCTGTTCCGAGATCCCGGGTAGCGCGGGATTCGATCAACGGGTCGGACGCTCTCGCGGCGTCTTTATGGTCCGCCAACCGGGTGGCAAACGCGTCGAGGAGGTCAGGCAGTTTCATGGCTCGCGGCCGGGATCGAGCGACTGCTGAATACAAATGGCCACGCAGCCCAGTCCTCCCGTGACTGGACGTCGATCAAAGGCGCACCCTCGATTTTCGGCGCAGGCCGTGACAAACGGAACGTGCTGCGCGAAATCGAGGTCGTCGAGCACGTAGGCGTGCAGGCGACCATTGTCAAGCACCGACAAAATGAGGGCACGGTTATGATTGTCATCTTCCAAAACGGCGGATTTGGGCGACGGCGCAATCTTGGCGCGAGCTGCTTGCACGTGCGGCAACTCGACGACGGCTTTGACCAGATGCTTCGGCGGATGAATCGCCCGTTGACTCAGTCGGACATTGAGCGACGTCAGGTCGAGGAGGTCCCGGTCAGCGGCCTGCGCCAGGGCGACGTCTTCGGCCCGTTGCGCGACCAACGCATGAGACATGAGCAGGGTCAAGACCAGACACCCCACGCTCAGGACCCACATCACCGCCGTTTTCGCGGGAGCAAGCCTGGTGCAATGCTGCAGCATGAAGGCATTGTAGAGGACGCTTGCCGAACGTGTCCAGCGTGATGGAGCCGGGATGGCGCAACGACCGGTGTGCTATGCTCCGGCTCCAAATTGACATTTCCCCCATACGGACCTTATGATGCTACGCTTTGATGGAAAAGAGGAGGCAGAGTGACGATGAAGGTGATTCTTCAAGAAAATATCGACAGTTTGGGGTATATGGGAGACGTGCTCGACGTGGCCGACGGGTACGCCCGGAATTTTTTGCTCCCCCGTCAAAAAGCCTTGGAGGCCAATCCCCGTAACGTGAAGGCCTTAGAACATGCCAAGCGAGTGACGGCCCATAAGGCCAAGAAGGTCGAACACGAACTCCAGGGCCTGGCGACGAAATTGTCTAAGGTCGCGCTCACCTTTCCGGTCCAGACCGGCAAGGAGGACAAGCTGTTCGGGTCCGTGACCACGAAGGACCTGGAAGCCGGGTTGGCCGCCGAAGGATTCGACGTGGATCGCCGAAAAATTCAATTGGCAAATCCCCTGAAAGAATTGGGTACGTTTACCGTCGGCGTCAAGCTGCATCGGGACATCATCGCGAATGTGTCCGTGAGTCTTGTCAAACAGGGTGGAGAGGCTGGGGCCGAGACCCCGACCGATGAAGCCGCGGATGCGACTGCCGCCGCCGTTGCTCCGGAGGAAGCGCCGGAGCCGCAGGACCCTTCGGCTTCGCTCAGGGCAGGCTAATGGGCTACGTCGTCGGGACCCTGAAAGCCATTCAACAAGAAGATCCCGAGGTCTACGCGGCTTTTCGCGCAGAAGAGAAACGACAGCGCGACAAGCTGGTGTTGATCGCTTCGGAAAATTATGCGAGCCCCGCAGTCCTGGCCGCGCAGGGGTCGCTGATGACCAACAAATACGCGGAAGGCTATCCTCGGCGGCGCTATTACGGCGGCTGCCAGTTCGTGGACGAAGTCGAAGAGTTGGCCATTGCCCGGGCCAAGCAGTTGTTCGGGTGCGAGCACGCCAACGTCCAGCCGCATTCCGGTTCGACCGCCAACATGGCGGCGTACCTTTCGGTCCTGAAGCCCGGTGACACCATCCTGGGCATGGCCCTCTCACAGGGCGGCCATTTGACCCACGGCAGTAAAGTCAATTTTTCCGGAAAGCTGTTCCAGGCCTATTCCTACGGGGTCGATCGCGAAACCGAGTTGATCGATTACGACGGGGTACAGCAAAAGGCCGAAGAAGTCCGCCCGCGCATGATTATCGTCGGGGCGAGCGCCTATTCGAAAATCATCGACTTCCCGCGGTTTCAGCAAATTGCGAAATCCGTGGGCGCGTATCTGCTGGTCGATATCGCGCATATCTCCGGCCTGGTGGCGACGGGGCTGCACCCCAGCCCGGTGCCCTATGCCGATTTCGTCACCACTACCACCCACAAAACGCTACGCGGGCCTCGCGCCGGCATGGTGATGTGTAAAGAAGAACACGCGAAAGCCGTGGATAAGATCGTCTTCCCGGGCCTGCAAGGCGGGCCGCTCATGCACGTGATCGCCGCCAAGGCCGTGGCATTCAAGGAAGCCCTGGCCCCGAGTTTTACCGCCTATCAGCAACGCATCCTGGACAATGCCAGGGCCTTGGCGGACGGGTTGGCTGCACGAGGTTATCACGTGGTGTCCGGCGGGACGGATACCCACCTGTTTCTGCTGAATCTCAATTCCAAAGGGGTGACGGGTAAAGAAGCCGAGGAGGCGCTCGACGCCTCGGGGATCATCGTCAATAAAAATGCCGTGCCGTATGACGAAAGACCGCCGGCGGTGGCCAGCGGTATTCGAATCGGCACTCCCATCGTGTCGACTCGGGGGATGGGTGTGGCCGAGGTGTCACAAATCGTGGCGTGGATGGACGAGGTACTGCAACATCCCACGAAGAAACGAATCCAGAGCCGGATTCGCAAGGAAGTCAAGGCTCTGTGTGCCCGTTTTCCGGTCTTTTCGTAACGCGTTACCGCCATTTCAAGGCCTGTCCCGAGCATAGCAAAGGAACCAATGAGGAATCCGCCGTTACGCACCAGTCTTCCGGCCGGTGAGGCGATGACTCTTTTTTGGGGAATGCGCGGGGGTGTTCCAGGCGCGTCATGAAATGTCCGTTCTGTAATCGACTCGACGACAAGGTGATTGATTCCCGCACGGCCCGGGAAGGCGAGGTGATTCGCCGTCGCAGGGAATGTTTCGGATGTCGTCGTCGCTTCACAACGTATGAACGGATCGAAGAGAATCTTCCCACGATCGTCAAAAAAGACAACCGGCGAGAAACGTTCGACCGCGCCAAAGTCATGGCCGGTCTGAAAAAGGCATGTGAAAAGCGGCCGATCAGCAGCGACATGCTGGAAGCCGCGGTAGACCGGATTGAAAAACGCCTGCAGGACTCGGGCGAATCGGAAGTCCAGGCCAGGGTGATCGGCGAGGAAGTCATGCGGGAACTCCATGGGTTGGACCAGGTGGCCTACGTGCGGTTCGCCTCCGTGTATCGCGAGTTCAAGGACATTGATCAATTCATGGAAACGATCAAGTCTCTTGCGCAGGATCGAGGAACCACCTGATGTGCAATGACCCTTCGCTTCGCTTCCTTCGACCCTTCGACAGGCTCAGGGCTCAGGACAAGCAGGCAGGCGCCGGAGGGTTCCTTCCCTTTGTAAGTGGGCGCATTTCCGAAGAGGGAATGCGGGTGGGGTAGAGGCACTTATGCCTTCCGCTAGCCGTTCCATTCAAAAAGCCGGATCCCGCCGGGTTTCGGCTTCCGTTCCGCAACGCAAAGCCAAAGCGGCGTCCAAACCGGTTCGCCGGCGAGCGGCTCCGGCCACTCGTGTGGCAATTCTGGGAGGCGGACGCGGTGGGCGCGCCCTGCTGGAGATATTTGCGCAGGACCCGTTGGCCCGTATCGTCGGATTAGCCGAGATCAAACCGCGGACGCTCGGGACCAGGCTTGCCCGGCAGTTGGGCGTTCCGGTGACGCAGGACTATCGCG
>VXOF01000083.1 GCA_009840285.1 Nitrospira sp. SB0662_bin_26
TTGAACGTCACGGCGGTTTTGTAGGAGTCGATGGCGCGCATCCAATCGCCTTGTCGTTCATACACGCGCCCCAGGTTCATATGCGGAAAAGCCGGGCTTTCATACCGCTTGGCTTTGGTGGCCCGTTCGAGCCAGGGGATCGCTTCATCCAACCGGTTCAATTCAATAAGATAGGCCCCGATGTCGTTATACGGGTTCCCGAAGTCCGGGTCCGTCTCGATGGCCCGATGACATTCTTCAATGGCTTCGTCCAACTGGCCCATGAAGCTGTAGGTCCACCCGAGGAAGGTATAGGCTTCGGCCGTCGGGAAGGTGTCGATGGAGTTCTGGTAGAGTTTCACGGCGTCATCCAGCTTGCCGTTCATCTGACATTCGTAGGCCTGCTGGAATAAATTCCACGCGGTCAGCTTGTCCTCTTCCCGCCCTTCACCCTGCTGAAGAAAATCCTGCTGGTTCATTGACTCCGGAACGCAATGAGTGAGAATCCCTATTCGCCCTTCAATTTATGACGAACGAGGTCGGCGGCACGTTTCCCCGACAACAGCATCGCCCCGAACGCCGGGCCCATACGGGGAGAGCCGTCCACGGCGGCCACGGCCAATCCGGTGACGAAACAGTTCGGGAAGACCTCGCGGGTATTTTCTACAACCATGGCCTCGGAGCGTGCAACCCACATGGCGCCGTTGCCCGGAACCGTTTGATAGAGCCCGCGTTGGTTGAGCAAGCCGACCACCACCGCGTCATGGCCGGTGGCATCGACGACGACTTTCGACTCGAGCGCGATCGGATCGACGTGGATGACATCGTGCCCGGCCATCTCCGCGGTCGTATTATTGACGACCACGCCTTCGAGCGTACCTTCACCGCGCAGGATCAAGTCCACGACCCTGGTCAGGTTCAGCACCTTGGCGCCGGCTTCATACGCCGAGGCAATGAGGCGGGCGGTGGCGTGCGGGGGGTCCACGATTCGCATGCCCGCGCAGTCCTTCACGGGTTTGCACGGGACGCCCATGTCCTCGAGGATTTCGTGGGCGGGTTCGCACAAGGTGGCTTTGTTCATGAGGTACCCCCCTGACCAGAATCCTCCGCCCAGCGAGAGACTTTGTTCGAGCAGCAGGGTGCGAAATCCTTGTTTGGCCAAGTCATGAGCGCAGACCAGACCGGACGGCCCGCCGCCCACGATAATCACGTCACTTTCAATGAGCTGATCAAATTCTTTATAGAATTCGCGCGCGATGTGGCGGGTGACGTCCCGTTCACGAAGCGGCGCCGGCTGGAGATTGTCCATGGCAGAAATTCCTATATTGCCCTCTCCTTCCGGGAGAGAGTCAGGGTGAGGGGCCTCCGTTGGTTACGGTTTGTCGGGGTGCACATACAGTTCCCCGCCGGTTTTGCGAAACTCGTCGGCTTTTTCCCGAAGCCCGGCTTCCAGGGCCTGCTGTTCGTCCATATCGAGTTGAGCCGCATAATCCCGCACGTCCTGCGTGATTTTCATCGAACAGAATTGAGGTCCGCACATCGAGCAGAAATGGGCGCCCTTCGCGGCATGGTCGGGCAGCGTGGCATCGTGATACGCCCGGGCCGTGTCGGGATCCAGCGAAAGATTGAACTGATCCTCCCACCGGAACTCGAACCGGGCTTGGGACAACGCGTTGTCGCGGCGTTGGGCTCCCGGGTGTCCCTTGGCTAGGTCCGCGGCATGCGCCGCGATCTTGTACGCGATGACGCCGGCCTTCACGTCTTCTTTCGTCGGCAGGCCGAGGTGTTCCTTGGGCGTCACGTAGCACAGCATGGCGCACCCGTACCAGCCGATCATCGCCGCCCCGATCCCCGAGGTAATGTGATCGTATCCCGGCGCCACGTCGGTGGTGAGGGGTCCCAGGGTATAGAACGGGGCCTCGTGACACGCCTCCAGTTGCCGTTCCATGTTTTCATGGATCATGTGCATGGGCACGTGGCCGGGTCCTTCGATCATGACCTGCACGTCGTGCTCCCAGGCGTGCTTGGTCAATTCGCCCAACGTCTCGAGCTCGGCAAACTGTGCCGCGTCGTTGGCATCGGCAATCGAACCGGGTCGCAATCCGTCCCCGAGACTGAAGGAGACGTCATACGCCTTCATGATCTCGCAGATTTCTTCGAAGTGGGTATACGCAAAATTTTCCCGGTGATGCGCCAGACACCATTTGGCGTGGATGGACCCGCCGCGTGAGACGATACCGGTCATCCGGTTTGCGGTGAGGGGCACGTATGCCAATTTGACGCCGGCGTGGATCGTGAAATAATCGACCCCCTGTTCAGCCTGCTCGATCAGCGTGTCCCGGTACAGTTCCCACGTCAGGTCTTCGGGCTTCCCGCCGACTTTTTCCAGGGCCTGGTAAATGGGCACGGTCCCGATGGGCACGGGGGAATTGCGAATGATCCATTCCCGGGTTTCATGAATATTCTTGCCGGTGGACAGGTCCATGACCGTATCGGATCCCCACCGGATGGCCCAGATCATTTTCTCGACTTCTTCTTCGATCGACGACACCACCGCGGAATTGCCGATGTTGGCGTTGATCTTCACCAGAAAATTCCGGCCGATGATCATGGGCTCGATTTCCGGGTGGTTGATATTGGCGGGGATGATCGCGCGGCCGCGAGCCACCTCATCACGAACGAATTCCGGGGTGATGGTATGGGGAATCGTCGCACCCCAGGCCTGGCCGGGATGTTGAACAACGCCACGGGGCGTGCCGTTCGATTGGGCTTGCGCATCCCGCAATTGAGTTTCCCGGATCGCGATAAATTCCATCTCCGGGGTGATGATGCCCCGGCGGGCATAGTGCAGTTGCGAGACGTTCATCCCCGTTTTCGCCCGCAACGGTTTGCGAATGTGGCCAAAACGAAGTATGTCAAGCGCCGGATCATTAGCCCGCAATCGTCCGTATTCCGAAGAGACGTCGGGCAAGGTCTCCACGTCCTGCCGCGCCAGGGTCCAGTCGCGGCGCAAGGGGGGCAGGCCGCGTTGAATGTCGATCCCCGTTGAAGAATCGGTATAGGGTCCGGACGTGTCGTATACGACGATCGAAGAGGCAGGGGACGAACCGTTCTCTTTCTTGGAGGAGGAAAGAGCGATTTCACGCATGGGTACGGCCACGCCGTCCTGCTCCCCTGTGACGTACACTTTCTTAGACGCGGGAAGCGGAGACGTGGTCAAGGTCGAAGAAGGTGCCTGCCCCTTGTTCCCGTTCCCGGCAGATGTTTGAGGGAGTTCGGTGTTGTTCATGCGGAAATCCTTTCCGACAAATAAAAAAGCCGCTTTCCAACGACTTGGAAGCGGCTCACTCGAAAGGCGGTAGACTGTCTATCCGCTTCCCTACGCTGGAATTACCCAGATCAGGTCATAAGGGTTGTCTTCGTCAGAAGACTCTCAGCCATCCGGCTCCCCTAGCTATTCATTGGACTGCAAAATATACGCCTTGCCCTTTTTCTTGTCAATCAGCTTGTTGTGTAGGGCAAGGTGTGAAGGCTGGAGATAGCGGATGCCACAAAGACAGGTGTCGAAGAGCTTGAATCGCTTTTATCACTTGCCTCTGCCACGGTTCCACTCGGCCAGTCCCCAATTCCTGTGAACCTTGACGATTTCCCCCGCGGTTTTGGCATGCCGGTCCAGGACCGACCTGACCGTATTTCTGAAATTTCTCGACTCGGTAGGATATCCCCCTTTTACGAGGGCTTCGGCAATCTCAGCGGTGGATTGCGGCTCCTTCACCATATCCAGGTATGCTCGGGCAGCCTCGGTTACTGTCAGGTCGGCGAATGCACCGGACGCGACGTCACCAGACTCTTGAATTTTGGGAAGCGGAACCGGCAGACAAGCCTGCAACGCTGCTTCACTTTCTCCCAGTAAGGCCGTCACGCCGGCAATGGCCGCGTCGATGACCTTTTTTCGCCTTTTCAGATCCTTCAAGACCGTACGATAGGCGTCCATGCTCGCATCGTTTTCAGACATCGTCTGCCTCCAACGTCCTGTTTGCCTGAGGTTGCTATTTCATAGCAGCACGCTATGCGAAACATAACACAATCATAGCAATACATAGCAGAAACGCAACAAAACATAGCAACCATAGCAGGAGCATAGCAAAAATAGCAATGCGATGTTTGCTCGTGCAAATTGTTCTCTCGCACCTGCATGACAATCTGTTCTGTTTAAATCCCTCTCCGGGTAGTGTCCTGATTTGAAATGAGGGGCAATTGGTCAGAGATGGTACACGTCAGGGTCATGACCCGCGTTACGCTCGATCCGCAAACGAATCTGCTCCCCAATCCACCACACCTCAAAGGCCGCCCACACATGGGCATGGTGCGGGGACTCATCAGCTGGGGGTGGCGTGTCGTCTGGGTGCATGGGTAACTCTGGATGCCAAATGGCCACTGGAGATCGTACTTCCCGGTGGCCGTTGGCAGTGATATAGACCCTACAGGAGGTTGAGCAGAGTTATGGGAAAACCATTGGTGCATTCTACTGATGAGGCTGTGGCGTGTCAATCGAAATCCTCTCGCCCCATTTCAAATTAGGATACTACCATTGTGTGAATTGTCGAGAAGCGTTGCCGGTTGCTCCTTATTGTCGCCGAGGGACCCTACTATTTCTTCAGCTCTTTGAGAGGGGTTGGGGCCAGACGCTTTAGCCCGCCATCTCCTGTCGATAAGGCCACTGTTGCAGGATGGTTCATATCTGCTACAATCAAAAATTTAGGCTTGGTCCATGCTCGACTATCGAGCGAAGAGAGCAAGCCATTGATAATAGTTGACTCACCGGAGGAAGAGGTGCGGATGTGAATTCCGTTGAAACCAGAGCATTCCCCATCACCGATTACGAGTCGGTCACGGCCAAGGAACTCTTTGACCGGACCAGGGTTGCCAAGCAGGCGCTCGGCGATCAGGTGCTGATCCTGGGGCATAACTACCAGCGGGATGAAGTCATCGTTCACGCCGACCTCAGGGGGGATTCCCTGTTGCTGTCCAAGTTGGCCGCGGAGCGGTCGCAGCACCCCTACGTGGTCTTTTGCGGCGTCCACTTCATGGCCGAAACCGCGGATATTCTGAGCCGGTCAAACCAGACCGTCATCTTACCGGATCTGGCTGCGGGGTGTTCCATGGCGGACATGGCGGCCATCGAGCAGGTGGACCAGTGTTGGGAGGAACTAGGGCGCGTGGTGTCCGTGGAAGAGGACGTCATGCCCGCGGTGTACGTGAACTCCGCCGCGGACCTCAAAGCCTTTTGCGGGGAGCATGGGGGTATTACCTGTACGTCGTCCAATGCCAAGGCCGTCATGGAATGGTGCTGGGCCCGGAGAGAAAAGATCCTGTTCTTCCCGGACGAGCATCTTGGCCGCAACGTGGCCAATGCCATGGGGATGCCGCGGGAACAGATGATCGTCTGGGACCCGTACCTGCCGTACGGGGGCAACACGAAAGAGGCGATCCGAAAAGCCCGCCTGATTTTATGGAAGGGGCATTGCAGCGTCCATCAGATGTTTCAGCCCGCGCACGTCGAGTACTTTCGCAAGACCTATCCGGACATTCGGGTCATCGTGCATCCGGAATGTCACGAAGACGTGGTCAATCAAGCTGATTTGGTGGGGTCAACGGAATTTATTCTTCGCACGGTCAAACAGGCTGAACCGGGGACCCTGTGGGCCGTGGGGACGGAGTTGAACCTGGTCAACCGGCTGAAAAACGAAGAAACCGACAAGCAGGTGTTTTTCCTGTCCCCCACCGTCTGCCGGTGCGCGACCATGTTTCGGATCGACGCCGCTCATCTGTGTTGGAGCATGGAAAATCTCGCGCAAGGCTGTGTGGTGAACCGGATATCCGTGCCGGTGGACGACAAGGTCCTGGCCCGGGTCGCGCTCGATCGAATGATGGCGGTCAGCTGACGAGCGGGATGACGGCCGCGCAGAGGCCTCCTTCGCCCTTGCTCTCCCCCTTCTTTTTTCACGTGCTCGTGTGAATCATGGACTATAAGTCAACGCTCAATTTGCCCCAGACGGCGTTTCCCATGAAGGGGAACCTGCCGAACCGCGAGCCGGAGTTCGTCGCCCGGTGGATGAAGCAGGAACTCTATCAACGCATTCAAGAATCCCGGGCAGGCAAACCGCTCTACGTGCTGCATGACGGCCCGCCTTACGCCAATGGCCATATTCACATCGGTCACGCGCTCAATAAAATTCTTAAGGACATCATCGTCAAATCCCGCACCATGGAAGGTATGCAGGCGCCCTACGTGCCGGGCTGGGATTGTCACGGGTTGCCCATCGAACACCAGGTCACGAAGCAACTCGGCGAGAAGAAAAGGGGCATGAGCGCCACGGAATTACGCCGGCAATGTCGCGAGTACGCGGATAAATTCTGGACCATCCAGCGGGACGAGTTTCAACGGCTGGGCGTCCTGGGTGATTGGGAACGGCCCTACCTCACGATGGACAAGGCCTACGAGGCGACCATCATTCGGGAGTTCGGAAAATTCGTGGAGCAGGAAAGGGTGTACAAGGGACTGAAACCGGTATTGTGGTGCACGCAGGATCAGACCGCCTTGGCCGAAGCCGAGGTGGAATACATGGACCATGAGTCCCCCTCCATCTATGTGAAGTTTCCGTTTGATTACCCCACGGCCCAATTGGCTTCAGGCAACTTATTTGGCTTACCTGGACTGGCTGACGTCGAGAAAGTCTCCATCGTTATCTGGACCACGACGCCCTGGACATTGCCGGCGAATCAGGCCATCGCGATGCATCCTGAAATCGACTATGCGTTCGTCCGGGTGGGCGATGAAGTCCTGGTCATGGCGGAAAAGCTGGTGGAAGACGTGTCCAAAGCCTGTGAGTTGAAAGACCCCGAGATCCTCGGTCGTAAAAAAGGAGATGACGGATTCGAGGCCCTTCGCTGTCAACGACCCTTGAGCAAAGGTCTTTCACCTGTCCTGCTTGGGGAATTCGTGACGCTGGAACAGGGAACGGGGTGCGTGCATATCGCGCCGGGTCACGGGATGGACGACTATCTGCTGGCATCGAAATATGACAAGGCCGAGAAGCGGCATGTGCTTGAGGAACCCCTTCAGGTTCTGGTGCCGGTCGATGATTACGGACGTTTCACGAACGAGGTCGAGGAGTTTGCCGGGCAGCACGTGTTCAAAGCCGATCCGACGATCGTGGAAAAGCTGCGGCAACTGGGCGTGTTACTCAATGATGGAAAATTGATCCATTCCTATCCCCATTGCTGGCGCTGCAAGAAACCGGTGATTTTTCGCGCCACGCAACAATGGTTCGTGTCCATGGAAGAAGGCCGGTTGCGCGAGCGGGCGCTCGAAGAAATCGACCGCGTGCAATGGATTCCGGAGCGGGGCCGAGAGCGCATCTACGGCATGATCGAGAACCGGCCGGACTGGTGTCTGTCCCGACAGCGGATCTGGGGAACGCCGATTCCCGGATTCACCTGCGCGCAATGCCGGGCCCCATTGATCGACGTGCAGATCATCGAGCGCATCGCCGGCCTGATCGGCGAGCATGGCGCGGACGTGTGGTTCGAACGATCGGCGAAGGAATTACTCCCTGACGGCACGACCTGTGCGGAATGCGGGGCCGCGGAATTCAACAAGGAACAGGACATCCTGGACGTATGGTTCGAGTCGGGAGTGAGTCATGCCGCGGTTGTGAAACAGCAGGGTGACGACTGGTGGCCGGCGAGCCTGTATTTGGAAGGGTCGGATCAGCACCGGGGATGGTTCCACAGTGCGCTCCTGTCATCCGTGACCACGGACGGACGGGCGCCCTATTGGGCCGTGCTCACCCACGGATTCGTGGTGGACGGGCAGGGCAAGAAAATGTCCAAGTCGGCCGGCAACGTGGTGGCGCCGCAGGACGTCATCAAGCAGCACGGCGCGGAAATCCTGCGGTTGTGGGTCGCGGCTCAGGATTACCAGGAAGACCTGCGCATCTCATCGCAGATCCTCACGCAATTGGTCGAGGCCTACCGGAAAATCCGGAACACCTGCCGGTATTTGCTCAGCAACGTCTATGACTTCGATCCACACAATCCGGCGCATCAGGTTGATGTATCGCAACTGCCGGAGCTGGACCGGTGGGCCCTGCTGCGATTCAACAACCTCATCAGTCACGTGCGGCAAGGCTACGAGACATTCGATTTTCGGCAGATCGTACACGAACTGGACTACTTCTGCTCCGTGGACATGAGCGCGACCTACCTGGATATTCTGAAGGACCGGCTGTACACCTTTCGAGCGGACTCGCCCCTGCGACGAGGATCGCAAATGGTCCTATTCCAAATCGTCACGGGATTGGCCCGGCTCATGGCCCCCATCCTGAGCTTTACCGCGGAAGACGTCTGGGACGCCGTGCCGGGCAGGGAACCGTCTCCGGAGGACTCGGTTCACCTCGCAACCTTTCCCGAGCCCGCGGCCATACCCGATGAGGAGGATTTGGACGCCAACTGGAAACGATTACTCGCCATCCGCACCGTGGTCCTGTCGGCCTTGGAAGAACAGCGGCGAGAAAAAATCATCGGATCTTCCTTGGAAGCGCGCGTGGTGCTGAACGTGGTTCCGGCCTTGCACGGGTTTCTCGAAGCCTATGAGCACGAGTTGCCCGCGCTGTTTATCGTGTCCCAGGTAGTCCTTCGTTCCATTGAAAACCCGTTCGGCGAGAAACACTCGGCCAGTGATGAAGCATTGGGCATGAGCGTCAACGTCGTGAAGGCAGAAGGAGCAAAATGCGAGCGCTGTTGGAATTATCGTGACTCCGTGGGCAGCGTCCCAGAGCATCCGACGCTCTGTGACCGGTGCATCGAGGCCGTCGCGTGAACAACGGATTTCAGCGGTGGAGCATCCTCCTGGGCGTCGGATTCGGCATCGTGGTCCTGGATCAAATCACGAAGGCCCTCGTCATGCATACCATGCACTTGCATGAATCGATCCCCGTCATTGCCGGGTTTTTCAACCTGACCTATATCCGGAACCCCGGCGCGGCCTTCGGCATGTTTGCCACGACCAACAGCGCGTTCCGGCTCATCTTTTTCGCCGGGACGTCGATCTTCGCCCTGGGGCTGTTGGGGACGATCTTTTATCGCATGCACCCGGCGGACGTGTGCGGCCAGTTGAGCGTCTCCGCCATTTTCGGGGGGGCGATCGGGAACCTGCTCGACCGGTTGCAATACGGCGAAGTCGTGGACTTTCTCGACTTTTATGTGGGAGGCCACCACTGGCCGGCATTCAACGTGGCGGACAGCGCCATCACCGTGGGTGTCGTATCCCTGCTGATCCTGTTTGCCATGGATAACAAAAAAGAACAGCCTGTTCCCGCCGTGCCAACCGAGGAAGGGACTCCGAACGGCATAGAGAAAGGAACAAAGCATGATCTGTGATCGCTGTGAAGAAGTCACCGAAACCTACATGACCGAAGAACACGGCGAAATCTGCGAAGCCTGCCTGCAAGCCATCCAACAGGAAAACCGCCGCCAGTTCGGCCGCGCCCGCCCCCAAGGCCAGGACGGATAACGTCGGCTCTTTTCCATTCTTGATCAGGCCGGAGAATTATTTCGGTCTGGCACACTTGCCACTCGAAGAGTGTACGACTTTCCTGTTACGCAGGAACCATGCCTTCAGAAAATGGGCGAAAGCAGGATGTTTTGGTCATTTCCGGTTTTTTGACAAAAAAATAGAGCCGCCGGCCGGTGAGGGCCGACGGCTCTATTTGTGTTTTTTCTACGGAAGTTTGGGTTACGGCATTTTGGCGGTGAACCAGGTGGAGATGCCCTTCATGCCATTCCGCTCC